>DUQX01000047.1 GCA_012837615.1 Bacillota bacterium | reverse complement strand
CTAAAAGCCGCCCCCTATCCTAATTATTAACTATTAATCAGGAAAGGGTGTAACAACAATGCCGGTTTATGCTTTTGAAGGGAAAAGGCCAAAAATTGCTTCCAGTGCTTTTGTTTATCCCGAAGCAACGATTATTGGAGATGTCGTTATCGGAGAAGGTTGTTATATCGGCCCGGGAGCTAGAATTCGGGGAGACTGGGGATCGGTTATTGTTGGCGCAAATTCCAACATCCAGGAAAATTGCATTATTCATTCCGCACCTAATGCGACAACCTTGCTGTCTGAAAGGAGTCATATAGGGCACGGTTCCATTTTACATGGGCCCTTTCTTGAGGAACATGTTGAAGTAGGAATGGGCGCTATTATTATGGATAATGTTAAAATTGGGGCGGGTAGCTGTATAGGGGCAGGCGCTGTTGTAATTGCCGGAACAATAATTCCCCCGCGAAGATTGTACATAGGTGTGCCGGCCAAAGATGCGGGAAAGATAACCGAGG
This sequence comes from Bacillota bacterium, assembly GCA_012837615.1. Taxonomy (GTDB): domain Bacteria; phylum Bacillota; class Dethiobacteria; order DTU022; family UBA8154; genus DUQX01. Next base: position 27,202 of record DUQX01000047.1, on the reverse strand, counting down.
AAAGGGCCCGGTACATGGATTACGCTACCGGTGTGTATATCAAGCTGCCACCTCGATGTTTTCAAGGACTCGTCCAGCTGGATATTGAAGACGTAATCGTATGATTATTTTAGTGAAAAGTGAAGATAAGCTTTTTTGAAATTTGAAGCTGCAGTTTATAATCCTGTAGCTTTTTCTTTGCTAGGATTATTAAGTGCTAGGATTATTAAGATTATAATTACCGTTTAAACAACTGTTGAAGAAAAGAAGGATTTTTTCAGCCCTTTGGCGAAAATAAAAATATTAATTGTTTTTGTAGAACTTCCTTGCTGCTTATTAGTGAAGGAGATATTTGGTGAATCTGGTAAAAATTATCCAGCAAAGAATCAAGAGGGAACTGATTGCTGAAAGTGGAAAGGAGGGGAAGCTGTTACTAATCGTCTTATTTCGGCTTGGAAAGGGTTTATCGCCAAAGCAAGTGTATTTGATCCTCTTTTAAATGCTTTCGTTTTTTTGCGTTTAGCCGATAACTTTTATTATTCTAGAAAATATGTGAGGTGATTATATGCGATTAAAAGATAAGGTTATTATTGTAACCGGGGCTCGTAAAGGTATCGGCGAGTCGGTAGCTCTGGCGCTGGCCAGGGAAGGTGCCGATTTGGTGCTGGTTAGTCGAAGCATCCAAACTGATTCTCCGCTGGTCCAAGAGGTTAAAAATCTTGGCCGCCGGGTTTTTGTAAAGCAGGTAGACGTTGGAGACAGGGAACAAGTTTTTGAAATGGTTGACGAGGCTCTGGATTATTTTGGACGGATAGATGTACTTTTTAACAACGCCGGCATAAGTAAACCGGTAATGCTGTGGAATACAACGCAGGAACAGTGGGAAGATGTTATCCGGATTAATCTCAGCGGTACCTTTTACTGTATTCAGGCGGTGTCAAAACCGATGATGGAGCAGAGGTCCGGGTCAATCATTAACGTTACTTCTTCAGCCGGGTTAAATGGCACAATTGGACAGGCGAACTATACCGCGGCCAAGGGAGGCATTTACGCATTATCCAAGTCTGCCGCCAGAGAACTGGCCAGATATTCGATACGGGTGAATACAATTTCACCGATGGCTGAAACTGATATGACGCAAAAAATTGCCCACGATCCAAAATTTAAGGAAAAATATTTAGAACGTATTCCTTTGGGACGTTTTGCAAAACCGGAAGAAATAGCGCCTGCGGTTGTCTTTTTGGCTTCGGATGAATCCAGCTTTATAACCGGCCAGACGATTTGTATCGATGGCGGAATGATTATGCTTTAAAGGAGAATATACTTGGGGGGAGGAAAAAACATGCCAAAAGATGTGGCCATTATTGGGGTAGGCCAGAGTACTTTTGTGAGAAATTATGAGGGTTCGATTAGGGAATTGGCTTTTGAAGCTTACAGTGAAGCGATGAAGGATGCGGGAATAACGAACAGCGATGTTAGCGCTTCAATAATTTGCTCAGCACCGGAATACGATAAGCAACGCAGCCCTGCCGGCCTTATGGCCGAATATCTCGGCTTAAACCCGCAGCCTACTTTTGCACTGGAATCAGTTTGTTCTTCAAGTACCAGCGGGTTAAGGGTTGGTTATGCACTGATAAAATCAGGGCTTCACGATATTGTCGTTGTGCTGGGTTTTCAAAAGATGTCAGAAATAACTTCTGCTGATTCCCAGGAACGCATGGGGCGCGGGGCGGATATTATGTGGGAATCACCCTTTGGAACAATGATGCCTGCCTATTATGCAATGCATGCCCGCGCACATTTTGCCAGGTACGGCACTACGGAAGAAGATCTTGCGTTAATTAGGGTTAAGGCCACCAAATACGGTACACTAAATGAAAGGGCGGTCTACCGCAAGCAGCTTACCCTGGAGCAATGCTTGAATTCCGAATACATCGCCAGTCCATTAAAAAAATTTGATTGCTGTGCTAATGCGGACGGTTCTTCCTGTATGATTCTGGCCAGTGCGGATAGAGCGAAGGAAATATCTAAAAAACCGGTATGGATTTTGGGCCTGGGATCGGGAACCGCTTCTCTGACGATGACGGGCAGGGATGCATTAGACGGGCTTAATTGTGCACGAGTGGCTGCTAAAGAGGCTTATGAGATGGCTGGTGTAGGTCCTCAGGATATTGACGTAGCCGAAGTTCACGATTGTTTTACCATTGCAGAAATGATGGCCTACGAGAACCTTGGTTTTGCCGAGCCCGGTAAAGGGGCTGAATTGATCAGGGAAGGGGAGACTTATTTGGAAGGAAAGATCCCCGTTAATGTGGACGGCGGGCTTTTGTCTAAAGGCCATCCCATTGGGGCTACAGGCGGCTCACAGGTACGCACCATTGTCTTGCAGTTACGCGGAGAGGCTGGCGATATACAGGTGCCGGGTGCAGAGATCGGTCTTGTACATAATATTGGCGGTGTTGGAATATACGGCAATGTGGCCATTTTGGGGAGGTAGAAAAATGGGTTTTGAAAAATTTGGACATGTAAGTTTTACATCTCAAACCAAAACAGATGCTTTCGTTGAATATCTGGTTAAAGACGAAATACGAGCTACCAAATGCCGGAAGTGCGGCCGTGTATTTTTTCCACCGCAGGCGGACTGTAGCTCGTGCCTGGAAAGCGATATGGATTGGGTTAAAGTTGAAGGCAATGGAAAGATTATTAGTTTTACCAAAGTAAATTATGGTCCAACTGGCTTCGAGTCAGATGTGCCTTATATACTGGCACTGGCTGATTTTGGTGAAGTTAAAGTATTTGGCCGTTTTAGTAAGGAGATACCCGAAGAACAAATAAAAGTAGGTATGGAAGTTAAAATCCAGGCTGTATCCCTTCCCAACGGGCAAGTTAGTTATCAATTTATTCGTGATTGATTCCTTTAGTTAGTAATAGTTTATGAGAATGCTTCGCAAATGAAAATAAATAAACAAAAGGGGTTTGGCGAATGGGTTCTCCCGTAATTGATTTTCATCTTCATCCCGTACATTATGAATATTACGGGGAAAGTACTCTTAATTGGATAAAGACCATACATGCGGAAAAGAAATGGGAAGAATTTTACGCATCATTTCGTGATCCGAATTATTTTGTTCAATACTTAAAAACAAGCGGTATTGATTACGGGGTTGTCCTGGCGGAGCTCAGTCATGCGGTTACGGGAGTATGCACTAATGAATACGTGCTTGAGTTTTGCCACGGGCAGGAAATGCTGATCCCATTCGCTAGCATAAACCCCTTTACTACGGTTAATATGGCTAAAGAGTTGCAGCGCTTGGTTGAAGAAGGCTTTCGAGGATTAAAAATGTATCCCACCTATCAGCATTTTTATCCGAACGATGCTTCTTTATATCCGCTTTATAGCCGGGCAGAAGAATTACAAATTCCGGTTATGTTTCATACTGGTTCTTCAGTTTTTGAGGGAGCGAGGCTTAAATATGGAGATCCCCTTTATCTCGACGATGTAGCAGTTGATTTTCCGAAAATGAAGATCGTCCTCGTTCATGGCGGCAGGGGGTTCTGGTACGATCGGGCATATTTCCTTGCAAAATTACATGCCAACGTTTACGTGGAGATAGCCGGCTTGCCTCCCCGTAAATTAATGCATTATTTTCCCGAACTCGAAAAAATTGGGCATAAGGTAATATTCGGTTCTGATTGGCCGGGAGTAAAAGAAATTAAACAAAATGTCCATGATATAAGGCAATTGCCTCTTAGTGAAAAAGTGAAAGAGCGTATTTTGGGGGGCACGGCTTTAACGCTCTTAAACTTGTAAGGGATAGTTTTTTAAGAACATGATTAAGAACATGATATAGATAAGAACATGATATAGATAGATATGATTAAAAAATATAAAAATTTTTTACACATTTTTGCGTCCTTGCAGGAAATCTTTTGTAACCGTGGAATAAGATAATTAGTGCAAGGGCTTTCATAATTTTTTAAGAAGGGGGTATGGCTATAAATAATTCAGATAATTACTAATAAACTAAATCGTCTTCCTATTATAATATGACTCAATATTAAGAACCGTCTAAAGGAGCTTTTGTATCCAGCTTACATCCTGCGCTTTAAAAAATCAGTTTTTTGGGGTTTTAAAAATACATTTTTTTGTTGAAGTATGGTAGTACGGATGCCTGTACAAAATGTAATCAGCCCTGTCGTTTTCTTTTTAAGGCAATACGGCAGTATGGATTGCTTCCGAGAAGGAAGATGCATTATAATTTTGTGGAGGTGTCTTTTTATTATGAGCAGTTTTAATCCCCTCAATATCCTGGTGGTTTTGCAACCCGGGCTGGGTACCCCTGATGAATATGAAAAACTGATAAGGGAACGTTTTCCAGAAAAGGTTGCTGGAGGAGAAATTCGTATCCGTTTATCACAAGACGGTTCAACACTAAGTGATGATGTTTTGGATACGCATATTATAGGCACGGGAATGATAGTTGAAAAAATTCCACAGATGAAGGACCTGCAGTGGGTCATGACGTTCAGTTCAGGTTATGAACACTTTATTAAATGGGGCAAAATGCCTAAACACGTTCCGTTATTACATTTGCCCGGGGGATCAGGAATACCCGTGGCGGAATTTACCATTGGGCTTATGTTAAATTTGACAAAAAAATATTATCAGATCTGGGATAATCAAAAAGAGAAGAAATTTGTACGTGTGCGCGGTGAGGAACTTTATGGTAAAACACTGGGGATAATTGGCCTTGGTGGTATTGGGAGGCAAATTGCAAAAAGGGCAAAGGGTTTCGATATGCGTGTGATCGGAACGGATATTCGTCTTATGGATGTCCCCAATGTAGACGAAATGTATTTAAATAGTCAGGTTAACGAAGTAATTAAACAGGCGGATTTTCTTGTTCTTTCATGTCCTGAAACTCCGGAAACTCTGGGTATGATGAATGAAGAACGATTTAGGTTGATGAAAGAGACGGCCTATCTGATTAATTGTGCGCGCGGCTCGTTGGTGATAAAAGATGCCTTAATGAAAGCCTTGCGGGAGGGGTGGATCGCCGGAGCAGCTAACGATACGCAGTGGATAAAAAATCCGCTGCCATCCTATCTGCCCCCAGAAGATGAATTGTGGGATACGCCTAATATATTAATTACGCCGCATGTTTCCAGCTGGACAGATATGTATGCTGCCCGGTTCGGCGGTATGTTTGTAGATAATATCGATCGTTTTTTAAAAAACGAGCCTTTAAGTAATATTGCTCCGGAATTTGAACCAAATCTCGCATAATATTTGGCAACGGGTATTTCTCTAAGTATGCTTTGAGTTTGTGCCGCGATCAGATAAAAAAATATTTTAGCTGCAGAAAGGAGAAAAGAAGTGGGCATAGAAGTATTAGAAGTCATTAAACAGGCATCTGCAAATCCCGGCAGGCAGGTCCAGGAGTGGAAACAAAGAACGGGCGGCAAAGTCATTGGTTTTTTGCTGACCGATGTTCCCGAAGAGTTAATTCATGCGGCGGGTTTTTTCCCCTTCGGTATTTGCGGTGGCAGTGTCAGGATGGACCGGGCGGAAGTCCACCTGCAATCCTGGTCCTGTTCTTACGTCCGTAACTCCCTGGCCCTGGCTCTGAACGGAAAACTGGATTTTTTAGACGGGCTGATTGTACCGCTTACATGTGATTCTATTCGCATGGTTTCCGGCATTTGGAAACACAACCGGCCACTTCCTTATATGGGCAACTACCGCTTGCCAATGCAAGTTGAGCGTCCTAGCGCTAAAAAATACCTCCTCGGGGAACTGGAGAGAATAAAGCGGGGCCTTGGCGACTACAGGGGTAAGGATATCTCTGAGGAAGAGCTAATACGAAGTATTCGGCTTTACAACAGCAACAGGAACCTCCTGCGTAAGCTATTCAATCTTCACGAGTGCAATCCGGATGTCATCAGTAATAAAGACCTCTATACTGTACTCGGAGCATCTATGGTAATAGAGAGGGAAAAATTAAATCGCCTGTTAAGCGAGCTGGTAAAATCGCTGGAAGATAAAACAAAAAAACCTGTTAAAAAAACAAAGTTATACCTTTCCGGCACATTTATTAATCTGCCGGAAATATTGGATTACCTTGATGAAAGCGGTGGAGCAGTTGTTGGGGACGATCTTAAAAACGGTTTTCGTTACATTGAAGCCGATGTTGCTGAAACCGGCGTTTCTCCGCTGGAATCTCTTGCAATCCGCCAGTTAAAGAAAATCCCTTTTGCCGGTTACGATGTACCCTCAAACCCGCGCAGGTATAACCTGGTAAAAGAGGCTCAGCGGAAGAAAGCGCAGGGCGTGCTCTTTCTTCATCTGAAATACTGTGAACCGGAGAACTACGACTACTATGATAATCTCCAGGCATTGGAGCAAGCAGGTATTCCTTCTTTGCGTATCGAAACTGAATTTGGAGAAACTTCACCGGGCCAATTGCAGACAAGAATACACGCATTTATGGAAATGGTTGGGGGGGAAAATAATGTCCGAGAAAAAGAACTTTAAAACGGCCGCTCTGATGAAAGAGATGATGCGAAATTATTATGCTCAAGGAGCTACCGCAAAAGAAAAAGGCATACCGGTTGCCTGGGTGACCGCAGTCTTTCCGGTAGAGATTCTTTATGCGGCGGGAATATTTCCTTATTATCCTGAAAACTTTGGTGCGCTCGCTTCAGCCCGAAAGGTAGCAGATAAGCTTTCTCTCTACGCCGAAGCCAAAGGATACGCCCATGATCTCTGCGGTTATGCCCGCTGCGGAATTGGCGACGTCTACGCCACCGAGCATCCTGTAGGGGAAATACTAGCGCCTGACGTAATCTTCTGCTGCAACACCCAGTGCGGCACTCTGCCAAAGTGGTTTGAAGCAGCCAGCAGGCACTATAATGTACCTTACTTCCTGCTCGATTCGCCTCAGATACCGGACCAGCCCGAGGAGCTTATTACGGATTACTACGTCGATCAGCTCAAGGAGATGATCTCCTTTCTGGAAGAGATCACCGGTGAGCCCTTCGACTACGGGCGCTTAGCCGAGGTCTTACGTCTCTCCAACGAAACTTGCCGCCTCTGGAACGAGGTTCTCGACACCTCCGCCATGAAACCCGCGCCTTTTGGCTTTTTCGATGCCTGTTTTCACATGGCTCCTATCGTCACTATGCGGGGTACGCCTGAAGCGGTTAATTATTACCGGGCGCTTAAAGAAGAAGTCGATGAGAGGATAAATAAAGGAATTCCTGCTATACCCAACGAACGTTATAAAATATACTTTGATCATATACCTCTCTGGCCAAAACTGCGTTGGCTCTCCGACCTGTTTGCATCCCATAATTGTCTGGTTGCGGTTTCCCAGTATACCCATTCCTGGGCATACTCATTTGACCTGGAGCGCCCTCTTGAAAGTTTGGCGGAAAACTACACCGAGGAATTTGTGAACCGCTCTTTTGAATACAGGCTACAGTTAAAAATGAACTTTTTCAAAAAGTACGGTGTTGACGGTTTTGTTCTTTTCTCCAACCGCAGCTGTAAACCAACATCCCTGGGCCTGTATGATAAACGCAGCGTTTTAAATGAGAGAACCGGCCTCCCGGGGGTGGTTTTTGACGCCGATATGTCCGATCTGCGCTTTTTCTCCGAGGCCCAAATTTTGGCAAGGTTGGAACCGTTTTTTGAACAGTTGGCTTCATCGCGATGAAGTTTCAGTCGCTAAAAGAAAGGAGGAATAATAACATTGAAAAAACTTATGACAGGAAACGAGGCAATAGCCTATGGTGCTTATCTTAATGGGGTGCGTGTAGGCGCCGCTTATCCCGGTACTCCTAGCACAGAAATTATGGAAAACTTTTCTAAATATCCGGGGGTTCATGCTGAATGGGCGCCTAATGAAAAGGTTGCTTTGGATGTAGGAATTGGCGCTGCATATGCTGGTAGCAGGGCTCTGGTTTCAATGAAGCATGTGGGGCTGAACGTAGCCGCAGATTCACTTTTTTATGCCGTGTATACCGGCTTGAAGGGCGGGCTTGTCATCGCCTGTGCTGATGATCCCGGCATGCACAGCTCTCAAAATGAGCAGGACAATCGAAATTACGCAAAGTTTGCCAAACTGCCGATGCTTGAACCGTCCGACAGTGAAGAATGCAAACAGTTTATGGGTATTGCCCTGGAGATGAGCGAGGAGTTCGATACTCCGGTCCTGTTACGGACCGTTACGCGCATATCTCATTCTTCTTCGCCGGTGGAGATTTCTGAGGATGGCCCGCCTCCGCCGCCGGAGGTTCCCCCGTTTTATGAGCGCAACCCTATAAAATACGTTATGGTTCCTGCCAACGCTCGTCTTCGTCACCCGGTGGTAGAGCAAAAGATAAAAAAATTGGAAGCGTATGCCGAAACCCATCCCATTAACCGCATAGAACCGGGGGATGAGTCGCTGGGTATTGTCGCAGCCGGTTCGGTTTATCAGTATGCCCGTGAGGTATTTCCCAATGCCACTTTTCTCAAGCTGGGTATGGTCTATCCGCTGCCGCAAAAGCTTATTCAAGAATTCGCTTCCAGGGTAAAAACCGTGGTGGTAATTGAAGAGCTGGATCCCTTTTTTGAAGAACATATCCGACTTATGGGGATAGAGGTAAAAGGGAAAGATGTTTTCCCCATGATCGGGGAGTTCAGTCCTTCCCTGATTCAACAATGTGCTCTGAATGCCGGATTAATCACCGCACCGGCGGCTAAGGCGGAAGCAGCGGCGGCAACATCCACAGTTACTCAACTTCCTGTAAGGCCGCCAATACTCTGCCCAGGTTGTGGCCACCGAGGTATGTTTCATGTTCTCAGGGAAGCCGGTGTTTTAGTGCTCGGTGATATTGGATGCTATACCCTCGGTTTTGCGCCTCCCCTTAGCGCAATGCATACTTGCGGGTGTATGGGGGCAAGCATTGGCGTGGCACATGGAGTCGCAAAGGCAGGGGTACAAGACCGTGTGGTAGCTGTTATCGGGGATTCAACTTTTTTTCATTCGGGTATTCATCCGCTGATCAATGTGCTTTATAACGAAAGTAATATCACTATTATTATTGCAGATAACAGCGTAACGGCTATGACCGGGCATCAGCAGCATCCGGGAACTGGAATCACTTTGCAGAAAAAAACAACCAATGCAGTAGATCTGGAGAAACTGGTGCGCAGTATCGGTTTTAGTTTAGTAGATGTAGTTGATCCCTATGACTTGGAGAAATATGAACAAGTGCTGGAAGATCATCTTCAAAATGGTAAGCCTTCGGTGATAATCTCCAAGCGGCCGTGTGTTTTATATACTAAAGAAAAACGTACCCCCCCGCGGGTAGATCCCGACGAATGTACCAACTGCGGTACCTGTCTTGATCTAGGGTGCTCGCCTCTCATGCAGGAAGAAGATAATGTCAGCATAGATCCATTACTTTGCAACGGCTGTGGGCTTTGTGTTCAAGTGTGCCCTGTAGGGGCTATTGTTCAGGAAGTAAGCTAAACAACAACTTGATCTATTAAGAGAGGAGGCTGGCAATTGAAAAAAGTAGATTTTTTGATGGCCGGTGTTGGCGGGCAGGGTACTATTCTGGCCAGCAATATACTGGCGGAAGTAGGCCTGGAGCTAGGTTATGATGTAAAAAAGGCGGAAATTCATGGAATGGCCCAGCGTGGAGGGACAGTGGAGAGCCATATCCGATGGGGAGATAAGGTCTATTCGCCCGTGGCCATTCAGGGTAATACGGATTATTTGCTTGGCTTTGAAATGCTTGAAGCTGGAAGGTGGCCGGCTTATGTTAATAAAGATGCTGTTGTTATAGTAAACCGTTATCGCATACCGCCGCCGGCGGTAAATCTGGGAAAAGCCAGTTATCCCCAGGAAGAGGAGATCGATTCCCTGTTGAAAAGCGCTGCTTCCAGGGTTTTCTGGGTTAACGCCACGGAAATAGCTAAAGACCTTGGCAACCCTGCGGTGGTTGGTGTAGTTTTACTGGGAGTTCTTTCCGGTTTGGTCGGCGGCGAAGAGAACGCCTGGCTTAATGTTATTAAACGTATGGTTCCGGAAAGATTTGTGGAATTAAATATGAAAGCTTTTAGGGTAGGCAGACAAATACAACCGAGTTGAAACCGAACTGATTTGTATAGCTAATTCTTAGGGGATAAATTTAAAGAACACTTATGTTTCTTCGAAAAAAACTGCATGCGTCGGGAGACAATCTCAGATTTTTTAAGGGGTTGTTTCCCGACTTTGGAAACAACTTAGATGCGATACCTCCATTAAAAGCCGCTCAGCTAAACGTCCTAATCAAAAGAAATTCTCCTCATTATCTTCGTCTATTATTCGTCGAAATTTTTTCTATCGATTTTGAATTTCCATTGTGTTGTTTTTCCTAGATGGCGTGTGTAAAAAAGAAGGCGAGTTTTTTTATTGATTGATCATTAAGGAGGCGATTATCAGTGAATTTTTCATATTATGGTATTATAAATGCGAAGAAATACCCCCAACAGGAGTTTCTTGTTGAACTAACACCATCAAAAGGTCAGAGGCGTTTTTTGACCTGGAAAGATTTTAACGAACAAACCAATAAAGTGGCAAATTATCTACAAAAAGAACTCGGAGTCCAAAAAGGTGATTATATCCTCCATTTACAGATGAACAGCCTGGAATGGATTGTAACTTTTCATGCTATTTTAAGGGTTGGCGCTGTTGCCGTACCATTGAATTTCCGGTTTGCATCCATGGATATCAAATATGCTGCTGAAGCGTGTAATCCAAAAGTTTTTATCTTGGGGGACGGTTTTCTGCCTAAAGTTCAGCCGGTGGAAAACGAGTTAAAAAGTGTCATTTCATATATTTGTATTGGCAAGAATATTCCGAATAATATGGTTTCTTATGACGAGATAATGGAAAATTCTTCTCCTGAAGACGTTTTGGTAGAAGTAGATGGTGAAGATCCAGCTGAACTGATGTTTACTTCGGGGACCACCGGCCCGCCCAAACCTGTTTGTCAGGCGCATGAAAATCTTTACCAGATAGGTATAGGTAATGCATTAACTTATGGCGAAGGCCACGAGACTGTTTATCTGGCCCCCCATCCCTTTTATCATAGCGGTAGTTTTTTCCTTTCATTTCCCTCCTACCTGGCCGGCGGCAAGATTATTATCCTTCTAGAATTAAACAATCCGCGCTACCTGCTGGATACCATTTGTCAGGAAAAGGTAAATAATGGTTGGGTTACGGTGCCTACAATGTCCGATACCGTAAACGCCGTAAAAAAAGGTGAGATAGATATAAGCAAATATGATTTCTCACATGTTACGGGAAGCATTGTAATCGGAGCACAGCCTGTACCTTCATCGCTGTTTGAAGATATGAAAAAGTATATTCCCTTTAAAACAGGCAATATTTATGGCATTACCGAAGGCGGCGGAGGGGGTACAATAAACTTGTACGATGAAGATGTATTAAAAAAGCCCGGGTCAATTGGTAAAGGCACTTTTAATGTAGAAACAAGAGTAGTTGACGAAAATGGAAAAGATGTTCCCATTGGTGAAGTAGGGGAGCTGCTCCTGAAGGGCCCGAGAAATATGAAAGAATATTTTAAAAATCCTGATCTGACAAATAAAATTGTTGTTGATGGTTGGCTCTATACCGGTGACTTGGTAAGAGTAGATGAGGAGGGCTATATTTATATTGCGGATAGAAAGAAAGATCTCATTATCAGGGGGGGAGAAAATATTTTTCCCGTTGAGATTGAAGATGTTTTGCGTAGAAATTCTAAGATTGCCGATGTGGCCGTAATCGGTTATCCCCATGAAAGGTTGGTGGAGATAGCCATGGCTATAGTACAGTTATATCCGGGAGAAACAATGACCGAGGAGGAAGTTATACAATTTTGCTCTCAGCAGGGATTGGCCAAATATAAATGGCCTGAGAAAATCGTTTTTGACAAGGTGTTGCGAAACGTAACGGGAAAAATAAACAAGCCCTTGATGCGGGAAAAATACTTTGGTAAAACGAACATCAGTTGATTGCAGGAAAAGCGCTTAAAGGCGGGCGAGTTTTTGTGCCCGTTATAGTCTGCCAATTGTGAATTATAGTACAATATAGGCGTAGCAAATAGAATGACTCTACCGTAACTTTGCGGCCGGTAGAGTCATTTCTGTTTGCGCTAAGTTTTTCTATTAGCTAGTTTCGCTCTTACCAAATCGTTCTCGCAATATACGGTGCAGTATTTTGCCTGTACCCGTCCTGGGCATTTCTTCATCGGATATAATATGTATCGCTTTAGGCCGTTTAAATCCTGCAGTTTTTCCCTTAGTAAAGTTCATAATTTCTTTTTTGATTTCCTCTCCTGGTTGATAACCCTCGTGTAAAACTATAATTGCGGTAACTGATTCACCCCATTTTTCATCCGGGACTCCGATAACTGCCACGTCTTTTACTGCCGGATGTGCTCCAATGATGTTTTCTACCTCGGAAGGGTAGACATTTTCACCCCCGGTAATGATCATATTTTTCTTTCTATCCACAAGGTAATAATAACCATTTTCATCTCTTCTACCCATATCGCCTGCTGTACACCATTCTCCAAGAAACACTTCCTTGGTTTTTTCGGGGTCGTTCCAATATCTTTGAAAGGTTCCCGGAGATCTGGAATATAACTCTCCCACTTCTCCCTGGGGCACTTCTTTCCCGTTTTCGTCCAACAACTTAATCCTGTCTATACCAAATATTTCTTTTCCTATGGAGCCGAGATGTGTTAATTGATCTTCAGGCCGGAGGAGCGTTACGAGGGCTGCTTCGGTAGAGCCATAGGCCTCCCAGAGTTCCACGGATTTAAAGTAGTCCATAATGGCAAGTTTTAAATCTTTTCTTGCCGGAGCAGAGGAGATAAGAAGCTGTCTGACACTGGAAACGTCATATTTTTGTTTGATCTCGTCGGGTAATGCCAGAATCATAATATAATGAGTTGGAACCAGGGAAGTAAAAGTAATTTTAAATTCGGAAATTGTTTTTAAGAGATCCTCAGGATCAAAACTTATCATATTATATACCATCACCGGTGCGGTAACGTACGTATAGGCAAATGAATAATAGATGGAGTTAACATGGCACATTGGCATTACCAGCAAGGGTTTGTCTGTTGGTCTTACGCCCATGTTCATATTGCTGAGAAAGTACTGGCCGAGGTAACTCTCGTGATTTCTTACAACCCCTTTAGGTTTGCCTGTTGTTCCGGAAGTGTACATGATAGTCCAGGGATCATTGGCGTCTACTAACACTTCAGGTTCTGAGGGTTTGCCCCGGTTTAGAAAATCCTCATAGTGTATATAACCGTCAGGTGCTTTTCCTTCTCCCAGGAAAATATAGTTATCTTGGGGAATTGTTTTAAGTTTATCGCGTATGCCGTTAACACTCTCAATAAAAGGCTTTTCAACAATAAAAAATTTACATGCGGAGTGATTTATAATATATTCAATGTCAACCGGAGCCAGTCGAAACATAACAGGAACGGCGATTTGCCCACCCTTTGCACACCCTGCATACATTTCCATCCATTCAACCCGGTTATAAGCGAGAATTGCTACCCGTTCACCGTAACCTGCTCCCGCGCCAGCTAAAGCGTTGGCAAACCGGCACGCCCTTTCATTCCATTCCTTAAAAGTAAAACTCTTGTATTTGTCCTGGCAGCCAAGTTTATCAGGATAATTAAAGGCATTCATTTTTAGCACTGTCCCAACATGCATCCATTTACTTACAGTCATTCCTCGCCCTCCTTCGAAATTTTTTAAAAAATCAAGCAAATAAAGACACCCCCATCATACCTTGATAGAGGTATCCGTGCTGCTGTTTTGCCATATTATTATTGTATTATGCAGGCGGTAATAATAAGAATTAAGCCTGTTAAAACAATACCCGTCTTACCGTTCTACCTATAATTGTTCAATTCAAGAAGCTTATACACCTCCCGTTCCAGCAGAAAAAAACATAAATAGCTTTTTATTATCTATTATTCTATTATTTCAACACATACTATTATTGTTCCTGCCTAAGATATTAGACTTAATTAAAAATAATAAAAAGTTCTAATTATAAAAATATATATTCCTGCCTGGATATTATTATACAAAATGAAGGAAAAAGCTTTTTTTGAAAGAATATATAAATAATAAAGTATATGGGGACGTATGGTTAATATAGAAGCTTGCAAAATATCAATGGTAATACTCCCAACTGTTTATTTTTTTTCAAGGGCTTATATGAAGCTTTGCAAAATACCATCTCCTTAACTTATCAACAGATTTCCCGGAAAGGATGTTTTTAATGCCGTTTTCCAAAAAAGTAATCGCTATCTCCGGTTCGCCAAGATCCGGCTTTTCAAATAGAAATTCTTTTACTGAAAAAATCTTAGACTTATTTATAGAAGGAATTGATCCCGTACATCTAAAAAAATATTATCCACACCAAATGAAAATTAGCTATTGTAAGGCCTGCATGTCATGCTGGTTCAAAACTCCCGGACAATGCGCTATTGATGACGACATGAAAACGCTTAAGTTTGAGATAGAAAACGCTGATGTAATAATACTTGCCAGCCCGGTTTATGTAAGCGGTTTTAGCGCTCCGGTAAAAACAGTGCTGGATCGATGTTTTTCCATGTTTGACCCTTTGATAATAAATGATAAAGAGGGGCATTGCCGTCATAAAAGGTTTAAGCCCAGGGAGCAGATAGCGGTACTCGTCTCCACTTGCGGTTTTTCAGAGAAAGATAATTTTGATCAAATTAGCAATCATTTCAGGGCATTGTGCAAAGACTTTGCCTGGGAGATAGGGGGCGAAGTGCTTGTACCCGCTGGAGCGCTAGGCTTTGTCCGTGACGCCTATCAAAAAAAATATGAACTTGTTAAAAAAGCTGGCAGGGAGTTCGCTTTGAACGGATTAGTATCTTCTGCAACTATGCAAAAAATTGCCGAAGAGGTGATAACACCCAACGAATACCGGCAATTGGTTAACCCCTTTTTTAATAGGTTAATGAACAGGAGTTCTGAGTAATTTAAAGAAAGGGTCATTGTTTTTAATCGGTTAAGGAAAGGCGGTAATCTTAAACAATATTCTACAAGTTTTGCCTTACCTGATTTATTGCTCTAAATCTGTAGCAGCATGAGTGTAGATTTTATTGCTTATATATGTTATAATATTGCCAATCAAACGGTTGGGAGGAATGTTTTATAATGTAATAGTAATTGATCGTCGTAAGGGTTGGTAAGAAAGAGGATTAAGCAGATATTTTAGAATTGGGGATTTTATTCTTAAAATACTAAGGTAGGGGAGGTGGAAAACAGCTGCTTCGTTCTTTTGCCAAAGCTGTTAAAAGCCCGGCAAAAATCAGGGCCTTAATATTCTAGCGAATCGAGTTTCTATAATTTTGCGGCTACTTTCAAGGGTTGTTAATAGTAGAATAGATCAATTGTTTGGCAAAATGATACTTATATAAATAGAAATTACTTTCTGGGTGCAGATACCCCGGGCATATTAACTGTGAGATAGGTTTAAGCAAATTCAAGCAATAGCTAAAGAGAAAACTCAAAACTTTTATATTATGCTTTAGTCTAAATATTTATTTTTGCCAGTTCATTATTAGGAGGTTTATTATAATGGCAGTTGTTAATAGCAGTTGCATGTTATGTGTATGGGATTGTGGTATTAAAGCGCATGTTGAGGATGGGAAACTTGTTAAAACGGAAGGTATGCCCGAACACCCCGTTAGCAATGGTTACATTTGCCCGAGAGGGGAAAATCTTCCGGCCTATTTATACTCCGATAGCCGCCTGCTCTATCCTTACCGCAGGAAGAATAATTCCCTGGAGAGGATTACCTGGGACCAGGCTCTTGATATTTGTGCAGAGAACCTGAACAAAGTAAAAGAAAAATATGGGGCAAAGTCACTGGCCATTTTTTGTGGTTCAGTCGGCGTTGAAAATATTGAAGTAGCCGCTTTTGCCCAGCGCTTCAAGAGTGCTTTTAATACTCCCAACTTGCTTTCTGTAGAAAACATTTGCTACCGTTTGCGTATCCTTGCGCGCCAGTTGACATTTGGCCGTTATGTGGGTGAGGATTATCGCCACGCTGAATGTATTATCCTCTGGGGCCACAATCCAGACGGATCAAGGAAAATGCTAGGGGATCTAATTCGTGAAAAAGTTGCCAATGAAAAATTTGAGCTTATTGTTATTGATCCCAAGAGAACTGATCTTGCGAAACTGGGTCTGCACTTACAAATACGTCCCGGGACAGACGCGGCTCTTGCCTTGGCGATGCTGAATGTTATTATCAATGAAGACCGTTGGGATAAAGAGTTTGTAGAGAATTATACCAAAGGTTTCCCTGAGCTGAAGGAACATATTCAGCAATATACTCCGGAATGGGCAGCTGGTATTACCGGCATTCCTGAACAGGATATCAAGATTGTGGCCAGAATTTTTGCCCAGTCCAATGCAGCCTGTATCCTGCAGGGTATTAATACGCTTGATCAGCACCGGAACGGCTTCCAGAACTCAAGGCTTTTAGCGCTGTTGCAGATAGTGACGGGTAATATCGATAAACCCGGAACCTGGGTAACAATTCCTTTTCTCCGTATGTCAGATTTACGGTTGCCTATGGAAGAAAAGCCTATTGGTGCAGATGAGTACCCCATTTTCCATTCGGTTTGGGGCCGGGTATCCCCTTACGGCATTGCTACATTGTTCCCCAAAGCGGTATTGGAAGGGATCCCTTATCCGATGAAAGCTAGCATCGTAACAGCTGCGAATCCCCTGGTGACTTATCCCGATTCCGGCCTTTACAGGAAAGCTTTTGAAGCATTGGACTTCAGGGTATCCATCGATCCGTTTATCAACGAGACGGCGGAGTTAGCCGATGTGTTGTTGCCTGCATGTACTTTCCTCGAAAAAGACAGTCTTGGCTATGTCTATGGTGTTGTAAATTGCGAGCCTTATGCCATGCTGCGCAAGAAGGTTGTTGAGCCTCTGGGTGAAAGCAGGCCTGATTGGTGGATTTGGACTGAACTGGCAAAACGCATGGGGCTTGGAGAATATTTCCCTTGGACATCCGAGGAGGAAATCTTTGACTACCTGCTGGAACCCAGCGGTTGTAAAGAAGAACTCAAGAAGGAGCTGGGGGTTTATTTTGGGGAAAAGGGCTATTACCAGTATAAAACAAAAGGTTTCCCGACGCCGAGCAAAAAGATCGAGATCTACTCGGATACATTAAAAGAGTACGGTTATGATCCTTTGCCAGGATATGTGGAGCCTGCCCAGAGCCCTGTCAGCACTCCCGAGCTTTATAAAGAATATCCCATCATTCTGATCAGCGGGGCCAGGCAAGAGGAATATGCGCATTCTCAGCAGCGTAATATCCCGGCGCTGCGCGCTTTAAACCCGGAGCCTCTGGCGGAGATGCATCCTGCTACCGCACAGCGCTATGGGCTGATTGATGGTGAAAAAGTAAAAATCTCAACAAAAGTAGGTACCGTGACGATGCGTCTTAAGACCAATGAAAACATGATGACAGGCGTAGTAACGGTTCCCCACGGTTGGGGCCTGGCGAATGTAAACGAAATAACAAATATCGAAACCAGGGAGCCGATTACCGGCTATCCCGACTTTAAAGCCATTCTAGTTCGAGTAGAGTCAGCTTCTTAACGTTATACAGAGTTTATTTTAAACTCTTTAAAAGAACAGTGCGGGCGGAGTTATTCTTTCCGAGATAGTAAGGCAAGAAAAGGGGGAATTTATTTGTCTTATGAATATCTGAAAACAAAAAATGAGGGCGGGATAGTGCGTATTACTTTAAACCGCCCTCCGCTGAATGTTTTAACCATTGCCATGATGGAAGAGATGGTAAAAGCATTTAATTGGGCACAGGGGGAATCCGGCGCAATAGTTGTCCTGGATGCGGAAGGAAAAGCCTTTTCTGCCGGCGTGGATGTAGCCGACCATACCCCGGATAAAGTAGAACAAATGATCGATGTATTCGACAGGCTTTTTCTAGCCATGTTTGAGGTAGAAAAACCAATCGTAGCTTTGGTAAATGGCGCTGCTCTGGGTGGTGGATACGAGCTTGTTCTTGCTTGTGATCTGGTAGTGGCTTCAGAAAAGGCCAAGCTGGGACAGCCGGAAATTAATGTCGGTGTTTTGCCTCCAGTTGCCTGTTACCTTTTACCGCATTTGACTTCCTGGCCCAGGGCATTGGAGCTCCTGTTAAGCGGGGAGGTTATTGATGCTGCGCGTGCCGAGCGGATGGGTTTGGTGAATAAGGTCGTTCCTGCCGATGATTTTGTCAATGGCTGCAACGAGTTTTTAAAGAAATTTTTAGCTCAGAGCCCTGTGGTTTTAGCGCTGACCAAAAAGGCGGCGCTGGCTGGGCAAAGGAAGAGCTTTAAGGATGGGATAAAGGTTATTGATGATATTTACCTGAATGAGCTTATGCAAACTGAAGATGCTTTGGAAGGGTTACAGGCTTTTACGGAGAAACGCCGTCCTGTATGGAAAGGAAAGTAGATTCCGATTGTATAAATAGTAAATCCTAAAAGGAGGTTTAATCACATGGCTATACCGGAAAAAATTCAAACATGGCAAATGGTTGAGCCTGGTAAACTGGAAAAGACCAGTATCGATGTTCCAGAGCTTCAACCCGGAGAGGTTCTGGTAGAGGTAGCTGGGTGTGGAGTATGTCATACGGATGTCGGTTATTTCTTCGATGGAGTTCCTACCGTAAGCAAGCCTCCGCTCACCTTGGGGCATGAGGTTAGCGGTCGAATTGTAGCGGGTGATGAAAAGTTAATAGGTAAAGAAGTAATAGTACCGGCTGTAATGCCCTGTAATAATTGCGAGATATGTGCTTCAGGACGGGGCAATCGCTGCCTGAAGCAAAAAATGCCTGGTAACAGTATGGGTATATATGGCGGTTTTGCTACCCATATTCCTGTACCCTCCGAGGACCTGTGCTTTATTGAAGATCGTAAGGGCGTACCTCTGGAGAATTTCGCAGTTGTTGCCGATGCCATAACATCGCCTTATCAGGCTGCTAAACGTGCCGATCTTCAAGAAGGGGATCACGTTGTGATTATCGGAGCTACCGGTGGACTCGGGGTCTACATGACACAGATCGCTGCAGCCATGGGAGCGAAAGAAGTAATTGCCATTGCCAGGAATAAGGAGAAATTGGAGCGTTCATTAAAGTATGGCGCGACTTATGCCCTCAGCACTCTTGATAAAAGCACGAAAGATATCAGGAATGATTACAGAGCTTATTGCAAAGAAAAGAAACTTCCAGGATATGGTTGGAAAATCTTTGAATGCACCGGTTCTAAGATGGGCCAGGAGATCGCTCTGGAGTTATTGTCATTTGTAGGAAAAATGATAGTAGTCGGTTATGGCATGCATAAGGTTGAATACATGTTGTCCCGCCTGATGGCTTTCGATGCTGAAATTATAGGGACCTGGGGTTGCCTTCCCAAGTACTACAATGACGTTTTAAAAATGGTTCTCGATGGTAAAATCCAGGTAGAACCCTTTATAGAAATGCGTCCTATGAGCCAAATAGAAGAGGCTTTTAAGGATTCACACTCTGGTAGATTGATGCGGCGCGTGGTTTTAACGCCGGATTTTTAAGCATCTTTTTGTAGAAGAGCAAATTTTTAAAGGAAAAACATGCCGGTCGGTTAAGCGGCCGGCATGTTTTTAAAAACGAATTTTTTATCAATTTTAAATATAATAGTTTTTTGATTTTTTGAGCGTGAATTGCGATAAGATGGAAAACTTGTACTGTTCCCCACTTTTCCCTGAAACTTTTTTAAGTAATTCTTGGTTTTGTCACGAGTTCGGTACCCCCTGCAGCGTTATAATGTAAAAGCAAAGCGTTTCAAGGTCAAGGACTTAGAAAAAAAGGAAATAATTAATTTCTGGGCAAGGGTATTGAGACAAATAATTCTTTTTCAAGCAGGTTTATTAAAATCAATGTTGAAACTATAACATGATAAGCTATTCCTTAAATAACTCATGCCATTTACATTCATTAATGGTGAGGCGCGGCTTCATGGATGTCTATTTATACTGGAGATGTGATTGATTTTATTTTTGTTTCCTTAGAGGAAGAACGGAGCATACAGAAAGGGGTAAGAAAGTGGGTATCAAAGTAAAATTTATGTCATACTTGAAAGAAATTACCGGGACAAGCCTGGTAGAGCTGCAGCCTTCATTTGATACGGTAGAAAAAATTATGGATGAATTGCTAAGATTATACCCACAGCTTAAAGATGAAATGTTTTATGAGGACGGGACAATGGATTTTATATACCAATTAATATTAAACGGTAAACGTCTATCCTGGCCGGAAAATAAGAACCTGAGAGTCAAGAACGGTGATCAGCTAATGATCATGGTCTTTATTGCCGGAGGGTAAGCGTTCTTGCTTGATATATCAGTTATCATGTCGGTTCTGTAATCAGTCTGTATTCCGTACGAGTACGGGTATCATGTATAAAAATATTTAATCCGGTTTATTTCTTTCCGGTTCCGGTGTGCGATTTCAGGCAGTATTTTAAAAAAGAAGGTTGGTTATGTGGAAAAGATGATTCGTTTTTTTGAGGAGGACAATTTTTCTAATTATGTTGGCGTTGAGTTATTAGAAGTTTCTGAAGGAAGAGCCAAAGCAAAAATGGATATTGAAAAACACCATTTGAATAGCTTTGGCATTGTTCATGGTGGAGCAATTTTTGCACTTGCCGATCTGGTTTTTGCTCTTGCATCAAATTCGCATGGGAATATTTCAGTGGCAATTAATGTAAACATATCATATATAAAAGCTGCTACCGGCGGGACGCTGTATGCTGAGGGGCAGGAGGTATCAATTAACCCGAAACTTGCAAGCTATGCAATTAACATCACCGATGATAACAACGAACTGATTGCGATTTTTCAAGGAATGGTTTACAGAAAAAAAGATAAAATATGATGATATAATAATTTTAGGATGTTATTCTTAGGAAGTTATCCTATAGAGGAAGCCGTTCTCCGTTCTATAGTTATTTTATATGTTGGTTTTATGAAGGAATTCCTTCCCAGGAAAAAGAATCTAATTAGGCGTTGTTTATAATGTAATAGGGTTCTTAAGGAGGAAAAATAATGGCGCAGATCGCTTTAGTTACAGATTCAACGGCTTTTATAGATCGGGAGAAAATTAAGAAACACAAAATCGAAGTGGTACCTCTTTATGTAAATTTTCCTGACGAAGTTCTGGAGGACGGTTCTATTGATAATGCACTTTTTTTTAAAAAGTTAAGGAGTTCACCAAAATTACCTTTTACATCGCAGCCCTCCCCCGGGGATTTCGTAAAGGTCTATGAAAGGTTGGTAAAAGAAGGAAAAGAAATAATCAGCATCCATATTTCATCAGGCATTAGCGGTACGGTTGAAAGCGCTAATTCTGCAGCAAAAATGGTAGACCCGTCGCGTATTTCCGTGGTGGATTCCCTTTTTACCTCTGGCGGGCTGGCTATGATGGTACTAAATGCCTCCAGTGCTATTGATGAGGGAAAAACACGGGAAGAGATTGTTGAGCTTCTGGAAAAAATGAAAAGAAACACCCACATATTGTTTGTCCCCAATACCCTGGAGTATCTTAAAAAGGGCGGTCGCATCGGTGGCGCTCAGGCCTTACTGGGAACCTTATTAAATATAAAGCCTGTGCTTTACTTTTCCGGCGGCAGGGTTGAAGTATTTGATAAGGTAAGAACTATGAAAAAAGCTTTACAGAGGATAGTGGATGAACTGCCGTCTAGCGCCGAGGGACTTCAAGTAGGAATTTTGACCGCAGAGACATCCCCTGAACACATCAGGATGATCTTGGCTCTTATAGAAGAGCGTTTGCCGGGTATGATGGTAGAAAAATACGAACTAAGTCCCGTAATAGGTACTCATGCCGGGCCAGGTGTTTTAGGTTTGGCTTACATGCAGCATTTTTAACAATAATAAATTACGTGGAGTGTAAACAATGACAAAAACCAGCCAGGGAAATGTATTTCTAAGTGGTAGTGATTTACGCCATATGATCCTCGAAGCCTGTAATTACTTCGAGTTATATAAAGAATCAATTAATGAATTAAACGTTTATCCAGTTCCTGATGGAGATACCGGCACCAATATGTGTTTAACTATGACAGCTGCCGCTAAAGAGCTTCAAGGTGTGGATTCCGATTCAATTGGCGAGGTTGCCAAGATTACTGCTCGGAGCTCACTCATGGGGGCCAGAGGCAATTCTGGGGTAATCCTTTCGCAACTTTTCAGAGGGATTGCCCGGGGGCTTTCCGGTAAAGAAGAGGCCAGCCTTTCTGAGTTGGGAAGAGCTTTTCAATACGGCATTGTCTATGCTTATAATGCGGTTAACAATCCCGTTGAAGGCACGATTCTTACCGTAGCCAGAGAAATCGCTAAGGGCAGCAGGGAAGCGATTCAGAAACCCCTGGAAATTATCGATTTATTGCGTATTGCTATAGAGAGTGGCCGGAAAGCACTGGATCGCACTCCTGAACTTTTGCCGGTATTAAAGGAAGCCGGGGTGGTTGATGCAGGAGGACTTGGGTTGATCGTTTTTTTGGAAGGGTGTTTGCATAGTGCCTTGAAACGTACAGCGGAAAAAGAGGGTACCCCTTACCTGGGAGAAGAAGGTTTATCCCCTTTAGAGATTCCCGATAAATTCGAAAACGGTATTTCTTCTGCAAACGATACGGAGGAATTTAACCCGAGTTATCCTTACTGTACGGAACTGCTTATTAAAGGAGAAAACATTTCTCTGCCGGAGGTACGTAAATCTATCGAAACATGCGGTGATTCAATTATTGTAGCTGGTGATGGAGAGCTGATAAAAGTTCATATTCATACTGCCCATCCGGGAACTGTTCTGGAAAAGTGTTTGGAAAAGGGCAGTATTCACGATATTAAAATTGAAAACATGATTGATCAATACAATGAAACCCGCTGGAGTTCCGGCAAACAGGATACCTATAAGAAAGAAACCGCCGGTTATCCCCTAAAAAATGAATTCGATTCGAATTTAAAAGCCTCAATCGGTGTAGTAACGGTATCTTCCGGTGAAGGACTCTCTGCAGTATTTAACAGCCTTGGGACAGATAAAATTATTTCTGGGGGACAAAGTATGAATCCCTCAGTTAAAGAAATTGTAGATGCCATTATGGACGCGCCTGCCGAAAAGATTATCGTACTTCCCAATAATAGCAATATAAGGCTTTCAGCTCAGCAGGCTGCAGAAATAGTAGATAAAGAAGTGAAGGTTGTAGATACCAGGAGTATACCCCAGGGTATTGCCGCCTTGCTTGCTTTTGATAGGAAGAAAACACTAGCAGAAAATTACAAACAAATGTCTGAAAGGGCGCTACAGGTAAAAACAGGCGAAATAACCTACGCTACCCGTGATGCAACAGTCAATAATATTACTGTAAGCAAAGGGGACATCATAGGAATTAGCGATGGCAACCTCCTGGTTAGGGGGGATACAATAAATGGAACATTAACCGAGTTGGTTAACTCTATACTCGCCGAGGAGGATGAAATCCTCACCCTTTTTTATGGCCAGGACGTTACCGGCAAAGAGGCGAGAGAAATAGCAGAACATCTTGGCGAAAAATATCCTTACATCGAGGTTGAGTTGCAGTACGGCGGGCAATCCCTTTATTATTATCTGTTATCAATAGAGTAATGCATTGTACTTTTTACAGATAGCATTGGAAATTTGGGAATATGATATAAAGACAATGCCCAGCAATCCTTCTGCCGCCTTTAAGGGGTAGTTGAATGGGATTTCTTTTGAGCTAATTGTCGCTTTAATAGTTGAAATTTTAACAATTAATAAAATTAAAATGCATCTTGACTAATTAAAAGAAATATGGGATAATTGGGCATAGTTAATCTTTTCACAATTACTGAACGGAAAGAATAGTCGGTATTATTTTTTACCCATTGGGTACGTGATTCCTTCTAGATGGAATTTTTTATGGATTTGTTATCTGGAGTTTATAGGTTGTCAGATAAGGGTTAGAAGGGAATTTCCATTTTTTTATTATAAAAGAAGGAGGCGGTTAGCTTGTAAAGATTCATACTATTATATAGGTTCAAAATATTGTAAATAAGAATAATATGGAGGTCGACTATTAATGATGAAAAAATATTGTTGGTTATTAGCGTTCTTTCTAATGCTTACTTTGTTAATAGGTTGTTCCGCAGGGGAACGTCCTGTATCTCCTGAACCTGAAGCAGGATCAGAATCGGAGACAGGCGTTAGTCAGGAGAAGGTGACCCTAAGATTTGCAAATTATTTTGCCGGGGAAAGTGGTCCGGGAATGATCGGTCAGGAATTTGCTGATGATGTAAAAAAGTTAACCGGGGGCTCAGTGGAAATAGAATATTATCCGGGTGGCATGCTGCTTGCTGCCGATAAAATGTATGATGGTGTGATGGAAGGTATTGCGGACATGGGCTTTTCAAACCTTGGGTATACCTTTGGCAGGTTTCCGGTAACGGAAGTGCTTGATCTGCCCCTGGGATTTCCCAATGCATGGGTATCAAACCATGTTGCCGCAGATTTTTATAAAGAGTTTATGCCCGCTGAGTGGGAAGATACCCATGTGCTTGCGCTGCATACTTCCCCGGTAAATAATATTTTAACAGTATCAAAGCCGGTAACTAAACCAGAAGATTTAAAAGGGCTTATTTTGAGAGGTACAGGTTATATAGGAAAACTTGTAGATGCGCTGGGCGGAACATCAAGGCCGGTTGCTATGCCGGATGCTTATGACAACCTGGCTAAAGGGGTTATCGACGGGTTGCTCGTACCTTATGAGACAACGAAAACTTTCCGTTATGGCGAAGTTACCAATTACGTTACGGAAGTATGGCCTTTGGGTCAGGTATATACTTTTTATATCGTAATGAATAAAAACACCTGGAATCAGCTGACGCCGGAAACTCAGGATCTTATTACCCGGTACATTGAAGATGAGTATCTGGAAAAGCTGGCTCAGATGTGGAACAGAATCGATATCGAGGGGAAGGAATATGCCATTGAATCCGGATATGAAATCTTGGAAATCCCCCCGAATGAGATTGGAAGATGGCATGAGCTGGCCAGCGGTGTGATAAATGATTTTACCGAAAGCATGGTGGCGGCAGGTCATTCCCAAGATGAAGTCGAAGGTTGGCTCTCCTTTATAGAAGAACGCATTGAATATTGGTCAGAAAAACAGAAAGAACTGGGAATTAAATCTTCAACCGGTTCTGCGGAAGTCATTTATCAGTTTAATTAATCCTGAGGCAGAATGACTATTGCTTTTGCTTTATACTGGTGAGCTGCCGGTTGCTCCGTAAGGGTGACAGGCTAAAGGAAAAGCCGGCGGCTTCCCTTAATTATATCTGCCAGAGTTTGAATGTTTTTACAATAATGCGTTGATAACAGCAGCTCAGCTTAAAAAAAATTGTTTATTTTATACAGAATTGGAAAAAGATGTCCAAGTATCGTTTAATTATTATTGCAGAAAAAGGAGGTTGCTCAATTTGAAATTAAGGCTAATGGCTGAAAACCTGGCGAAGCTGTTGGAAAGTGTTGGTATTGTCGGTTTGCTCTTTATGCTGTTGGTCACTGTTGTTGATGTTATCGGCGCTAAAGTATTTAAAAATCCCCTGCGGGGCGGGATGGAATTAGTGGGTTTTGGGCAGATAGTGGCGATATCCTGTACTATGGCTATAGGCTTGTTCTATAGCCGGCATATCAGCATTGAGCTTTTAGTTTACCGGTTGTCAGGACGAGTGCAGAAGCATATCAACCTGGTTGTATCTGTTCTGGGGGCTATACTTTTTATTTTACTAACCTATTATAGCTGCGCTTACGGAATTTCACTTAAAAAGGCTGGCGAGATCAGTTCTTCGGCGAATATTCCGTTTTATCCCTTTGCATTTATTATTGCTATTGGCGCTGCTGCAGCAACTATATACTATGTAAATGATATTTTGCACTATTTTATAGGAAGGAGTTCCAAGAATGAGTCCAATTGAATGCGGAATTGCCGGGATTATTTTGCTTCTGATTCTCTTTTTCTTAAAAATGCCGATTGCTTTTGCAATGGCGCTTGCAGGGATGATCGGGTTTGGTTACATAGTATCCTGGTCTACCGGAGTTAGTATGCTTGTGCGGGATTTTTTTAGTCAGTTTTATTCCTACTCGCTAAGTGCGATTACCATGTTTGTTCTCATGGGGTCTTTTGCCTTTATAGCCGGTATTGGTGACAGGCTTTATCAGGCAGCTTATAAACTTGTTGGGGATTTTCGCGGTGGCCTGGGGATAGCAACAATCGTAGGATGCGCCGGTTTTGCAGCTATCTGCGGTTCAACCTCGGCTACGGCGGCTACCATGGGAAGAATTGTTTTGCCGGAAATGAAAAGGTATCGTTACAACGATACCCTGGCTACCGGTACCGTAGCATCCGGCGGGACGCTTGGCATTCTAATTCCCCCCAGTACTGTAGCCATTGTCTATGGCTATCTGACGGAGCAGTCAATAGGAAAGCTCTTTGTGGCCGGTATAATACCCGGATTGATACTGGCGTTTCTTTTTTCTCTTACTGTATATATAATTTGCCGGGTTAACCCGGAGATGGGGCCTCCGGGTGAGCCTATCGGTTGGCGGGAAAAGGTTAAGGGTGCGTTTCAGGCTTTTGAGGCCCTTGTCCTTTTTCTGCTTGTAATCGGAGGGCTGTTTATGGGATGGTTTAGCCCTGTAGAAGCAGGAGGTATCGGTGCAGCAGGTGCGCTGCTAATTGGGTTGCTAAGGCGCCAAATCAGATGGAAAAAATTTATCGAGTTTACACAGGACGGATTGCGGACAGCCTGTATGATTATCTGCCTCATTGCCGGGGCGACTATTTTTGGGCACTTTATGGCTGTTACGACCATACCCTTTATTATTGCCGACTGGGTGGAAGGGCTTCCCCTGCATCCCAATGCTATTATGGCAGTAATAGTACTAATCTTCCTGATTGGCGGTTGTTTTCTGGATGTCATGCCCCTGATAACCCTCCTTGTCCCTGTTCTATATCCGGTGGTTTTGCGCATGGGATTTGATCCGATTTGGTT
>DUQX01000046.1 GCA_012837615.1 Bacillota bacterium | reverse complement strand
CAAGAGTTTAAAAAATCCCATCAGGGAAAGCATTTTGGGGGAGGGGGCCTCGATCTGGGGAAGGGGAGGCATGGGAAGAAAACCGAAGAAATTCTTGCTGGGGGCAGGCTCCTCAATATATCTTTAATGTGACAAGGGTGTGCGACAAAAGGGACGGTTCTCGCTGTCGCATTCGCGAACGTGCGGACTGTGCGACAAAGGGGATGCGACAAAGGGGACGGTTCTCGCTGTCGCATAATCGATGCCATGAACCGTCTTCCGAAGAGCTGTTGTTGCGGGCATCTGCTCCGGATATTTCTCTCTGTCGTGTTGCGCCTTCCGCTGTTATTTCAGGGAGCAGGCTCAGGGGGCCTCTGGTTATTGGAGAATTGCTGTATAGTGCGACAGCGAGAACCGTCCCCTTTGCCGCACTATAGGAGGCGGCTGTAGAGCCTGGCGAGTTGTTCGCTTACTATTTCCAGGTCGTGATTTTCCCGCGCGTAGTTCCAGTTTTCTTCCTGGAGCCGTTTCATGGCAGACGGTTGTTCCAGCAGTTTTTGCAGTTCCTGCAGGTCTTGCTTTAAAAGATCTTCGCCGGCATCTGTGTCTTTATCTTTTAAAACCGCCCTAAAATCGGGCACCTGTACCTGAGCCCGGGGGGAGAAAATCCCCCCGTATTTTTCTTCCATCAGCAGTGCTATTTTACCCTTCGCTATTCCGCGAAGGAGGGAAAAACCGGAGCTGATGATTATATCGTATTCCCGGGCAATATTATCCCAGTCAGGTGTCCAGGGGTAAATTGTGCTGCTGATACCGGATATTTTCTGTGCAGAGATTACCCCGAAGTCGCAGTCTTTAAGGCCTGCGATCAATTTTTTCAGCCTGAAAAAAACCGCCGTGCGATTGCCTTCCAGGGGGCCGATGTAAAGAAGGCGCAGTTTTTTGGGCTGAGCCAGCTCTGCCGGGGTTATTTTTATCCCCGGCGGTATCAACAGTACCTTTTCCTTTTTATAAGGATGAAAAATACTATTTATTTCATTCCACAATGCTGTACTGGAGCAGGTTATAAAGGTTGCCCCGGCAAGGGTGGAATAAGCGCTATGGCCCATCCTCTCCAGGCAGCTTGCTACCCAGTTTATTTTTAGCGAACTGCTCAGGTTTTGCGCAAGGGGGAAAAAGGTAGGGTGGAATACATGCAGCAGTTTGCAGCTTTGATAATAAAGCATGTTTTGGATCTGCTGGGTGCCGATATTGATAGAGTTTTTCAGCCCTTTTTTGTCCATGTATTCCTGATAAGTGCCCGTTAATGAGGGAGGAACTCCGTTTAACACCAGATGTATTTTTAAGCCCTTTTTTAAGAATCCTACAGCCAGCTCAACTACAGACTCCGTATTTCCGCTGTATCCGAACCTGTTCAGCCATAAAGAGCGCATACCGATCCCCCCTTTTATATATATATGAAGGGATAAGCTATGAAAGAATGCATTGCAGGAGAACTTGTTTTGGGGAAGAATAATAATATCAGGGATTAATTATTCTACATTATTCGAGAGATAATTCTTTTATAAAATGGAGGGTTGTGTAGATGGGGAAAAGAACTGTAAAAGTCGGCCTGCTTGGCCTGGGCACGGTCGGTTCCGGGCTTGTTAAAATCTTGCAGATGAACGGGGAACAGGTGACCCGACGTGCCGGGGCTAAGATCGAGGTCAAAAAGATACTCGTACGGAATATAGAGAGGCAAAGGGCAGTTGAGGTTGATCCACAGCTGCTGACTACGAACCCTGATGATCTTTTGCATGATCCTGATCTTGATGTAATTGTTGAAACGATCGGCGGCATTGACCGCGCACATAAATATATTGAAGAAGCGCTGCTCCATAAGAAATTTGTTATTACCGCAAATAAAGATCTCATGGCTACCGCCGGGGACGACCTGCT
>DUQX01000045.1 GCA_012837615.1 Bacillota bacterium | reverse complement strand
TTCTGCTGTCTT
This sequence comes from Bacillota bacterium, assembly GCA_012837615.1. Classification (GTDB taxonomy): domain Bacteria; phylum Bacillota; class Dethiobacteria; order DTU022; family UBA8154; genus DUQX01. The sequence continues at coordinate 2,106 of DUQX01000045.1, read as the reverse complement.
CGCTGCTTGCATTTCATGTGCTTTATACCCTTTATGTTTTTGAAGCTCTTCATGCGCTTTCCGCCGCGCTTCAAATTTTTCCGCCTTCTTTTCCGCCCTTAACTGAAAGGACCGGATCTGCTCAGTAACGGAGAGCGTGCGGCCCTTTTTTTCGCTATCCAGGGCAGCAGGGCTGAAGCTTGGATTGTAGCAGAAGATGCACCCTCCGGTCGAGATAGTGCCGTCCCTGTTAGGACAGCTGAAACCGGCGTCTAGAGGGATCTTATATACTTTTTCGCCGAAAGTTTCCTTGAAAAAACTGCTCAGGCGATAATACCAGCCCGGAGAAGGCAAGAGTGCTCCCCCCTCTAAAAATACTTTAAACGTAACTGCTCAGCTCTTTGAAAAACTTTAAACTATATTTGCATCAACTATTTTCATGTTTTTCTATCTCCGCATTTGAGCAGACTGTGTTTTACTTTTCTTGAAGCTCTGCATTTTTATTACTTGCTAACGCAGAACGCCTTCTTCCCTCCAGGCGCAGCGCCAGGAAGGAGATATCCGCCGGGGTCACCCCGTCCAGGCGCGAGGCCTGCCCCAGGGTGCGCGGCCTGATCTCTTTCAGTTTCTGCTTGGCCTCTGTGGAGAGGTTAGTCAGCTCATCGTAGGAAAAGTCCGGCGGGATAACCCTGGTTTCAAGTTTGGCCAGCTGCCGGACGCTGTTTTCCTGCTTGATAAGATAGCCCTCGTATTTAATCTGGGTTTCGACCTCCCGTATGATCTCGGGGTCTGCCGACGGCAAAAAACCATCCTCTTCGCCGGACGCACCGGTTGCATCAACTGCACCGGCCGCATCAGTCCCGGTTGCACCGGCTGCATCAGTCCCAACTGCGCCGGCCAGAAGAAAAAGATCATTGTAGCTCAACTCCGGCCTCTTGAGAAGTTCGGCCAGGGTCTGCGGCTTGGAGAGGGGGGCGGAGCCCGCTTTTTCCAGTGCCTCGTTGAGAGCCGGCGACGGGTTGAGGCGAATCTGCCGCAGCTTTCTCTTCTCCGCCTCCAACATGCGCTTCTTCTCCTGGTAAAGCCGGTAGCGATCTTCATCGATCAAGCCCAGGCGGTAGCCTTTCTCCGTCAGGCGCAGATCGGCGTTGTCGTGCCGCAACAACAGGCGGTACTCACAGCGCGAGGTGAACATGCGGTACGGCTCGGTGACGCCCTTGGTGATCAGGTCGTCTACCAGTACGCCAATGTAGGCCTCCGTTCTGTCCAGGATAAAGGGTTCCTCGCCCCGGCAGAGCAGCGCCGCGTTGATCCCGGCCAGCAGCCCCTGGGCCGCGGCTTCCTCGTAGCCGGTGGTGCCGTTAATCTGGCCGGCAAAGAAAAGGCCGCCCACTTTTTTCGTTTCCAGGGTAGCTTTGAGCTGTGTCGGGGGGAAGTAGTCGTACTCAATAGCATAGGCCGGACGGCTGATAACGACCTCCTCCAGGCCCGGTATGGTGCGTAAAAATGCGTACTGCAGCTCCTCCGGCAGCCCAGTGGAGACCCCCTGCAGGTACATTTCTTCCGTTTCATCGCTCTCGGGCTCGATAAAGATGGGGTGCCTTTCCCGATCGGTAAACCTGACCACCTTATCCTCGATGGAGGGACAATAGCGCGGGCCCTTTCCCCGGATCAAACCCGAATAAATCGGGGCATAATTTATATTATCCAGAATAAGCCGGTGCGTTTTTTCGTTGGTATAAGTCAAATAGCAGGGAACCTGCTCGAATTCTTTTTTCCCCGTGGTGTAGGAAAAGCTGCCGATATTCTGTTCCCCGTCCACGGTGACAAGTCCTGCAAAGTCGATACTCCTTCTATAGACGCGCGGGGGCGTACCCGTTTTAAAGCGGTCCATCTCAAAACCAAGGGAGAGCAGGTTGTTTGCCAGCCCCACGGAGGGGCTCTGATTCCCCGGGCCGCCGGGAAAATGGTTGTGCCCCAGGAAAATTTCCGCATTGAGGTAAACCCCGGCTGCAAGGACGGCGGCGCGGCAGAGGTAGGTGCTGCCCTGACGGGTTTTAACCCCCCGCACCTCGCCGCCTTCACAGAGCAATTCTTCCACGGCGGCCTCCCGCAAGGTCAGAAGAG
>DUQX01000044.1 GCA_012837615.1 Bacillota bacterium | reverse complement strand
GGGGACCCGTTGAAAGCGGCGGAACTGATTCAAAATCATATTAACGAAAAACGTGCAAAGCTGGGGCTTTCTTAATAAGAAGCAGCAATACAGGGGAAGTGATATAAAGATGTTCAGTACAAAGTACACTATCATCGGCAGCGGCCCGGCTGCTTTTTATGCCGCACAAGCCATCCGCAAAAGGGACCCGGGGGGAAAGCTGGTCATGATCGGTGCGGAAGGATATCTTCCTTATTTCCGCCCCCTTACCTCTTACCGCATAGCTGATCTGGTCCCAAAAGAAAAAATATTCCTGCGGGAAGCGGAATATTATCACAGACATAAGATCGAATTCATTAGCGGCAAAGTCACAGAGGTAAAGGGAGAAGAAAAGATCCTGGCCTATACCCCCCTCGCCAATAATGCCAATAATGGGAAAGAAAAATCCGCCTCCGATACTCAAAATTCTCGCTGCGCTTGCCGGTTGCACTTTGAAAAACTGCTGATCGCTTCCGGTGCTGCCCCGTCGAAGCCGGATATCCCCGGAATAGATACTCCCGGGGTGTATTACCTGCGTACCATTAATGATGCGGAAAAAATTGCTGCCAGGGCAAAAGGCCGCAAAAGAGCGCTGCTTCTGGGCGGTGGTCTGGTCAGCCTCAAAACGGCTTACTCTCTGCACAAACTGGGCCTGGAAACCACCCTGGTCATCGCTTCTGACCGGATACTCTCCCAAATGCTGGATAATGAAGGGGCTGAAATGGTTGCCCGACACCTGGCTGAAAAAGGCCTGGAAATGGTTTTTCAAAACGATATAACCGAAATACATGGCAACGGCTCGGGAGTAACCGGCGTTACCCTTGCCGACGGCCGGAAGCTGAAAACAGACCTCATCGTGGTCGGCAAAGGGGTTAAGCCGTGTACCTCATTCCTTAAAGAAAGCGGGATTGAGGAAGAAAACGGCATCCCGGTAAACGAACAACTGCAGACTAACCTGCCCGACGTTTATGCTGCCGGGGATGTAGTTCTCAGCAAGGACCTGTTGCTGGAAAAACCTGCCAATAACGCCCTCTGGCCCAACGCCACAGCACAGGGGGAAATAGCCGGTGCCAACATGACCGGGGAACAGATTATTTACAGGGGTTCGATGAAAATGAACGCAGCGGAATTTTTTGGGCTTCCCGTTATCGCTGCAGGCCTGGGCAGAGTGCAGGAGGGCGCCGCGGATCATCCCTATGAGATCTGCCGGGCGAGAAATTCCACAGGGTCCGGGAAAGAGATGTGCTATTTGAAGCTGGTTTTTCAAGAAGATCTCCTTGTTGGGTATATTTCCATCGGTGAAAACCGAAAAGCAGGGGTACTCACAAACCTCATCATGAGCAGACGTCCTCTGTCCCAACGGTATAAAGAACAGCTGGCAGAAGGAAATCTTTCTTTACCTTTTTAGAAAGTCCAAAGATTAAATATTGCCCGGAACTTTTGCTGACAGTGACAGGTGAACCCTGGTTTGCCCTAAAAACCTTTTTCGGCACAATCGCATTTAAGATAATTGCTTATATGAGATTATTCTAAGTCCAAGTTGCCCTCTAATAAGCTTTTCGCGGTTAGCCCTGAATTTGCGCAAGAAAAAGAACCGTCCCTAAAATTGCACCTAAAATTGCATGAATTTACGCAAGCCAAAGAACCGTCCCCAAACTTGCACATTTGCGCAAGAAAAAGAACCGTCCCTAAACTTGCACATGGAGCCGTGCCTGCCATCTCGCATGTCGTAATCTGTCGTAATCTGTCGAGTATTGTCGTAATAGTGACAGGAGCAAGTGCGAAAGCAAGAAAAAGAACCGTCCCTAAAGTTGCTTATTGCGTACCAATACGGAATCGCCCAGATCCACTTCCAAATGTGCTGCGATCACCGGGCATTTAGCCTGCAGCAAAAAGAAGGTTTTTCCGCCGGCAAAAGACGTTTCCTCCAGGGTTTCGTAATTGGCCTGACCCTTGGCTAGAACAATGCGGGCAGAGGCTAATAGAGAACAAAGTTCCTGCCCGCTATGTTCCGGGATTGCCCCGAGATAATTACTTCCTGTAGTGACTACTTTCGCCAGAAAGTCCATCCCCGCATCCTCTGCATCCGCTTCCGTGGCATCGTTGAGGATCGGCCCTCCCTTGACCACATAATAAAGCTCGTCGGTATAGTTTCGCAGCTGAACCATCAACAGGGAATCAAAAACGATCTCCCCGCTGTTGTCACCAATCATGACCAGGGGGCCGCCCTGGCTTAACAGTTCCCGAAAGGAATCGATATCGCTGCGCCGAAAATCCCGATCCAGCTCCCGGCGGATACTCGCACCAACATCATAATCAGGATTGATCCCCATATCTATCGCATTCCCGGCTACGGAAACTTTTAAGGCTGCCAGAAGGGGATCTTTACTGGCAGAGACAACCCTCTCCAAAACTGGAAGATATTTACGTGCCGCTTCGTTGGAAGCTGCCTTGGCCTTTTTATAAGGATCGTCTTCTCCTAATAAACGATATACTTCAAAAAGAACCAGCGAAGAATTCTCCGCCGGAGATTTTAAAGGATCCAGCGCTGCGATCGTGGGAAACAGATCGTAAATCAGGGCATATTGTTTTTCTTCTTCCACCCCCGCTATCCGCAGTGTAGAGATAATATGCTTAATATAGCATGGAACACAGTCAACAGTTGATTTCATTCCTCCAACCAACCTCCCGGAACAATATAGTTGTTTACCCGTATCAGGGTAAATCTTTAACAATCACAAAGTGATTCCGGGGCAACCCGGATAGGTTATTCTCGCATGCAGGGGATTTCGATCTGCATGCCCGGGAAGGTAGCTATCCTGATAAAGATCGAAACCCTCCCGTATAAGCAAAGCATAATAATTTTGGATTTATGAAAACTCTTGCCTGCTTTTTATCAACTTTTTCAGCTTTCCGCCAACAAGGAATAGTACTCTCTTTCACCATTCTTATCTTTCAAGAGTTTTCTCGTTACTTTTTTCTGATCTTGCATGTATTTTAAATGCGCCAGCGTCTCTGCCAGGGCCATCCACTTAAGCCCCGTGGTAAATTCTTCCCAAGGTAGTGGAATATGCCAGCTCACTACGGAGGCAATCTCATAAGCGGTTTTTCCGCTTTTGCCGTTAGAACCGAGAACCATTGCTATTTCATGCTCCCTTTGAAGATGGTGCTTTTTTAATTCGGATATTCGATCACGGTGTTGCTGAAAGGTCCTGCGGTGCCCGGGTAAAACCATCTCCACCTCCAGATCGCTCACCTTGTCAAGGCTGCTTAAGAACTCGCTGAGGGGATTGCGGTTTTCCCCCGGCCAGAGGAAGATCGCCGGGGTAATCGTCTCTAAAATATGATCCCCGGAGAAAAGTAACTTTTTTTCCGGTTCGTAGAGGCAGAGATGCCCGCTGGAATGCCCGGGCGTCGCCAGGCATTTGAGTGAGTATCCTCCTACATTTATACTTTCACCATCGCCAACAATCTGAATACGGCCTTTCCGGGATGATTTCCCTGTATATTCTCTTACAGCATTTTTCATTTCTTCCAGGGGAAGTATTTTTAAAAAATCCGGTGTCTCTCGAATAAATTTATCCAGCTCTTCCCTGGGAAAACCATTTTTTTCGCCGTGCTTAAAGCCTTCAGCCCACCTGTCGGGAACACCCCAAAAGGCCGCCTCCGGAGCATTAATGTAAATGGTGGAGCTATTTGAAGCCAGTTTAGGAGCAAGGCCAAAGTGATCCTCATGAAGGTGGGTAATAAAAAAATCTGTTTTTTCCAGGTTTGCATCCAACTCCTGGAGAGCATCGATTAATGCTGTTCTGCACTCCTGCTTATCCATCCCCGAATCTATAATCAGGTTGCGCTCCTTGCCCTTGAGCAGATAGGTGTTCACCGACTGCAGCGAGAGATCGGACAAAGGCAGCTCAATTCTAAATATCCCGGGTAAAATTTTCTCGATCATAACTGCCACCTTGCTGTAATTTCGTATTTTATATCGGTCTATTAGCTTGACATGTTTACTTACATGCCTCTAATAAACTTGGAATTCCTATTTTGAAGTATATACCTTGAATTAATCCTTTGTCAAAGACCCATGATATGGGCAAAGACATGCTCCGCAGGGGGAAAGAGGAACCCCGTCGCAAAAAATTTTCCGGATAAAAGGCCATACCCCCCGCTTCTGGCAGGGGCTTTGGTCGCCGCTCTTTAATTTTCCACAACGTGCCATTTGCCTGCTAGACCGGAGCTTCAGATCACTATCTTTACAGGCCTTAACAAACGATAATCTCTTCCGGGTGGAGATTCAGCTTTTCAAGCCCCTGTGCTGTAACGAGAACCGTATTTTCTACCCCGGCAACCCCGATACCGGGGAGCAATATCTTGGGTTCCAGAGCGAAAACCATCCCTTCTTCCAGGGGATATTGATGCCTGGAAGTCAAAACCGGCAGCTCATCCAACTCCAGTCCGACTCCATGTCCGATAAATGCCGCCTGATCCGTCCCCACTCCCATGAAGTGTTCCCTATAGCCAAGATCTTCAGCCATCTTAAGAGCAAATTCATATAGCTCCGAACACAATACGCCCGGCTTTCCCATTTTTACAATTGCATCCTGGATCTTAAGCGCCGCCAGGTGTGCTTCTTCCAGTTTAACGGAGGGCTTGCCCAAACAAAATACGCGGGTGCAGTCCACATTGTACCCGTTAATGATCGTCAGGTAATCCAGCAGTACAGGTTCGTTCCTGTTAATCCTTTTCCATCCGGCGCTCTGGGGATAAGCCGGAGAAAGCCCTCGCCCGCCGGTGGGGCTGTCAAAAAAAGAAGGACAGGTGGTATTTCCCCCACCGGACATAATATGGCCGAAAAAACACTCCTGATTAAACTGGCGTATACGCATCCCGCCCTGGTGTCCGTTGCTGCGCAGAAAGTGCTCTACTTCTGCTGCAAATTCAATTTCCCTTTTCCCCTCTTTTAAAAAACGGGGGGCCGCCTCAAACATCCTATCGCTGAGCTCCGCCGCTTTTTTAATTATCTTTAGCTCATACGGGCTTTTAATCATCCTTATTTCTTTTATATCCCCGGAAATATCGACAATCTCCGCCTTGGGAAACATTGCCCGGTAGCGGAAGTAAAGCACAGCAGGCAGTACGTCCAGCTCCATACCGATCCTTTTTGCCCCTGGAGCAATTTCATCAAGCCTGGAAGGGATCTCCCGAAATTTTTCCTGCAACCGGATATTATTCAAAGGAGATTCGGAAAGAGCCCTTAAATAGCTTTTTTTAACAAAATAGCAGGGTTCACTGCCGCCGTCAGCGGGCACAATTAAGTGGCCGCTTTGGCAGCTCCCAGTAAAGTAAAAAAGATCAATATTTTGAACAATTACCGCCGCTTCAACTTCCTTTTCTTTCATCTTTGCCTGCAATTGCCCTATCCTCTGATAAATTTCCCCTTTTGGAATACTGTCCGGCAAACTTCTCATAATAACACCCCTGTTCCGTTATTGATTGAGGATAAAATGCCTGCAGGGTTTATCGATACGGATCAATTTATAAAAGAAGACTGCTTTTATTTCTGCTTTTATATTTAATAAATTTACATGCCTGGCTATCAATTTACCCTCTTTATTCCATTCGTGGAGGTCTCATCCGATTCCTTCACCGCCATCATATTAGAGCTGGCGTTTTCATCCGGCCGCGACTTAGACATCGCCGGTAAGATTACGAAAAAAGTGCTACCCTTTCCCGGTTCGCTTTCTACCTTTACCTGGCCGTGATGGAGACCAACAAGCTTCCGTACAATGGAAAGTCCCAGTCCTTTTCCCCTTTGCGCCCTATTGCGCGCCTTATCCACTTTATGAAAACGTTCCCAGATATAGGGGATCTCCTCCGGGGGAATGCCGATACCATTATCGCTAACAGCAAAGATAATATTCTCATTTTCCCCATCCAACCAGCTCTGCAACAATACTTTCCCCCCTTCCGGGGTGTAAGCAATGGCGTTTTCCAAAAGGTTGACAAGAACCCGATAGAGTTTGTTATTATCGCCCCAGATCGTCGGCAAGCTCTCGCCGGCGGCATAATCCAGCCTAATCTGTTTGTCACGCGCCTTGGGGAAAACCGTATCAAGGGCCCTTTTTGCCATGCGGTATGGTGAAACTTCTTCCCATCTTAAACGAGCATGACCGCTTTCGATACTGGCAAATTCCAGCAGGTCGTCAACCAGACGTTTAAGATGCAGGGTATTGCTCAAAATGATCCGCAGGTACTTTTCCTTTTCATCCTCACGAATAAAGCCTTCTAGTATTGCTTCGGCAAAACCCTGAATGGAAGTCAGCGGGGCACGGAAATCATGAGAAACATTAGTCACCAGATTCTGCTGCAGTGCCTGCAGGCGTTTTTGTTCCTGTACAGTTTTATTAACCTCCTCCACCGCCTGGTTAAAAGTAGCCGCCAATTGCCCCAGCTCCCCCGTATCGCTTATATTTATACAGCTGCGAAAATTACCCTTTACCATATCGCGGGCAGCCCTGGTCATGGCCTGCAGGGGACGGGAAATTGTTTTTGCCAGCGAGAAAGCAAGCATTCCGGCGACAATAGCGGCAAAGAAAAAGGAATACAGAACCAAACGGCTGATCTGGGTTATTGTCGCTTTAATCGAAGTAAGAGGGGCGCTGACAATAATGACCCCAATAACCTCAGGTACCACCGCCACGAGTTCTTCTTCATCTTTTTCCACCGGAGCTTCTTTAAAAATCGGCATAGCTACCAGCTGACGCTGCAGCACAGGCCCATATATTTTTTTCGATAGACTATCTCCCTGGAGAATAAAATCAATCTCATTGGGCTCCAGATCAACCCCCGGTTCAAAGTCGCCCTCCTGCGGTATACTGATCACAACATTATTTTTTTGTTCATCTATAATTCTAATTTTGGCATCCGTTGAGAGCGCAAGAGTTTCTGACATCTTTTCGACTTCTTCGTAGTTACCCGCCCGAAACT
>DUQX01000043.1 GCA_012837615.1 Bacillota bacterium | reverse complement strand
GATGGCACTTTTACTTTTTTCTGTGCCTGTAATAACCTTTTTCATCCGACTAACCAATTCCTGGCACCATCTTTTCTATACAAAATGGGAAGTGAGGCAGCTCTTTGGATATTATTCCTTGTATATGGAAAGAGGTTTTTGGTACTATGTTAACATTTCTTATACCATATTGTGCTTGCTTCTTACCGTTATTATTTACTTTATGGGATATCTGAGGAATAAGGTTGGCTATACCAAATCCCACTTTATGGTTTTCTTATTTGCTTCTTTACTACCTCTCATTGGTATAGTGCTGATTCTTTTCGCTTTCGAAGATTGGAGCATTGATTATTCTGCTTTAATAATGCCTGTTTCTCTACTTATTATTAGTTATGGCATTTTAAAATACGATTTTTTGGAAATAAGAACTCTGGCTCGAGAAACAATCTTTGAGAACAACTTTATCGGTATGGTGGTATTGGGTCCAGGGAAAAGGATAATAGACTACAATAAGGCCGCCGAGAAGTTTTTTGAAGCAATAAACATTTCATTGAATAATTACCCCATAGAGAGTATTCTTGCACGGGAGCCAAAGTTATTGGAAATTTTTGAAAGTGAGGTTAGGCGTGATTTTTCTTTGGTGATAGATGGGGAAGAACGATTTTTTGAGATTGACGTGGTGCCGTTGGGAGATCCCCATGATGGAAACACGAGAATTCTTAAATCTATCCGTGATGTTTCAGAAGAAAGGAAAATTCAGGAGAAACTGAAGTTTTTGGCTACCACAGATTCTTTAAGCGGCCTCTATAATCGGGCAGAATTTATGAATTTGGCCCAAAGGGAGTTTGCTTTGGCCAAAAGGAATAATGAGGAACTATCATTGTTGATTATGGATTTGGATAATTTTAAGATCATCAACGATACCTTTGGACATGCGGCAGGAGATGAAATGATTCGTGAAATGGGAAGCATTATTATGTCCAGTTTCCGAAAAACCGATATTGCCGGACGCATAGGAGGAGAAGAATTTGCTGTGGTTTTAAAGAACGCTTCTTTGGAAGAAGCGAAAAAGGTAGCGGAACAGTTTCGGGAGACTGTAGCCAGGAGAAAAGTGATTTACGGGGAGCAGGAAATTAGTTTTACGGTAAGTATTGGAGTGGCGGCAATCCGTGGTAATACTGATGATATCAACAATATTGAAGATACTTTAAAAATGGCAGATAATGCCCTGTACAAGGCAAAAGCTAAGGGACGAAATTGTGTTGCAACTTTGGAGTCTGCGATGGAAGATGTAGCACCATTTGAAGCAAAAATTACAAACCTGCATACATACAAAAGTGAGCGTTAAGTGCCGGCAGCAGTTACTGAAAATCCAAATATAGAAGTGAATCCTTGGTTCCAGTTAAGAAGAAATAACATTTAGTGTATCAATGAATATGGTCGAGGTGCTCCTAAATAGAGCGCTCTCTTTCTTATAGGAATGGCAGCTGGGGTCGATATGTGGATCTGGCCGTTTCAAAAGTTGCGTTTGCAGTTCTTCCGGCCGTTTTTCAATGTCGGCCAGGGTTTGGTAGTTTTCATGGCCTATGACGGTTTCGATATTATTCTGCAGGAAGGAAGTAGTAATAATTGGATAAAAAAGCAAAAACAAACTTTGACCATACTGCGCCCTATAAAAATAAAAATGTATATTTTAAAGGTCTCTGTCCAAGATGCCTTTCTAATAAATAAAATCAAGTGAAAGAGGTTATGTAATGGCAAAATATGTATGTTCTGTTTGCGGATTTGTCTATGACGAAGAAAATGGAATACCGGAAGCAGGCATTGCACCGGGTACAGGGTGGGAAGTACTGCCCGATGATTGGGTCTGTCCGCTCTGTGGTGCGGAAAAATCAGAATTTGAGAAACAGGGTGAATCTACTTCAGCACGCGAGGAAAAAACGAAACCGGTAATTGATACACCTTCGGATATGCAGGAGTTGTCTCCCTTGGAGATCAGCGCACTTTGCACGAATCTTGCCCGCGGCTGTGAAAAGCAGTATAAACCGGAAGAAGCAGATCTATTTAAAGAACTGGCCGGTTATTTTAAATCGGTATCAGCGCCTTCTGAAGATCCGAATTTCAGTCGGCTGCTTGACCTTATCGAAAAAGACCTTGAGGAAGGTTTCCCAAATGCAAATGCTGTAGCAGCTGATGCGAAGGATCGAGGTGCGCTTCGGGCCCTGGCCTGGAGCGAGAAGGTTACCCGTATTTTAAAGTCGCTTTTAACCCGATATCAGAAAGAGGGAGAAGCGATGCTTGAAAATACAGGCGTTTATGTTTGTACCATATGTGGCTTTGTTTACATAGGAGATAAGCTGCCGGAAGTTTGCCCCGTCTGCAAAGTGCCGAATTGGAAATTTGAAAAGATTGAAGGGAGGTAATAAGAATGTCTAAGAAATATGCAGTAAGAAATATACGCCTGTGTACCAAAGACTGCTTATGTCTTTATGTCTGCCCTACGGGAGCAACAGACACTGAAAATAGCATTATTGATGTTTTAAAATGCATTGGTTGTGGAGATTGTGCTGATGCCTGCCCATCCGGTGCGATTTCTATGGTACCGGTTGAGTATCCACCTCAGCAGCCTAAAACCGAATTAGTTGTTAGTATGCTGAATACTCTTTTGCGCAGCAAATCGGAACAGGAGAACATAGCCGCCGGATTGTCAGGAAAATTGGCGAAAGCCATTGAGAAATCCAACCGTATTATGGCGGAAGACATCATCCGTGAAGCAGGATATATGCTTCCACAAAGCCAAAACACTAAGAATTTTTTGCAGTCATTACTCGATCAAAATCCGGAAGGTTTCCCAAGAGAAGCAGTGGAAAAACTATTAAATGCATTAAATAAAAATGAGGAGGCAAAATCAATGAATGAAAACAAAATCCTTGATAACGTGATGGAGGCGTTTGCCGGAGAATCTCAGGCCAACAGAAAGTATTTGGCCTATGCTAAAAAAGCTGAAAAAGAAGGAAAGCTTAATGCTGCTAAATTGTTCAGGGCAGCAGCTGATGCTGAAACTTTACATGCCTTAAAACTATTTGAGGTCGCAGGGAAAATCGGCTCAACTGCTGATAACCTGAAAGATGGTATTGCAGGCGAAACCTATGAATATAAGGAGATGTATCCCGAATTTGTAAAGGAAGCTGAAGCCGCGGGAAACAAAGCTGCGCTCATGGCCTTTACTTTTGCAATGAAAGCGGAAGAGGTTCATGCCAAGCTTTATAAGGAAGCGTTAGAGAACCTTGACCAGACAGAAGAAGTATTCTATTATCTCTGTCCGGTCTGCGGAAACATTGAAAAATTTGTTCCAGAAAAATGCAGCATTTGTGGTGTTCCGGGTAAAAAGTTTATTAAATATTAATACCAAGGTGCTAAACCAAAAGAAAATGCTACAAGGCATCCTGCGTCAATTTCGTAGGCTGCCTTGTTCATTTTATACTATTATTCCAAATTTAGTTAGAACAGGCTGGTGTTGTGTAAGTGAGTAACGCAGTATCAATGTTACTCTTATTGATAAAAGGCAAGAACGAGAACCGTCCCCGAACTTGCCCGAACTTGCTATGTGCGGCTGGGGCATTGGAGCGATTGCCTTCACTGGCCATAAGGCTTTGCTGGGGCCAGCGGTATTGGCGGACTGATTCTTTCTCCCGAAATGAATATCCGGACAACCCGTTTTGGCGGAACCGGTATAGAGTCGCGCAGTCTTGTTCATACCCAGAGCTTTCCTCACCGGCTTGAAGCTGGTACGCTCAACCTTATTGGCATTTTCGGCCTTTTAGGAGGGCTTGATTATTAGGAAGAGGGCGTGCCGGTGCTTGCGTGCACCATTACAGGCCTGGATTCCAGAGACGTCATTTTGGACGGTGACTATGGTATCGCGGTGCGGGCCGGTTTGCACTGTGCTCCTTTTGTGCATGTTGATTTGGGGACAGATACCACCGGTGCGGTTAGGTTCAGCCCCGGCCACTTTAATACCGGCGAGGATATAGATCGGGTAATTGCAGCTATAGCTGAAATTGCAGCATGATTATCCTATAATCTAAGCATAT
>DUQX01000042.1 GCA_012837615.1 Bacillota bacterium | reverse complement strand
TTTGTTAGCCCTGTTTAGCCTTTTGAAGATAATTGAAACAATTAAAAAACCTTCTTAGCCATAAATAACAAACTTATGGATGAATTAGAAAGGGGGATAAAATGAGTCCTGCCATTACTGGTATAGCTGGAATAATTGTGTTTTTAATTGTTGTTTTTTCTGGGGTGCCTATAAGTTTTGCGATGCTTTTTACGGGTTTCTGGGGGCTCTGCTTTTTACGTTCGCCTGCAGCCGCATTTGATATTGTTGCTAAGGATTTATTTTCAACTTTTTCATCCTATTCACTGACCGTTATACCTATGTTTGTTTATATGGGATTTATCGCTTTTCACTCGGGAATCGGAAAAAGCCTTTTTAACCTGTCCCATAAATTTGTCGGGCATTTCAGGGGAGGGTTGGCCATAGCTTCAGAGGCTGCCTGTGCTTTATTTGGGGCAGTTAGCGGTTCATCAACCGCTGGTGTTGCCACTATTGGGACAATCGCTATTCCGGAAATGAGAAAATATAATTATGACAGTTCACTGGCGACTGCAAGTATCGCAGCCGGTGCATCTCTAGGGAGCCTGATACCGCCGAGTGTGCTGTTTATTGTCTACGGAATAGCAACAGAGCAATCCATAGGTAAACTATTTTTAGCCGGAATCTTACCGGGGATACTTCTCATGCTTCTCTATATGCTTACTATAGTAATTTTGTGTAAATTTAATCCCTCTTTGGCTCCTGCAGGACAAAGGGCAACAAGAAGTGAAAAAATTGAGGCATTTCGTGGTGGTTTAATCGAGGTTTTCATTGTATTTATTATTTCACTGGGAGGTTTATTTCTGGGCTGGTTTACTCCTACGGAAGCGGGTGCGGTAGGTGCTGTTTGTTTAATGGTGATAACTCTTTTGGAGAAAAAGATGGATTGGAACAAAACCATGTTGGCGCTTTTAGACAGCACAAAGCTATCCGCCATGATCTTTTTACTGATTGCAGGAGCAACAATTTTCGGGCGTTTTTTTGCCCTTACCCGTATTCCCTTTGATCTTGGAATGTGGGTAACGGGAATGAATATCTCCTCATTTGCGGTTCTTATGGTTGTTTTATTTATTTATTTAATCCTCGGTTGTTTTATTGATGCGCTGGCGCTGATGCTGCTGACAATTCCCATCTTTTATCCTTTAGTTGTTACAACATTGGGATATGATCCGATTTGGTTTGGAGTGATCATGTTATTAGTAGTCAATATGGGGGTTATTACGCCGCCCATTGGTTTGAATGTTTTTGTTGTAAAGGGGGTCGCTCCGGACGTTCCTTTGGAAACTATTTTTAGAGGGATTTGGCCATTTTTGATTGCAATAGTGGTGTGCATTATTATACTTATACTATTTCCACAAATAGCGACTGTGTTGCCGGATATGTTGATGTGATCAAATAATTAACAAACAGCTGGAGAGGTGTTAAAAATGAAGGGTTTATCCGATACAATTGATGCCACTTTTCGTGAATTGGTTAAGAATCGGCCAAATAGAACAGCGATAATTTTTAAGAATAAAAAGTATTCCTTTGCTGAGCTGGATGAAATGGTGGAGAAAGTTGCAGCGTATCTTGTAGAGAAGGGAGTAAAAAAGCAGGAGAGGGCAATTATCTATCTTCCCCATATGCCGCAGTGGGTAGGGGCCTGGCTGGCGATGCAGCGCCTTGGTGCAGTAGCGGTTCCCGTGACACATTTTTATGGATACGAAGAACTGAGTTATATTGGAAAAGACAGCGAAGCCAGGATCATTTTCTGTGCGGATAGGAACCTGGATCAAGTAATAAAAGCTGCAAAGAATAGTCTTTTTGAGAGAATTATCGTTGTAGGCGACGAGTTTTCAGCGCAGTCCATAGAAAGAACGCCTGCAAAGGAGGTAGAAATAATATCTTTTAGCAGTATTTTAAGCGGAAATTACCCTCTCTTGCCTGCGATACAAGTTAAAAGCAGTGATATAGCGGAAATTTTATATACCGGTGGGACTACAGGCCTTCCCAAGGGAGTTCCCCTTTCCAACATCCTTTTGTTGGAGGCGATCCAGGTCTCCAGAGATATGAGTGAATCGGTTGTTCCTAAAGGGGAAGCAGTTGCGCTCCAGGGGGCGCCCCTTAATCATATATTTGGTCAGGAAGTTGGCTTGGGGGCTCTTCTTTTTGGTGACACCTTAATCCTTTTACCCCGCATGGATCTCGAAGATCTATTCAGCCATATAGAAAAGTATAAAGCTTCTATCTTTTTTTGTACCCCAACGCTCTGCAGGATGATTTTGGAGCATGAAAATGTAGAAAATTATGATTTTAGTTCTCTTGTTTACGTCTATACCGCAGGTGAAGCCCTGCCTGTAGAAGTGGCCAGGAAATGGACACAGAAATTTAAAATGCCTTTATACAACGGGTTGGGTAGTACAGAAACCTGTGGAGGCATTTCCTTAACACCGGCGGGGCAGCCGTTTCCGGAGGGAACCGGTGGTAAAATATCGCCTATTAAGCAAGTCAAGCTGCTTGATCCAGATACACAGGAACCGGTTTCGCCGGGTGAGCCCGGAGAACTGTATGTAGCTTCGGAAAATATGGTAACCGCTTATTTAAACAAGCCCGAGGAAACAGCGCTGCACTTTGTGCAAATGGACGGCCGGATGTGGTACAAGACCGGCGATATTGTGCGTATAGATAAAGATGGCTGGCTGTTCTTCGTAGATCGCTCCGTAGATATGATCAAGCATAAAGGTTACAGGGTAGCCGCTACAAAAGTAGAAGGAGTGCTTTATAAACATCCGGCGGTAGTTGAATGCTGTGTTGTGGGGGTTCCCGATCCTAAGGTTGGTGAAAAAGTCAAGGGTTTCGTTGTTTTAAAAGCGGGTTATGAAGACGTTACCGCTGAAGAACTGATCAACTGGTGCAGCGAGAGGCTTGCTTCCTATGAAGTTCCCTCTATGGTGGAGTTTCGCGAAACACTTCCCAAGACCGCCGTGGGGAAGATTCTAAGACGGCAAGTAAGAGACGAAGAAAGGAGAAAACAGGAAACAGCTTAATCAAAAATAGCATACTACCCTTTTAGCTTAGCTTTAAAAACTACCTTTGAACTGGCAAAGTTTGATCAAAGGTAGTTTTT
>DUQX01000041.1 GCA_012837615.1 Bacillota bacterium | reverse complement strand
GAGCCAACTTTTCTCTTAAGCCCTAAGAACAATTTGTGGCAACACAGGTTAAACGGCCAATTTCTTCAATATATACTAACTTTAAGTTTGTATTATAAACTTCAGATAGTATATCCTCTCTCATGATATCTTCGATATTGCCAAAGGTCATTTTACCGTTTCGATCCAAAATTCCGGTACGGTCGCCCAGCATGATGACGTGATCCGGTGTGTGAGTGGTCATAAGTATAGCAAAACCCTGCGACGACAAGTATTTTATCATTTTAACTATGCGGACCTGATTTCCAAAATCAAGGTGTGCTGTCGGCTCGTCGAAAAGTATTATTTGCGGCTGTTGAACAATAGCTCTGGCAATGGTAACTTGCTGTCTTTCACCACCGCTTATTTCCGTATAAGGCTTGTCCGCCAGATGAATGATCCCCATTTGCTCCAATGTAATGTGGACCAGTTCGTAATCTTCTTCTGTAGGCTGAGCGAACAACCCCAGATGCGGTGTTCTGCCCATGACTACAAAATCACGTACCGTATAAGCATAGGCAGGGTTATGATTCTGCGGCACATAACCTACACAACGGGAAACATCCTTCACATTCATGGTTTTAATTGATTTACCATTTAGGAGGATCTCCCCGCTGTCAGGTGTCAGCAAATTGGCGATACAATTCAACAGAGTGCTTTTACCAGCCCCGTTTGGCCCAAGAATTGAGATAACTTCACCGGGGTAAACAGAAAAGGATACATCGTGAAAAATTTTACGCCCGGCTGAAAAAGAAAAGCTGAGGTTTTGCACTTCCAATATTTTCGTACCATTTTCGTTACAATGTTTCATTGTATTCTTGTCCTTTGTTTTAATAACAAATAAAGATAAAAAGGCGCCCCGATGATTCCCGTAATAATACTGATCGGCAGTTCCGCGGCAGTCAATGTGCGGGCAAGAGTATCAATGATGACCATAAAGGCAGAACCCATAATTAAGGAAGCCGGCAACATCCTCCGGTTATCAGGCCCGACCAGCATTCTGCCAAGATGGGGAATAACCAGCCCCACCCAGCCGATTGTCCCGGCCATACAAACAGAGGCTGCAGTCATCAATGTTGAACAGACGATAATTACACCGCGAGTTTGCCTGATATTTAAACCAAGCGTTTTTGCTTCGTTTTCACCCAATGACAGAACATTGAGCCGGTAACGGATTAAAAGGAGTACAGCAGCGCACAAAATGATTCCCGGAGCCATACTGATTAAATCTGCTTTACGGATGTCGGCAAAAGAACCCATAGACCAGTAGACCATCTCTGCCAATGCCGTCTCCGGATCTGCAAAATACCTTAAGATGCCCATAAGAGATGTCATTAATCCGCCAACAACAATGCCTGCCAGCACTAAAATAATAGCGGAACTGCTTTTCATCATTTTTGGCACCATTGCCGTCAGTGTAACAGCCGCTATCCCTCCGATAAAAGCCCATAGCTGAATAATGTTCTGCCCCAGTCCCCAAAAAATAGCCAGGGAAGCGCCCAAGGCGGCACCGGAGGACACCCCTAAAATGTCAGGTGAGACCATGGGGTTTTTAAACATACTTTGGTAAGAGGCGCCCGAAACAGCAAGGGCGCCTCCTACCAGAGCCGCTGCACAGATGCGGGGCAACCTGAGTTTAAAAATTACCGCTTCCATCGTTCCGTCCCAGGTTACCCGAATAGGAAATAACGGAGAGAAGGCAATTTTAACCGCATCAATAATGCTCAGGTTAAATCTGCCGAGGACAAGAGATGCCATTACCACAACAATTAAAATTACCGTCAGGCCGGTCATCGTTGTCAGATATTTGCGCTTGTCCAAATAAGTTCTCCTTAATACGGCAGCTCTTTTATCTGATTCCAATTTTCCCATCTTTTACTTCCTTTATATCACATCTTTTATTCTCCATGAGGGCCGTAACCGTTAATCATGTTCTGCGCTTGCTCGTCTGTAAGCTCAATACCGACAAATTCTTTATAAAAGTCTTGTACTTCAGCAATCAAGTCTACTTGATAAAGCTCTGGGTGAATGACAGAAGCGGCAAATTTAATTTGCAGTGCGCTTTCCATGCCAAAACGTTCCCAGGGGAAGAGCCCGTTTGGATTTGTATAAACCCTGTTATTCTTGACTGCATTAATGTCTTTCCAGGCAGCATCCGCCATTAATTCATCATAGAGTTCATGCTGCGCAGGACCGCCTATGATGACAACATCAGGGTTCAGGGCGAGAACTTCCTCTGCGGTTGCATTTGTGCCTTCCAGGCCCATCAGGGCGGAGGCAAAAATACCGCCGCCATAAGTGATCCAGTCATTCATGATCGAATCGCCTCTAAAGGTCGTATAAAGCCCCTGATTAGTTTGACCCTGGATGTAATAAACAACAGGTTTGTCTTCTTCAGCCAGATCTCCCAACGCATTGGAAACTTCTGCTATATTGTTATCGACCAGTTCAGACCAGGCGGCAGCTTTGGCGGCATATTCCTCGCCGAGGGCATCTCCCAAAATGGCAAATGCACGCTTCATCTGGTCATAATTGGCAAACATGAGATTAATGGCCGGCAGCCCTGATTCACGCAGTTTAACAGCAACATCATCGGTGGGAGTGATAATTAAATCGGGATTAATTTTCAACAGTTCTTCGGCATTATCGGTTGCCGTGGGAACATCAACGATCCCGGGGTAAACAAATTGGCTCCAGGGCAGGCTTTTGGTAAAATCCATCGTTCCCACCAGCTTGTCGCCGGCTCCCATGCAGAGCATTGCCGAGTTGGAAGCAGGCCAGAGATTGACAACCCTTTGAACATTGGTGGTTATTTCAACTTCACTGCCTGCCATATCGGTGATCACTTTTGTCGTTGCTTCTGCTTCCGGTTCATTTTCTGCAGCCGCTCCTTCCGGTTCTGGTTCATCTGCAACTTGATTGCCACAACCGGCAAACAACATTGCTGTCATTAAAATGATCATTAAGACTACTAAATACTTTTTCATTTCTTTCTTTTCCCCCTCAGTTTTTTTAAAAATAATGCTTCCGAAACAGGCAAGAATTAAAATCTTTTTTCAGGCGACCACCAAAGAACAAAAGTTTTCGTTTCTCTTCGGAAGGTGATACCGCCTTTATCGTTTTTGCTCAACCACTTGTTGCAATTATTGCGGAAAATCTCCATTTCACCGTCTCTAATCTCCCCGAGTGTGCATAAGTCTGCATAAGCCTCTTCATAATCAGCATAGTCTTTGGTAAAACCATCGGTAACAATTTTAATATTAGGATCATAGCCGAGGTCGTAAACCATGTTATAGAAGACGTTATAGCCCAAACGGCGGTCTCTTTGCATAGGTGAACGTTTTTTCTCCCAGGCGCTGGTGCCGTAAAAAAGATCCCCAAGAATATCGGGGATACACGGAGCATTTGCCCATGCTATCATTACCGCGTATTTTCTGGCGAAGGACGTCAGTTTTTCAATATCTCTCATTCCTTCTGAACGGGAAGCGATGACAATATCGTGCCTTTCCAGGTTTTCCCCGAGGACTGCATTATTCCAATCAAGCAGCCTGGCAGTTAGGTTACGAACTCCGGCTTTTTCTGCATTTTCCCGGCAAAAGTTCAGCATTTTTTCAGAGCTGTCAATGGCGGTGACACTTTTCGCACGCTGAGCCATTAGGACTGATATGCGTCCCGGTCCGCAGCCAACGTCGAGGACTGTATCTTCAGGTGAAGTGTCGAAGGCGTCAAGCTGGGCAAAAGTATATTCACGCTCCATGGCTGCCATCTTATTGTACATAACCGCAGCATTCTCCCATATATCGCCTTCTTCAGGCTTGCGTTCAGGCATCATATTATGGCTACTAAGGCGTAGAAGTTCCGGCCAATTTATTAAGGGAGACGGGATATCTGTTTTTATCATTAATAATGCCTCCTGCTTTTTAAATATATGATACCTATGCCAATGTGCAAATAAAGTTTTTTTCCCCCCTTCTTTTCAAGATTCTTTCGAGAAAACAAACATCGCATTTTCCCGTTGGAAAATGCGATAGTAATGTAAACTAACAACCTCCTTTCCAAAACGGGAGGCACAACCGTTTCCAGTTGTACCCTAACGTCTGCTATCCATGATG
>DUQX01000040.1 GCA_012837615.1 Bacillota bacterium | reverse complement strand
TTGTGTTGGGGATTTGTTCAATGTTAACCGCCTTTTGCAGCGATAGGGGGGTATACCCTTCCTTTTCCAGGCCCATCTGCTTTATAACGCCTTCCAGGAAAGTGTAATCCTGTATCTGATGTTTGTATGTTTCAATATCGTATTGAGGGAGACTTGTCAATTGTTCCAGCAGCATATCCAGGTTTGAATCGGCAATTTCGACATTGGGATTATTGCTGCCGCGAATATTGAGGATCGCTTCGGCCTCGTAAACAGGGCTTAAAACAAAAAAACTGATAACGCCGCTTATAAGAACTGCCAGAATAGTAATACCGACAATAGCCCATTTTCTTTTGAGCAGAACTTCGATGATTTCCCTTAAACTAATTTCCTCCATTTATCTTTATGTATCCTCCAGTTTACCATTTCATAGCTTAGCAAATATAATTTCTACATTTAGCATAAAATTTCCTGCTGCAGCGGGAAGGCATGCCAGGTAATATTATACAGAGGGGGCGGGCCTTATTCTTCCGCATAAATGCCGATGGCATTTGGACCTGCATAGCAGGCGACTGTTGATCCTATCTGAGATTCTATGATTTCTTTGGGGTTATATTTTTGAATCAAGGCCTTTACTTCTTGAAGGAGCTTTTCATTGTTGTTTATCGCATTTAATCCTACCGTTTTGTTGGTTATTTTTAACCTGGCGATATGTTTGGCCGTCCAGCGCAGAATACTCTTTTCTTTCCCCCTGAATTTATCGGCAACGATAATTTTCCCGGTGCCGTCTGAGCTGCAGACGAGGTTAAGGTGGAGCAGGTTGGCTGCTATATACTGCACTTTGCTGATCCTTCCGCCCTTGAAGACGTATTCCAGCGTGTTGATGATAATGGCATAGTTCATTTTTTTGCTCAGTGCTTTTACTCTTTTGATAATATCTTTAAAGACTTTTCCGGCTAAAGCCATTCTTGCAGCTTCAATGACCTGCAAGCCCTGCCCCAGGGAAACGCCCATGCTGTCCAGAACGGCGATTTTTCTATCGGGGAGCTGTTTACTGGATAAAAGAGCAGCGTTATAGGTGCTGCTAAGCTGGGAGGACATGATAATCGCGATGACCTCGTCGCCGTTGCGGGTCAGCTTTTCAAAAGTATTGTAGAATTCAATAGGGGGGACCTGAGAAGTTTTAGGTATTTTTCCTTTTTGCATATAATCGCATACTTCTGCCGGGCTGATGTTGATCCCATCCTGGTATGTTTTCCCATCAATATTTATATTGAGCGGAAGCACAGTAATATCATACTTATTTACGTATTCCCTGGGAATGTCGGCGGTGCTATCCGTTACAATTTTTATCATTATTTGTATCACCCAATATTAAAATTTGCGATTAATTAAGATTATCACCAATTAAGATCATATATAATTATTTGGTGGGTGTAAAGTAATTTTTTTAGCACTTATGACGTCATTATGGTAAAATGGTCATCAGCGAAGGGTCTATATTGATAAAAGGTTTATAAGCCCTTCTTGGACAATAAAGCATGACATGGTAAAGATGGTAAAGCAGGGAGGCAGGGAAAGGCAGCGATGAGTAAAAGTAAACAAATTAACGAAATATACATTACAAGGGCTCTGGCGATTCTGGGTGTTATAATGGTTCACTCAACCTCATTTGCCACGGTTGAGCTGGAAAAGACGTCGTCATTATACCCGCTGTACAATTTTTTGAACAGGTTTTTTGCCTTTGGTACCGCCACGTTTATTTTTTTAAGTGCATTTGTATTATTTTACAGCTATTATAACAGGCGGTTCGACAAGAATTTGATCAAAAATTTCTATCTGAGACGTTTGAAATATATTATCCTGCCCTATTTTGTTTTTTCTGCGCTGTATTTTTATATCGTTGCTTCCCCTTTTGTTCAGTATGGCAGCAATGTTGAGATTATACGGGATTTTTTAGTCAAGCTGGCTACCGGAAAGGCATACGACCACCTCTATTTCGTCTTTATCAGCATCCAGTTTTATTTGTTGTTTCCTCTGCTGCTCTGGATATTTAAGAAAAACAAAGCTCTGGTCAAGCATGGAATCTGGTTCGGCTTTCTTTTACAGTGGACTTTTGTTTTTTTGAATAGTTACTATTTTCGTATCACCATCGGAACCGGCAGCATTGCCCTTTCTTATATGTCATATTATTTTCTGGGGGCTTTTTTAGGAATATATTTTCAGCAATTTATGGAGTGGTGGAGCGTCTGGAAAACGCGCTTGCTTGTCAGTTTCTGGCTTGTCTTTGGAGGCCTTTATGTCTGGATTTACTACGCAATGCGCGCGCAAAATATCTACTATGATGCAAAATGGTATACTTTTTTCTGGAATTTTTACACCTGTGCGGCCGCCCTTGTCCTGTTCCTCTTTTCCTTCTGGATTTACAATAAGCTTCCGGCTTCATTTGTTAACCTGCTGATAAAGCTCGGTGTCTATTCCTTCGGTATCTATATTTTTCACCCGCTGGTTTTAAGGTTTTACCGCAGGATTGATTTTAGCGGTGCTCCGTTGGTTTACCACGCTTCTGTTTTCGGAGGGTTTCTCTGTGCGCTGTTCATTTCCTGGTTTGTAGTGTGGCTTGCGCGCAGGACCAGTTCCTTTTCATGGATAGTATTCGGAAGGTTCCCGAAGCAGTTCCCGCGGTGCAACGATACTGATCATAAGGATAGGGTGAGGGATAGGCTAAAAAAACCTGCTGTCATCTCCGGAGCAAAAACAGAAAGCCCCAAGCTATAGTAGCCCTTTGGGATCAGGCGGCCAATAATAATTTCTTGCCGGGGATAAAGTGTGGTGTTATAATATAACCATAGTGAGTCCATAATATAACTATATAAAACAAAAGAAAAGAAAGGGGGACTTTTGTTATGGCGAACCTTACTTTGCGCAATATACCGGAACATCTTTTGGAAAGGATCCGCAGTCTTTCAATTGCTGAGCGCCGAAGCCTAAACAATGAGATTCTTGTTCTCCTTGAAAGGGCTCTCCGGGAATACACTGCTGAAATTGATGATGATATCTTTATTGAAGCACAAGTAGATCTGTGGAGCAAACTTGCAGGTGAATGGGAAGATCCTCGCTCAACCGATGAAATCATTGCTGAGATTATTAACAACCGCAGTCCCGGCCGAGAGGTGAAATTGTAGCAATGATTTTATTAGATACAGACATTTGTATATCATTGCTGCGAGGCAACCAGGCGGTAATACAGCACAGAAAAGAATACAAAGGCCGGGTTGCGGTTTCTTTTATGACCGTTGCTGAATTATATTATGGGGCGGAAAAATCTGCTAATCCCGCTAAGAATAAAATGGTTGTCGAACAGTTTCTACTTACGGTTAATATAATCAACTCAAGTAAGGCAATGATGAGACGCTTCGGACAATTAAAGTCAAGATTAGAAAGGCTTGGGATCCCGCTGGCTGATGCAGACCTGTTTATTGCAGCTACCGCTTTAGAAACCTGTGAATTTCTTGTAACAGGCAATATTAAACATTTCAATAGAATAGAGGAACTGAAACTGGCAAATTGGATGCAATAGATCTAATAAAGGGTACTATTAAAACGCCAACATAAAGATCTTATTTTGCATTAATGCCGGTTATTTTTTTGCCTTCTTTGAGCCCTTCCAACTGCGGGTTTAGTACAACCAGATCTCCCTCCTGCAGCCCTTCTGCGATTACTACCTCCCTGTCGTTTTCGAATCCCGTCTTTACAGTTTGAATTTCCGCTTTTCCATTTCTGACAACCCAGAGGGCGTCTCCTTCCCCAGAAGGGAAGAGTGTCGTTTTGGGGACGACCAGCTCGTTTTCTCTCTTATCGATGGTAAATTCGACATCGAGTTTATATCCCGGGAACAGGTCTCCAGCAGAGGAGGTCGCAGGTTCGACAAGGACCTTTACGCGCTGTTCGGCCAGGCCCAGGGCAGAAACTGTTTCTACGGCGGTTGGCGCAATATTCTTCACCGTGCCGCTGTGAATAGTTTCCGGGGCGCTGCCTTCAAGGATGAGAGCAACCTCCATGCCGGCTGCGATGCCCGGTACGTCATCTGCAAGCAGGTATACTTCAATTTCATAATTGCCCTCCTGGAAGATATTCATGATGGGCACGCCCGGGGTGGGCAGGTCGCCTACCCTGGCTGTAAGGTTTGCCACTTTCCCTTCTACCGGGGCGGTAACGGTACACGCTTCCAGCTGGTACTGCAGCAGTTCGATCTGCGCCTGCAGGGCTTCTTTACGACCCCTGTAAAATTCGTTTGTCCCCCCTGCGGGGCTGTAAGTTTTCTGCAGCAGTGAGAGGGTTTCCTCCTGCATCTCCAGGTTGATTTCTGCCGATTTTACGGCATTGAGCGCTTCTTCGTATGCTATTTTTGAGGCTCCGCCTGTTGCATATAACTTTTCAATTCTGGTCAGGTTGGCTTTTGCTGTCTCCAAATCCTGCCGGGCCTGCTCTACAAGCAGTTCCTGGTTTTTTAGCGCCGGTTCCAGCGGTTCCAGTATTGTTTTTTCCTCTTCGCCCTGGAGGCTTCTAAGTTGCCCTTCTAACTGGCGTAGCTGAAAAGCCAGTTCCTCCTGGCTAAGCACCGCCAGAATATCGCCTTCTTTTACCTGCTGCCCCTCTTCAACATGGAGCTCGATAATTTTTCCCCCGTAGAGGGCGTGGATGGGGAGGTTCACTTTTGAGATGACCTTTCCTTCTTCTTTAAAGGTATTCGCTATATCGCGGGGATGTACTTCCAGCAGTTCCGCTTCCAGCCCTTGGAAAGCTTGCAGCGCTACTGCTACCAGAACGATTACCGCCAGCGTTCCCCCAAAGATAATCTTCCATTTTCTTTGCATAAGCTCCACCCGCCTTTTTACTTATTCTCTTATATCTTTCTTTTATCTTTTTTTCTTCAAGTCACAGAACCTGTCACTCTGAACGTAGTGAAGTGTCAGGATCTTTCGCTAGCGCTCAGGATGACAACCTGGTAACCTGGTAACCTGATAACCTTGCGCATAGCTGAGCAGTAACTTTTCATTTATACTTTAATCTCGTTAATCCAAAGCCGTTTTAGGAAAATAAACTTTTAGAGAACAATCGCCTTTTATTCCGCGGATTTTAAGACTTCTACCAGGCTTAAGCTGCGGATTTTTCTGCCGGCGAATTTCTGGGCAATCCAGATAGAGAGCACCGTTACCGCTGCAGCCATGAGATATGAATAAGTGGAGATGAGAGGAGGTATCGTAAAAACATCGCTGCTCATGGCCATTGATATACCCGACATAAACAGCTTTGCCAGCGGCACCCCGGCAGCCATCCCCAGGATGCTGATGAACCATTGTTCAAATGTTACCACGGAGAGCACCTCTGGCGGCGTCATCCCCAGGACCATCATCGACGCCAGCTCCCTGCTGCGCTCCGATGTTGTAATAATCGACGATATATAGATAATGGAAAAACCGAGAATTATCCCGATCAGGGCATAAAGATAAATCATGCTGCCGAAAGACTCCATCATCTCGTTAAGTTTTCGTATTCTCTCTCCCCTTTCGTCCATGTTGCTGATGAGGTTGCTCTGCCTGTATTCCTCCTGCAGGCGGGGGATGGATCCTTCGTCCATGCTGAGCATGACGGAGGTTGTAAGGCCGTCCTCTTTCAAGAAGTCCTGCAAGGCGTGCAGGTCCATATAGGCGTTCAGCCCCAGGTACTGCGGGATGATCCCCACAACCGGCAGCTTTTTGCTTTCCCATGAATCAGAGCCGTGCAGTATGGATTCGACGTTGAGCATCGTCCCCGGTTCGGCATCGAGCAGCATGGCCAGGCGCTCCGATAGAAGGAGGCCGTCTTTGGGAGGAGCAACCTCCCTTCCGTTTTTGTCCAGGATATGATAAAGGCCGCTGTTTTCTGCAATTCCCAGCAGCTGTACATCTTTTTTAAGCCATTTGTTTTGCAGCGTCACGGGAACCTCGGCCATGGCTTCAAGTTGCCGGACACCGGGGAAAGACCTCAGCTCTCCCAGCACGCGTTGCTCTAGCAGGGGGGCGGAGAAAGAAATTTTCAAGTCATATGTTTCCACCTTTTCATACTGGTCGAAGATCATTTTTTGTATAATGTCGTTCATCGACCAGGTGAAGCAGGAGATGGCAAAGCAGAACGTGATCCCCCCGAAAATAAAAAGGCTGCGTCCCTTGTTGCGCGAGATATTTCGCACCGACATCATTCCCTGGACGGTCAGGGTGTTCCAGAGGAAGGAGATCCTCTCCAGCCAGACCTTCTTCCCGCCAGGTGGGGCAGGCGGCCTCATGGCCTCCGCAGGTTCCAGTTTAAGCACCTTTTTGCATCCCAGGTAGCCGGCCGAGAGGGAAAAAGCCAGCGAGAGCAAAATTCCGAAGATAAAATAGTATGCGGTGGAGAATTCGCCCTTGAGAAGCGGCATGTTAAAGAACATCTGGTAGAGGTTAGTGATGGGGTATGAAAGGGCGATCCCCAGCAGCGTTCCTGCTATGCCTCCGGCCAGGCCGATGATCATGGTATGCGACATGTAGTGAAAGACCGTTTCTTTATTGGTGTAGCCGAGGGCTTTTAAGATTCCGATCTGTCCCCGCTGCTGCTCGATCATTCGCTGGACGACAATGTAAAGGATCACCGCCGCGATGGAGAGAAAAAGAACGGGCACGGCGGTTGACATTGATTCCAGGCCGGTCAATTCTTCCGAGAGGAGTAAATGGCTTGTTTGATCTTCCCTGGGGATAAGGCTCCTCAAACCGTAGGGTTTCAGCTCGTATTCCAGCAGTTTCTTCACTTCGTCGTATTGGGCTCCTTGTTCCAGGGTAAATACCAGATCGTTGCAAGTGTTTTTGTCAGGCAGCAGGGTTTGCAGTGTCTGCAGTGGGATAAAGGCGATCCCAAAGGTCTCCGGGGAGGGGTAGAAATCCGCTGCAGTGCGCAGGGCGTAAATAAATTCCGGGCTTGTGCCCACCCCTGTGATCTGCAGTTCCCTTCTTTTGCCGGCGGCGATAATCTCTAGTTTATCATTTAAACTCAGGTTATTCGCTGCATAAAACTTGTTGTCGATCAGGATATTCATTTCCCCTTCTTGCAGGGGCTTGCCTTCCAGCAGCAGCATATCATTAATCCGGTTTTGCTCATTTGGATCGAGAAAGATAAGGCGCAGGTAGACGTTATCTTCCCTGCCGGGAAAAAGGACCCTGACGTCGGTTACAAAACGGCCCTGGATGCTGGCGATCCCCTCAAGATCCTCCAGTTTTTTAATTTCAGTAAAGGGCAGCGCTTCGACACTGGCAAAGCCATCGGCAAAATTCTGGTTTTTATAAAAGTCCTGCTGTGAGAGTTTTAAATTTTCCAGCATCATGGAGAAAGCGGTAAAGACCATCAGCCCGATGACAATTATTACCATACAGGCGATGTATGCGCCCTTGTGCTCGTTTAAATCCCTGAG
>DUQX01000039.1 GCA_012837615.1 Bacillota bacterium | reverse complement strand
TTAATTCATCATCATACCAGGCAAATAAGTAGCGATATTTGGAAATGCAATTAGAATAGCAGTTGCCGCTATTAAAGCGAACCAGAAGGGCGTAACTCCCTTAAAAACCGCTTCGACGGGGGTATTGGTCGCCGAGGCGGTAACCATACTCACCGGCCCTACCGGGGGGGTTATAAAACCGATATTACACAATAAGATAGTAATCACCCCAAACCATATCCCGTTATAACCGGCTTGGGTAACAAGAGGGTAAAACAAATTGGTAAAGATAACGATAATAGCCATGGCGTCCATCACAAACCCGGCTACAAAATATACGATAAAAACCAGCCCGATCAGCAACAAGGGGGATAAATCGAGGGCGATAATGTATTCCTTCATGAGAAGAGGAATTCTGGTAGCCGTTAAAAAATGTCCGTAGAGCGTCCCCCCAATGATAACCAAAAAAATCATCGCTGTAACATTGGCTGTCTCTTCCAGGGCAGAATTAAGTCCTTTTTTGGTTAGCTGCTTTGTTATAAGGGCATAAAGCAAAGAGAGAAAGGCGCCTATCGCACCCCCTTCGGTTGCCGTAAATACCCCCAGCCATATTCCTCCCATGGAAATAGCAAAAATAACCGGTACCGGCCAAATAGATTTTAACGTCTGCATCTTTATTTTAAAAGGCGCTTCAGTGCCTGTAGGTGCCAGGCTGGGATTTATTCTGACCTGCAGCCAGGCGGTAAAAGCTAAAAGCACCGCGGTAACAATTCCGGGAAGAATACCCGCAATCAGCAGCTTCCCGATAGACTCTTCCGTAAGAGCACCATAAACGATCATGAGAGAACTGGGGGGAATTAAAATACCCAGTGTGCCGCCGGCCGCCACACAACCGGCAGCCAAAGAATCTTTATATTTATGAGTGCGCATCTCGGGTACGGCCACTTTGCCGATTGTTGCCGCCGTGCCGATGTTGGAGCCGGAAACAGCAGAAAAAAAGGCAGAAGCCCCAACCGTCGCAATGGCAAGGCCGCCGCGAATATGCCCAAACCAGGCATTAAAAGCATCAAAAAGCCGGCGCGCCAACCCGGAGGTGCCTAAAAACAAGCCCATCAAGAGGAACATGGGGATAACACTGAGCGTGTAAACCGCTGCATTGTTAAAAGTATCCGTTCCCAGTTTAATAAGGGCCGCTTGAGGATTTACTACTAAGGCATAGCCGATAGTACCAACAACAACCATTACTATGGAAATAGGCATGTGCAAAAAAACCAGGATTAAAAGGACGACAAAGCTAAGAATTCCAATGAGTACTGTATTCATCTTCTACCCCCCTACTAAACAGCTTATATATTGCCTTAACAAGGTCCCAAAGTAAAACAAGAGTAAAAAGCACAACCCCAAGAGCCGATATTAATACAAACGGGTAAATGGAAACGCCTAACACAGAGGTCACTTGAGCACTGATGTAAAGGCGCCCTGTGTATGCGAACATCTGCCAGGAAACAATGGCAAAGGTAATAAAGGCAACTAAATAATTAAAGGTTTCGATAATATTTTGCCAACCAAGCGGTAGTCGGGAAACAAAAATATTAATTGCAATATGCACCTTATTAATCTGGCTGAATCCCAGGGCGGCACAGACAATCGCTCCCAGGCCAAAGCGCGTCAGTTCAAAAACCCCGAGAATGGGCCGATTAAAAAAATAACGCCCTGCCACATCGGCAACAGTAATAAACATCATTAAAAGAATTAAAATCGCGGAAATCTTTAAGAAGGGAATGTTCAGACCATTGACTATTTTTTTCATTAACTGCATTGTGTCTTCTCCTCGCTATAACTTTGTTTTTCCTTGATGCCTTAGCTTTCCCTTCCCGGCCTAAAAATGTACCGGGAGGGGAAAGCTAATTTCGGTACAACTACATTAACAGCACTTTGGCAGGTTTATTCTATTGCTTATATTTCTCCGCCAACCTTTTGATCTCAGCATGAACCTCCCTGGCCGGGATACCCTTTTCTTCCATTTCGGATAACCATTGTTCTTCCAGCGGTTTCAGTAAGGTATGGATTTTTTGCATTTCTTCCTCCGGCAATGAGTACATGATCAGGCCGTTTTCCTCCCAAATCAGCTTATCTGCCTCTAAGCGGCTGTCATACTGATTGCCAATTTTCTCCGGTAACCCATCCATAATCTCCGTTATGATTGCCTGATCTTCCGGAGAAATTCTCTCCCAGGAAGCTTTATTCAGAGAAACAAAAAGCGGCGTGACATAAAGCTCAAACTGCAGAAGCTCATGGGCCACCTCATGAAAATTATGCTCCAAAATCGAACATTGCGGCCCAAACGTCCCGTCTACCACTCCCCGCTGTATAGCATCATAGACTTCCGCATAAGGCATGGAAATAGGAACGATCCCTAAAGCGTCGCATACATCATTTTGGATGACCCCCGGTGTGCGGATTCTTAACCCTTTAAAATCTTCTACAGTATTAACCTTTTTTGTCGAAATCATCATAGAGGTATCCGTAGCACCCACCCAAACCGGTATTACATCGCCATATTCCTTTTGGAATGCAGCATTGGTTTTTAAAAGCTCCGCTACTGTCAGGCAAACTTGCTTTGAAGAAGTGAACATGAAGGGAAATTCCAGGATACTGGTCAGCGGAAACCTCCCTGTAGTATACGATTGCAGCGTAAAGCCCATGTCAATCGTTCCCGTAATCACGGCATCATAGGTTTCGTCTCCTTTAACCAGAACGCTACCGGGGTGGAAATATATCTTTACTCTACCCTCTGTTTTTTCCTCTACCTCCTGGCAGAAGGGCTCCCACACTCCGGTATTCAGCGGATAATTAGGATGGTGCCA
This sequence comes from Bacillota bacterium, assembly GCA_012837615.1. GTDB lineage: Bacteria > Bacillota > Dethiobacteria > DTU022 > UBA8154 > DUQX01. The sequence goes on along the minus strand of DUQX01000039.1, from coordinate 2,626 downwards.
TGTGGCGAAATTCAACTCAACAACTTCACCGCTAGCTTTTTCAGAAACCCCGTTTGTTGAAGGAGACGGAGTAGTTGCTTTTTGTCCACCACATCCGCCGATAAAAATGCATCCCAAAAATACAATGATAAACAGACCGACAAATAATCTCTTTTTGTTCATTAAGATCCTCCTCGAAATATTATCTAAGAATAGTATTCTAATCCTTCCCAATTTACCAAGTTTAATCTTCTTTAATAATTTTCTGCATTTATTCTTCGCGCATTGCCCTCCTCTTAAATATAATAACAACCAATAAAAAACTGAGCACCAAGCATACTTTCAGCAAATATTCGGCTGAAAAATATTTCTGTAAAAATATCACCTCCTTAAGAGAAATCGCGGATAAAGATAAAACGGTAAAGTGGTAAAAGCTATAAAGCTTTGAAACAAAGTACTATTATTATTTAAGGCTTGCAATTGTTGTGCCAAAATTCAATTACTTTGAATAAATTTGCAATAGCAATAAAACAGCGTCTTAACAATTATTTTAATAATTGAAAGATTTTTTACTATATTATTTTTACTATTATTTGTCTAAATAAAAAACAATAATGTTCACAAAAAGAATAATTTATATTAAAATAGAAGAGTAAAGGATGCAACGCCTTTCAGGTTGATTATAACACCGGAACTAAAGGTTGAGCACATCAAGATAAATATTGGCAAATAAGTGACCTTTGCGCTGCAAAATAAAGATAAATACTGGCAAAGAGGTGACCTTATGCTGCAAAATAAAGATAAATATTGGAGAATTATAGAAAAATATTTAGGCACAATCTTGGATATGATCAACGATCCGGTCATTATTATTGATAAAGAAGGTACAATTATTTATATTAATGAAGGGTACGAGCTGCAGGTAGGGGTAAAAAGAGAGCGCTTGCTGGGGCGCGACCTCAAGAAAAAATACCCCAACGACAAACTCCTGCAGGTGCTCCGCAAAGGCGAACTCATAAAAAACGAAGAGCATTTTAACGAGACACTGGGATACAATCTTGTGGCCAGTTTTCTTCCTATAAAAGACGACAAGGGGGAAACAATTGCCGTTGCCGGCATAGGGAACACCCCCCCCGTTTATAAGCTTAACGTCCGCCTCAGCCCTATTCTTTCCATCAGCCAGGACAAGCCACCTACAAAAATCACCAAAGACAGCCTTCCATCCAGTTTCCAAAACATTATCGGCGAAGCTCCCAAACTACTCAATTGTTTAAGTCTATCGGCAAAAGTTGCCAAATCTGATGCAACTGTAATGCTCAGGGGGGAAACGGGTGTAGGAAAAGAGCTTTTTGCGCGGGCAATTCACGATGCAAGCAAGCGCCGCGATCGCCCTTACGTGGCGGTGAACTGTGCTACTATACCTGAAAACCTCATCGAATCCGAGTTGTTTGGCTACAATCCCGGAGCATTTACGGGAGCGCGCACCTCCGGAAAAGCCGGGAAAATTGAAATGGCAAACGGAGGAACTCTTTTTTTGGATGAAATCGGCGACCTGTCATACAGCACGCAGGTTAAGCTATTGCGTTTTACCCAGGAAAGGTATGTAGAAAGAATCGGTGGAAATAGCCAGATTCCTATTGACGTGAGAATAATCACCGCCACGAACAGAAACCTGGAACAGATGCTCCAGCAGGGGGAATTCCGGGCGGATTTATACTACAGGTTAAACGTGATCCCGATCCACATACCGCCGTTGCGGGAAAGACCTGAAGATATTGGATTGCTTGCCCATCATTTTTTAGATCATTATTGCAAGAAATACGACAAAAAAATGGGTTTCTCTTTAGAAGCTATGGAATGTCTACAGGATTACTCCTGGCCGGGCAACGTCCGGGAACTGAAAAATATCATTGAGCACGCGGTTATTGTCTGCCCCGGCGATACCATCAGCCCCAGCCATTTTAACTTAATGTTCAATGATTATACTAATATCCTGGACTCCTCTGTATTAAATTTACATCAAGCGATAGAATATACCGAAAAAACAATTATTAAAAGGGCACTGGAAAAAGCTTCCAATAATAAAAGCAAGGCCATCGAATACCTGGGCATCAGCCGCGGCGCGTTTTATGACAAGCTAAAAAAATACAAGCTCGATATGAAATAGTATTAAAATATGCAGGCGGTTCAGAACAGTTCAAGCGTCACCGGAGCGTAGCGAAGGTCAGTAGGAAAGACGATGGAACCGACCCGTGGCTTAGCAGTCCCTTTAAAATAGTCCTGCCGTTCCCTATGTCCTTTTTATGTTTTGATCTGAGTGGTTACCCTTAAATCATTATGGTCTACACTCTTATGATCTTAGCTCTCGAAACTCTGGGAGCTATTTTTGCATACTTTGAGGTTTTATTTCTCTGTTCACCTCATATTTCTCATCAAGAGATGTACCTGCTCCGCCGGCATATTTTCTTCCTGTCTTACCCAAAAATCATATATTGTTACATAACATAATCTATTTGTTAGCGTCATGTATAATAGGAAGAGAAAAAGATATTGCGCGATATCGGGGAGATTGTATGATGAGGGAGAGTGCAGTACTGAAAAACCAAACGGATACATGGGCCGCTGAGCTGTGGCCGCGGCTCTACCG
>DUQX01000009.1 GCA_012837615.1 Bacillota bacterium | reverse complement strand
CTGCTATGTATGCTTATATCGGCTATGTGGAAGTAAGAGGGGGAGAGTGGCAGCCGGGGTTCTTCGCGAAAGTTAACGGGCAATGGAAACAATCGAATGCTTATGTTAAGGTTGGTGGCAGTTGGCGGCCTGTCGAAGCGGGTTGGGTAAAAGAAGGGGGGGCGTGGAAAAGGCTGATGGGTTAGCTATAAATTACTTTAATGTCCAATTCCTGCTTTTAATAAAGGAAAAACTGAAGTACGAATCGAATGAATATAACAACAAACTTCTGCGGGGATGGACAAAGTGAAAAATAAACTCCTATCTGCGTTTAAAAACCCCATATTTTTTTGCCTGCTGTGTTTTCTGCTTTCACGGGTTATTTTTTGGGAAGCGGTTATTTAGTTTTTAATTACCATGATGAACTGCCTGCTCCAGCTGGTTATTATGACGAATATCCGTATAGCATTGAAGAAAAAAGCCTTTCTAATCTGTTGTTCTTTTACGATTCAAGCCATTATTTTAGTATAGCTCAGGAAGGATATAAAAGGCAAACAACACCATTTTACCCTTTATACCCACTACTAATTAAATTGTCCGGCAATACGATTTTAAGTAGCATAATACTTTCAAACCTTCTTTTCGGAGTGGGGCTTCTTGGACTTTTTAAACTTGGGAAAGAGAAAGCAGTTTTGTTTGCTTGCGCGTCTCCTATAGGCATTGTCTTTTCAGCAGTATATTCAGAGTCCTTGTTTTTTTGCTTATCAGCTTGGTTTTTGTATTATATAAGGGAGCGTAAGCTGTTAGTGGCAGGCGTTCTGGCTGGGCTAGGTGCATTGAGCCGTTCGCCCGGTTGGATTTTAGTTGCTGCTATTGCGGTTACCGGGCTAACCGAATATGCCGAAAAGAGAAGCAGCAAGGCATTATTGCCCTACTTTAGGGTGATAATAATTGCCGTGGCGATAGGGCTGGCCTACCCCTTGTATCAGGCAGTTATTTTTGGTAGCCCGCTGACAAACAGTATTGTGGCGAGTGAAGGGTTTTTCAGGCAGTTGATGCCCTTCTGGTGGGGAACTTACAAAGACACGTTGAGGGTTATAAATGGAGACAGTTCTGCCCTGTTTATATTGCTTAATCTTGCTATTGGCTGGACGTGGATCGCCGGGGCCCTGAAGATACCAAAATATAGGATTTCCGGATTACTTTACAGCTTGTTTATTCTCTCTTTTCCAATAGTAAATCCCAATTATATGTTTGCTACGCATTCATTAGTCAGATACGCCTGTGCTTGGCCGGGGGCGTATTTAGGGTTTGGAGAGATATTTCAAACAAAAACGGGTACAATTATATTTGTTGTTTTTTCTGCGGCTATTGGGATTTTAGTATCAATGCTAATCTCAATGAAAGCATTTCTATTTTAATTCGCAAGTTTAATTCGCAAGCAATGTAAAGATGAAAAGAAGGAATTTGAACGCCTTTAGGGGCGTTTTTTATTTCCCCGGGAGGTGGCTGTATGACAGAGATAGAAGCGCGGTTACTGCGTAATGTTGAGGATTTAAGATTGAGGGTTGAAGAGTTGGAGCGGAAGTTAAAAATTGAAAAAATAGCTGAAGAGTTATACAAATTACAGAAGTTATATTTGTCATAAGAGCCAAATGAGGCTCTTATTATTTCCCCGGGAGGTGGTCAGCTTGGAAAATAATGATGAAAAAAAAGAGTGGTACTCAAACAAAGAGCTATACGAAATGATGGTCGACCTAAGCAAGGGCCTGGAAAAGACCAATGCGGAGCTTGCTAAAACGCAGGTTTTAATACGCGACTATAATGGCCTTCGGGAACGAGTAGACAAATGCGAACAGCGAGTAGATGAGATTTCCGGGGCCGGAAAAGGCGGAAAAGATATGTGGGGCTATGTTGTTGGCGGGGTCGGCCTGCTGCTGGCCCTCATAAGTTATCTTGCGTAGGGAGGTTGATAAATTGAATTATAGAGTAGACCATATTCCCCGGGGGAAAATACGCCCCGGGACTAAAATGTCCCCGACGTCGATCACCATACATAGCACAGGAAACCCAAGATCCACGGCCCGGAATGAGCGGGGATGGTTGACGAATCCAAGCAATGATCGCATAGCCAGCTGGCATATCGTTGTGGACGAACGGGAAGCAATAGAGGCAATACCGTTAGATGAAGTTGCCTACCACGCCGGCAATGCAACTGGGAACAGGACCTCTATTGGTATCGAGATTTGCGAATCCGGGAACCGGCAGAAAACGCTGGCGAACGCCGTTAAGCTGGTAGCAAAGATGCTAAAGGAAAGAGGTTGGGGCATAAACAAGCTAAGGCGGCATTACGACTGGAGTAGGAAGATATGTCCTCGGATTATGGCCGACAGCAATTGGGCAGGCTGGGAGCAATTCAAAAAAGATGTGGAAAAGGAGCTGAGGCGCGTGCAGGCTACGAAGGTAGTTGTAAACGGGCAGGAGTGCGAGGCGGTTATTGTTGACGGCAAGACCTATGTCGAGGTGCGGAAGCCGTTTGAGCTTGCTGGGTTTAAGGTAAATTATAATCCTAAAACAAAAATGACGGAGATAGTAAAATGAAGTTCTCTAAAGTTATTGTTGCTCTGGTGATTATTCTTAATGTATTTTTTACCGGGGCTGTTCTATATGTGTTTTTAAGAACTTATACCGAGCCGGCTGTCCTGATCGGTTGCTAGTTTGCTTTTACAACCGGGGAATTGTGGATGCTGGCGAAGATTAAACGAGAAGAAAGGGAGTGAGAATTAAAATGGAAGAACGTAAACACTGGCTTTTAAGTCGGAAGTTTTGGATCGCTATTGTAACGGCCTTGACGATGATTTTGGCTGACAGCTTCGGGCTGGAGCTTGATCCGGAAACCGTTGTTGCAATTATATTGCCGGTGGTAGCCTATATTCTGGGCGAAAGTATTATTGATGCAAAGGCTGCAAAGTGACCGCCGCCTGCCCCTACTGCGGCGGCAGAGCGCGCTGGTGTATGACCAGCTACGCGGCTGGGTTGGACAGGCCGGTATTTTATTACCGCTGCCGGCAGTGTGGAAGGCTGTTTATGTTTCGGCATTGGCAGGAAGAAATAAATTATTCCGACGAAATAATTTGTAAAACCTAACCTCCTACTTTATATAGAGCCGGGTTTCTCTGTGGAGAGAGGCCCGGCCTTTTTGTTTTTACAGAGGCTTTCTTATTAGAATACTTAGGCTGTTGAATAATGTTTCCTCTAGCGGTAATATATAAAAAAATAATGAAAGGTGATTAATTATGAAAGCTGTATTTCCTATAACTTTAGAAAATGGTTTCGTTATAAATGGCAATGAAGCACCATTTATGATAAGTAACGATCCAGCTTTTAAAGGAGTCTCGGGTTTTGATGCTAACGGGAATAGAGCAACCAACATTGTTGGTTTCGATGGTAAGGACCTCTTGAAAAAGTGTACCAATCCAAAATGCCAAGAGCCAATTAAGCCGAGAGAAAGCGGTTTTAGCTCAGAGGGAAGATGCACAAATCCAAGAACTGGGATGAGGAGAGACCAAGCCCAATGCAAGGTATGCAGAAGTAAAAAATGATATTTTGTGATACAGACAGCTAATTTAATATTTTACTATCGATCCATAAATTTCCTTTTCGATCCCCGGTTTATGCTGTTTGCTGCACCTCTTTTCCATGTAATATAATGGTTAAGAGGTGTTTTTTATGTCTACCTACAAGCCAGTAGTTAAATGGGCCGGTGGAAAATCAAAAGTAATTAGTCAGCTTTCAAAATATATTCCGCAAGCATTTAATGACTACCATGAACCTTTTGTTGGTGGGGGAGCAATGTTTTTTTATTTAGTTCCTGATTTAATTAACAGAAACGCAAAAGTATACTTATCGGATTTGGTAAAGGATCTGATCATTCTTTATGCAGCAATAAAAAATAATGTCGAGGAACTTATCCGAAAATCTAAAGAACACAAATATGAAAAAGAGTATTATTATAAAATCAGATCTCTTAACCCTTTCGGAATGCCTGATATAGAAAGAGCGTCAAGGATGCTGTTTTTAAATAAAACCTGTTTTAATGGCTTATACAGGGTTAACAAAAAGGGGCAGTTTAACGTATCTTTTGGAGATTATAAGGATCCTGTTATCGTAGATGAAATGGCCTTGCGGAGCGCTAGTAGAGCTTTTCAGATTGCAGAAATATCCCATGGTGATTTTGAGTTGGTTTTAAAGAATGCCCAAAAAGGTGATTTTATCTATTTGGATCCCCCCTATGTTCCACTTTCTGCTACATCCGATTTTACCCAGTACACCCCCGGTTTATTTAATGCTTACGATCACAAAAGACTTAAGGACGTTTTCGATAACTTAAAAGAAAAAGGTTGTTATGTGATGCTAAGCAATTCTGATACGGATTTTGTGGTTGATCTATATTCGGGCTACAATATAAAAACTATCAATGCCTCAAGGGCTATTAATTCAAATATAAAAAAACGTGGAGCGGTTAAAGAATTATTAATCCTATCTTACGCGGACTCAGAGACTAGGTTGCATTTGGTTGCGCAAGAAAGAAAGGAGGTGCAGGTTTGAAGTTTAACATAAAAAACGATAATGGGCACACGATGGAATTTTGTTGTGGCGAAAAAGAGTATGTTCTTGGTCCAGGTGAAGAGATCACTATAGAAATTAAAGATGAGGATTATATGTACTTTGATGTAGTTCGCTAAAATATTTGTGGGGGAATTAAGCGCCGGATTGGTTTTTCCCGGTCGTGGCACTATTTTTTAAGATGCCTATATTCGGCAATATTTATTGAGGCCATGAACTGATACGCTCCACCTCCACCAAATGTAAACAACAATATTGATACAATGCGAGAGCCCTTATTACAAGGGCTTTTCGTGTTTTCAAGGTAAATGAACGGCAGAAAATGGCCGGATTTACACCTTTGCACACCCTTCT
>DUQX01000038.1 GCA_012837615.1 Bacillota bacterium | reverse complement strand
TTAAAAAAATCAGTTTCATGGCATTTAATACGCGCTTATATTTACTATGGTGACTTTAGGGGGGGTGATAATTTATAAAATAATTTTTAGCGAGCCGTTTTCCTGGAAGGGGGAGTATTAAAGGGAGGTAATCACATGAAAGAAGGACAAATTGACCTAACCATTTTTGAAAAATTTAATTTTAAGCGGAAACCTGTAGGAGTAAAGTATTTATTAGGAAAACCGGATGGAATTAAGCAATTAAATAAGAAACTTGCCCTTTGCGAGATGTTTAAGGAGGCACAGGATGAAGGGGCATTTTATGCGGCGCAAGATAATTTTGAATGTGTGGTTGGCCCCTTAATTTTAGGTATGAAAGATCCTGATCCAATTTTTGAAAGCGGCCAGGTTGGCCCAAAGCTCGGGGTTTTTGATGATGCGCGGGCAAATAGAAGGATTTATCAGCAGATTTCTACCCTGGCTAAAGATAGTGTAAATTATGTAGCTTTTGCCCCCTTCGATGCTTTATCATTTGCCCCCGATATTTTGATAGTCACCGCAGATGCCGGACAGGCAGAAATTATTCTGAGAGCCATGAGTTATACTAACGGTGAAATGTGGAGGGGTAAGGGAACAACTGTGATTGGCTGTTCTTGGTTGTATATACATCCCTATGTAAGCGGGGAGTTAAATATCATGATTACCGGACTTTACCATGGTATGAAAGCCAGGCAAATCTTTCCCGAGGGATTGATTCTGCTCTCTATTCCTTACGACCTACTGCCTGGTATAATAAGTAATTTACAGCGAATGGAATGGGAGCTGCCACAATATCTGACAGGGAAAGAAGCGCATATTAAAAGAATGAAAAAAATTGCTCAGGACCTGGCGCAGGAACTTAAAAAATAGCCTGTTATTTTTATAAATATTTTATCTTTAGTGATCTGAGCATAATTCCTAATTATCAAGCCAGAAATTAATTGCTGACCCTTTGGCTGCTTATTGCTATGAGCAAAAAGAGCTAGAGGGTCAAATTTTGTATTATTATGTTGCAGGATTCTATTGTCAATATAACGAATATAAAAAAATAGCGGCATACTAACTCATTTTATACTCTTTACCCAAAAAAATAAATTGGGTGTTTTCAGATATTAACGATATCTATCGCAATGCTATTTTATCAAAAATGACAATAAAATTACCAAAAATGAAAATAAAATTATCCGGATTGTCTCCAGATTATTGCTAAAATAGGGCAAATTGCATGCTGTGGGACTTTGCATCTAATTTAATAAGTGGCACAAATCTTGCACTATATAAAAATCAAACAAATATGTGTGTTTTGGGATCACCTTATATATACTCATATATATACTCTGCAGGGGTAATGGGGGTGGTAAAGATGCCCTAAAAGCGAATTGTATCAATATGGAGGGAATGGGATTTTTATTTAAGGTGGAGTATTAAAGACATTTCACAGAAGGGGGATCACTATGACTAGAAAGGGTTTATTAATAATTAGTATTTTATTATTGGTATTTTCATTATTGTCTTGTATTGGATGCGGGCCTTCAGCTTCTGATACTCCGGGCGATGCTACAACAGGTGATGATTTTGATACTATTGAATTAAGTTTTGCTGGTTTTATGCCGGCAAACAGCCCTTTTGAAAAAGAACTGATGCCATATATAGTTGAGGAGATCGAGGCAGCTACTGATGGGCGGGTCAAAATTGTTGCTTATCCCGGTGGGACTTTACTGGAAGGTGGAAACATCTTCGACGGGGTAATGGAAGGGGTTGCCGATATGGGGCATGAATCGCTCTCCTGGGTAGAAGGGCGCCTTCCTGTAAGTGACATTTTTAAAAAATCCGGTGTTCCGTTTGAAAGCTCAAAGTCTGCAAGCCGTACTTTTTCAGAAGCCATGGAAATACTGCGGCCTGACGAATATAAAGATATTAAGGTTTTAATGTTTTTCTGCACAGGGCCTGGTAACATACATTCCAATGTACCAATCCGGTGTTTGGAAGACTTCCAGGGATTAGAAGTACGCTGTATCGGTTCTGATTCGCCTGCAATTACTGCTCTTGGGGCAACACCGGTTACTATGACGCATGCTGAGAGTTATGAGGCATTACAAAAAGGAATTGTTAAGGCAAACCTTGCTTCTAATGAAACTCTTACAGCCTGGAACCTTGCCGAAGTTACGAAATATACGACGTTAACTCCTTTTTTGTATAATGGCCTGCAGGCCGTAGTAATGAACCTGGATGTTTGGAACTCCCTGCCGGCAGATATCCAGAATGCGATCGAGACGGCAAGTAAAAAGGTATGGGAAGAACATGCGATTGGTTTTTTTGATACGCAAAGCGAAGCAGCTCTGCAGTACGCTATTGAAGAAACCGGCCAGGAGGTGATTACTCTTTCCGATGAAGAAGCAGCAAGATGGAAAGAAAAAATTGCCTTTATTATTGACGAATATGCCGAGGAGTTAAACGGCAGAGGGTTACCGGGCACTGAAGTGAAAGAACTGGTATTTGAATTGGGAGAGAAATATAACGAAATGTACAGATGATAAATTTTAGCATTTAGTATTAGGCAAAAAGCATCTGGGAACTGCCAAAAGGCGGTTCCCAGATATGCAAATAGTTGGAGGGAGGCGTTTAAAAAGAGGATGGACAAAATTATTAGGTCGTACGAAAAAGTATGTCAAAAATTCGATCTAATCGGAGCAATATTATTATTGGCAATTTGCTTCATCGTAGTGTTGAATATTATCCTGCGTGCAGTCTTGAAGAGCCCTATATATGGATCTTATGAATACGTCTGTTATCTTTCTGTGGTGGTCATTAGTTTTGCTTTAGCCCATTGTGCAATTCAGGGCGGCCATACTAATGTTACATTTTTGCTGGAAAAATTTTCGCTTAGGACTCAAAGAGTAATTACAATAATAACTGAGGCCGTGATATTTGTTAATTTTTTATTAATCATGTGGAACCTTGCAGAGTATGCTCAAAAAACTTATTTGGCAGGGGATGTGTCATCAAATTTAAGAATACCGTTGCATTATGTTGTTGTAGTAATAGTGGCGGGGATATTTTTGTTAGCCCTGTTTAGCCTTTTGAAGATAATTGAAACAATTAAAAAACCTTCTTAGCCATAAATAACAAACTTATGGATGAATTAGAAAGGGGGATAAAATGAGTCCTGCCATTACTGGTATAGC
>DUQX01000037.1 GCA_012837615.1 Bacillota bacterium | reverse complement strand
TTCCTTTAGTTTCTGCCTTGCCCTGTACAGCCTTGTCTCCACCGTCTTCAGTGCAAGCCCCTCTTCATCCGCTATCTGGCGATAGCTCTTGCCGGAGAAGTAATACTTTTCTACTACTGTTCTATAAGTATCCGGCAACCGGCAGCAGAGGCTTCTAATCCTTTGCGCTTCTTCCTGTCTTATTAAAGTATCCTCGGGACTGCCGCGTTCTTCCGGGGCCGCCAGTTTTTCCTCCGCCGCCGCCCGTCTTTCCTTTTCGGCAATTCTCTGCTGCTCTCTTTTCCAGTCTATCGCTTTGCGGACGGCAATCCTGCCTATCCAGGTCCTGAAACCCTCGAACCTGTACTGGGGTAGAGAGATGTAAACCTGCAGGAATACTTCCTGGGCAATGTTCTCGGCATGGAAATTGTCTCTTGTAAGATTTAAAACAATAGCGAATACGTATTTCTTGTATTTGTCCACCAGTTGCTCATAGGCGGCTTTATCGCCGGCGGCCGCCTTCTTTATTAAAAGATCCTCAGGTTTCATCTCTCCCCCCCTTCCTGGGTAATCTTCGGCCTACTGCCTATCGATCGGTGACGCTCATATATATAGACAGAGGAATTCACTTTATCCCTTCAAAGCCTTTAACATCTTTTTTATTGTACATCTTTAATAAAAAAAGAAAAACCTGCCCGGTGGCAAGCATTTTATGTTTGTTGCGCACATTTATAAATTAAAGATTTTCTGGACTATATGACCATGTTACGATAATATGAGTGTGAAATATACATTACGGGAACTATCGTAGCCCCAGTTGGTATAAACATCACTGTACCTGCAGGCACAATCGCACTGGAGATACCCTTCTTACGACAGTAACACCAAGCGGGGGAACAAATATTTATCCACTGCGCTTGAAGAAAAACCAAAAGGAACCCCGATTGAGTCGCTGGAAAAGAGGCTTTTTCTATTTTTACCCCGCTAAATCCAGGATTTAGCGGGGACCCTAAAGCCATTACTCTTGACGAGATCATGGACTTGTTCTACAGCCTGAAGTCTTTCTATCGCATTTTGGAAAGACGCAAGGGAAACCCCCTGCCGCCCGCAGAAATATCGGAAGTTTTTTTAGGCCAATGGATATCAAAAAATTCGCTGCCTGCTAGGCAGCTTTTAGCGAACGACTATATTTACAAGTTTTCCGGGTACCGTTATTGTTTTGACAATCTCCTTCCCTTCCAGGTAAGGCCGGACTCTTTCGTTACTGCGGGCGCGCTCCAGGAGCTCATCTTCGGAAGAATCAACCGGGATCAGGATCCTCCCTCTAACCTTGCCATTTACCTGGATAACCACTTCCGCTTCTTCAACGGCCAAGGCACGGGGGTCGAAATCCGGCCATTTTTGCAGGTGCACGCTATCTTCGTGCCCGCACCTGTGCCAGAGCTCCTCGCTTATATGGGGGGCAAAGGGCGCCAGCAAAATAATTATTGTCTCCATTACCCGGCGGAGCAGCGGAGAAAAGCTTTCTCTGCGTTCAGGAGAAGTATCGTTAAGGTAACCGTAGGCAGCGTTGACCAGCTCCATGATCGCACTAATGGCGGTATTAAAATTAAATCTTTCCTCGATGTCACCGGTTACTTTTTTAATGGCCGCATGCATCGCCCTTAGCAGCCCTTTTTCTTCCTTTTCCAAGGGGGGCATATCGGCCGGTTTGTTTTGCCCGTTATCTTCGAATAAATCCAGGTTTGTTATAAAGAGGCGCCATACACGGCGTAAAAAACGATGGCAGCCTTCAACACCCCGGTCACTCCAATCCAGATCTTTTTCCGGAGGGGCCGCAAACAGAATAAAAAGTCTCCCGGTATCAGCACCATAGCGGTCAATAATCTCATCGGGGGTAACCACATTGCCCCTGGATTTGGACATCTTGGCACCGTCTTTGTAAACCATACCCTGTGCTAAGAGGCGCTGAAAAGGTTCTTGAAACTCGACCATCCCCTGGTCATAAAGAAACTTGGCAAAAAAGCGCGAATAAAGCAGGTGGAGCACGGCGTGCTCGATTCCACCGATATACTGATCTACGGGCAGCCAGTAATCAACCTTTTCCTTGCTGAAAGGAGCTTTATCCTGTTTCGGATCAGCATAGCGCATGAAGTACCAGGAAGAGCAAAAAAAGGTATCCATTGTATCCGTCTCGCGGCGGGCTCCCCCTCCGCACTGAGGACATTGCGTATGCAAAAAGTCAGCGTTATCGACAAGGGGCGATCTCCTGCCGGCTATATTTAGCCCTGTAGGCAGCGTTACAGGTAAATCCTCTTCCGGGACAGCCACCGGCCCGCAATTATCACAATAGACAATCGGAATGGGAGTCCCCCAATAGCGCTGGCGGGAAATAAGCCAGTCCCGCAGGCGATACCTCACCTGATAGCTGCCTTTTCCCTGTTCAGAAAGCCAGTCGGTAATCGCCTTTATAGCGTCCTCGTTCGGGATACCGTCAAACTTACCGGAATTAACCAGTACCCCGCTACCCTCATAGGCTTCCGTTAAAGGCGAAGCGGTCAGATCTTTGTCCGGAGAATTAACCACTACGCGGATATCCAAATTATATTTCTGTGCAAAAAGAAAATCCCTCTGGTCATGGGCCGGAACACCCATAACAGCACCGGTTCCATAACTCATGAGAACATAATTGCCTACAAGAATGGGGACCGCCTCCCCGGTTGCCGGATTAATAGCGTGTGCCCCCGTAAAAAGTCCTACTTTTTCCGTTTCTGCAGACGTCCTGGTAATTTCACTTTCACGGCGCATCTGCCGGATAAACTCTCTGACCTCTTCTTCCTGGGGGGTTCCCGCGATTAATTTATCGAGCAGGGGGTGCTCCGGTGCCAGAACCATATAAGTAACACCAAAAAGTGTATCGGGCCTGGTTGTAAAGACCCGCAGTTCGTCTCCTGTTTCCTTTACCGTAAAGACGATATCAGTGCCTGTGCTGCGGCCGATCCAGTTTTCTTGCATGATCTTTACCCTATCCGGCCAGCCTTTCAGCAGCTTCAGATCGTCCAAAAGGCGATCTGCATAATCCGTGATCTTTAAAAACCACTGTTCCAGCTCCTTCAGGGCGACCTCGCTCCCACAACGCCAGCACCCTCCATCAACGACCTGCTCATTGGCAAGAACAGTATTGCATGAAGGACACCAGTTAACGGTGGCCTTTTTTTTATAGACCAGGCCGTTTTTATAAAATAGGAGGAATAGCCACTGATTCCAGCGGTAGTATTCCGGAGAACAGGTAGTCACCTCACGTTCCCAGTCATAACTAAGTCCCAGCGCATTTTGTTGTTCTTTCATGGCAGCAATATTGGAGGCAGTCCATTCTGACGGATCGACACCGCGCTGGATAGCGGCGTTCTCCGCCGGTAAACCAAAAGCATCCCACCCCATGGGGTGCAGGACATTAAACCCCCGCATTTTTAAGAAGCGAGCCAAAACATCCCCGATAGAATAAACCCTCATATGACCCATATGGAGTTTTCCGGAAGGGTAGGGGAACATTTCCAAGACATAATATTTTTCCCTTTCCTTATCCATTTCGCTTCTAAAAAAATTATTTTTGGCCCAATAAGCCTGCCATTTAGTTTCCAGCTCTTTTGCATTATAATCTTCCACAGTGCGTACCCCCCAAAAAATGGATTGTCAACATTGTTTATGAATTTTGAGTATAATTAACCTAACTCTTATTCTACCCCAATAAATACATTTGGCAATACCACAGTAATTATCTTATCAAAAGCTGAACAGCGCGCAATATGCAAAAAAAAGGATATATTAATATATAAATGCTTGCTTACCTCTATTTTTTCTAATCATCTTCAACTTACAGACCAGCTCTGCAGTGAAAAACGTGAAAGTTCGTTCAATAAAGTGGAAAAGTTGATCTTGAAACCATAATATTGCCCTTAAAACCATATATAATGTAATGCCATGGATTTTGGCTCATATAAAAAAAACCCGTCAACTAGGGACGAGATTTTTTTATATACATGGTGGAGCTGGCGGGAGTCGAACCCGCGACCTCTTCCATGCCAAGGAAGCGCGCTCCCACTGCGCCACAGCCCCATATTATATTAGCTTATCAGTAACGGACCTTTCCTTATTTTTTACCCTGTAATGTTTTGAGAAAACCTTTTTCCCACGCCCTTTACATTATAGCCACTCTTCTTTCTTCTGTCAACTCCAGTATTGGGATTTTTCTTTTTTACTCATTATTGACCCAGATACAGCAACGATATAAATATCATTACTTTAGATCCTTACGTAATAAACAGAATTAAAGGTACGGCGTTATTAACACCGTACCTTTAATTAACATATGAATACCAAAAACTTTAGTTTTTATTTAATCGTCCAATGTAATAGCTTCTTCAGGGCATTCGTCTACACAGGAACCGCAATCTGTGCACTCGTCTGGATCCACAGTAGCTACATCATCTACTGTAATAGCCTCACAGGGGCATACATCTGCACAACTGCCGCACCCGGTACATTTTTCCACATCAACCTTTGCCGGCATAACTATCTCCTCCCAAGTAATGTAATTATTATATATAAAGCTCAAACCAACTTATATTAAAACATATTTATAAATAATC
Source organism: Bacillota bacterium (assembly GCA_012837615.1). Lineage (GTDB taxonomy): Bacteria > Bacillota > Dethiobacteria > DTU022 > UBA8154 > DUQX01. The sequence continues at coordinate 59,774 of DUQX01000037.1, read as the reverse complement.
GTCAATCGGTTTTTGATGAAAAAATAACCGAAAAAATATACGTTAGCCGGTTCTTTTCATTATCAAAAATTCAATCTTTAAGAAACACACTCTTTCTGATACACTGACATTAGGAAGGTGATCTCTTTGCAACGGAGTAGGATCGGCTATTGGGCTTTGCCACTTTTTTCCTCCTTTTTACTCATCCTGAGTTTCCCGCCCTGGAACCAGGGTTATCTGGCCTGGATAAGTTTTTTGCCTCTTTTTTATTTCTTATACCGGCACCTGGACAGCTCCACCCGAATAAGCATTTTTTTAGGCGGATTCATTACCGGAATGTTCTTTTTCCTGTATCTTTATTCTTACATGGCGGTAGCGGTTAATTTTCTTTTTCCGCCTTATCTCGGCTATCTGGTCGTATTCGCCGCCTCATTATATTCCGCCATTTTCTTTGGATTATTCTCTCTTTTCTTTTCTTTCTCCCTGAAAGGCAAAAATATAACTCTTTCCATCATGGCTGCACCCGCCGCATGGGTGCTGCTGGAATATTTTCGCTCGTTGGGACTTCTGGGGCATACAGGCGGTTTTTTAGGTTACAGCCAGAGCAACTACACTCCAATCCTACAAGCCGCATCGCTTTACGGTTACTGGGGACTTCCTTTCTTAATTATTTTCTTGCAGACAATCATCTTTTTCCGGTTCACCGCGCTAAAAGCAAAAAAGGGCTCACCGCTACGGAAATTGCTCTTGCCGCTAATAATTTTTTTAACCATGCTGGGAAGCGGAATAATTCTTCCTTCCTTTTTCCCGGCAGAAGAAAAAAGCGATATTTTTCGTATTGCCCTGATACAGGGCAATATCCCTCAGAAGGATATCTTGAACCCTTCCAGTGCGAAAGACAATTTTCAGAAATACCTCGAACTTACCGGTAAGGCATACAGGTTATTTGCCCCCCTGGATCTGATTGTCTGGCCGGAGACCGTCTTCTCCACGAGCGTAGCACACTACTACCCTGAAGCAGAAAAGGAAATAATGCTTCTGGCGGAAGAAACAGGAGCGCCCATCTTGCTGGGCGCCATGTACACCGATCATGAGGAAGGGAATACTTACAACTCCATCTTGCTGCAAAAAAGCAGCCGGGAAAGCCAAGGAAAACAGCGCTACGACAAAATAAGGCTCGTCCCTTTTGCGGAGTATTTCCCCTTTCCTGGGCTGTTAAACAAGATCTGGCCTGCAAAAATATCCCTGGGCACTTACACCCCCGGCACAGATATTCGGCTCTTTAATCTTGGCAACTGGGATATAGGCGGGATTATCTGTTTTGAATCCTATTTCTCTGATCCCGCTCTCAAAACAGCACAAAAAGGAGCGGAACACCTTTTTGTGCTGAGCAACGACGCCTGGTTTTTTGAAAGTAGCGGCATGGAACAGCATGCCCAGGCGGCGGCAATCAGGGCGGTTGAAACAGGATTGGGGGTCACCCAGGTCGCCAATACCGGTTATACAATTTCCTTTGACTATAAGGGGAGGAAAATATTAAGTTTGCCGCGTACGGAAGATGGGATCGCCCTGCTCGAAACAAATCTCCCGCAGCGCACGACCTTGTATCGTTGCTGGGGAGATTACTTTCTCTTCCTTTGCTGCATTATTCTATTTGTTTTTACCCTTAACAGATACCTTTCACAATAACCAGCGGGGTCCCCGCATCAGCCGAACCGCTTACAAGGTCGGCAAGGCTTGCCAGAACATCCTGCATACGTCTAGGGGTAGTGCCCTCTGTTTCAATACTATCCGGCTTTCTATCCTTCCCCACCTCTTTTTCAAGGATTTCCAGGATTTCTTGCTCAGATTTTCCTTCCTCGTGATAAATATCTACCAGATACTTATACTTTACTCCTTTGCGAAGGTTATTTACCCCCGGCGTCACCCCAAAGGCCGGAAGCGGATCCGCCAGCTCGTAGATGCCGCTACTTGGATCCTTATAAGCGCCATCTCCATACACAATAACCTCTATTTTCTTACCCATTTCAGCCAGCACTCGCCTCTGTAGATTAAGGGCAAAACTGTCAGCTTCCCTCGGTGCCAGCTTTATTTTGCTCCCTGAAGACATATTGCTGCCGAGCAAACCCCACTCTGACCAAACCTCCCGGTTATTATCGCTAAAAATTTCTTGAAGGGTAATACAATTATCCAGGTAGGGAGCGATCCTGCTTCTAGTCTTTTCTCTGGAATGAACATCAGCCACGATAACGGCCTGTGGGTCGTGTTTTAGTATACTTAAGGGATTATTGCTCAAAAAAATCTTAGGACGCGCGCCCGCTTTGGCAACGATATCCGCATATAGCTGTATATAGTCGACCCCTGTTATTGGATGAACATAGCTTTGTCCGAAATCTTCAGGGGTAATGTAATCGCCTTTTTTATTTGCCAACTCTTCAGCCACATCCGGCGGAATAAGCTGATTACCCACCTCGTCGGCAGGATAGGAAAACTGGATCAAAACCTCGCCCTTGGGAACAGCCTTCGCTATACCTTCAAGTACCATGGCAAAGCGGTTGCGGCTGGTAATCGGAAAAAGAACTCCAATTTTCTGTTCCGGCGAAAGCGAAAGCTTCTTTCTGATTTCTTCGCTCACTTCGGCAATGGTGACAAAATTATTTTGTGCCCGCGCCACAATAGATTCTGTAATGCAGATTGTATCTCCATCAGAGAGAAGCCCGTCATGTTCTGCCTTTTTTAAAACATTTAGAATCATCACCAGTAAATCGCAGCCCGGAAGTATTACACCCATCTTGACTCCAAAAGCGCATGGTCCAATATAATCAGGTAATATCATTTTTTCCTCCCGCAATCTTTTTCAATGACCTAACAATCTGCATTTCTATATTATCCGCAAAAATCCTGCATTCAGCTCATTTTTTTAACCGTTCATCTTCATAATTTTCAAAAAAATAAAAAACAATATTCACGTCTCTTCCATTTCTGCTCCGATTGCTATCCGAAGATATTTATCAGTAATAACCATTAAAAACTATTCCCCTTATAATCTTTTCACTAGCTTTTCATTTAATCGGGAAATTCCTCCCTTTCACCCTGGTATTCTGTAAACTCTTCCAGATCGGAGCGTCTAATTTTCCACACCCTGTCTTCTTTGATGGCTTCAATTTCATTCTGTCTTATGAGCCTGTATACAGTATCCAGGGAAAGGCGCAAATAGCGGGAAGCCTCTTCAGGTGTTAGATGCTCATCATAATTCAAATAACCTACCTCCTTAATCGCTCACAACCTTGAACTGAGACCTGAAACAAGGCCTTGTTTTTTACCCTAAGGTAATTTATTTCCTTAATAAGTTTAACCCTCTTTCCTATTTTAATGTATATATTCAATCCCTTTTTAACATAATAAATCGAAAAGGAGGTCTGCAATGATTAAGTCAAAAGCACCTTTCGCAAATCTGACCGAAAAAGAACTGCAGAAAATAATTCAAGCGGAAAAATTTTTAAACAGCCAGCCGGACCACGAAATGGACCGGAAAGAAGGCAAAGAAATTGTGCTTCTAGCGTATATGCTAGATAAAGGGTAGAGAAGCAGATTTCCTTTTTAAAAAAAGACGGGCGTCGCCGATAACATAGAGTGACCCGGCCACCAGGACTAAATCCGGTGACCTAGCCATTGTGATGGCCAGGTTTACCGCTTTGGGAATATTTTCCTCCACAAAAACGGGTCCGTTTACCATTTTGCAGGCTATTTTTTTTAAATCCTCAGGTTCAGCAGCACGTGGGTTGTTGGGCTTTGTTATAACAAGCGCATCCGCCAGCGGCACGATTATTTCTAGAATATTTTCCAGCGCTTTATCACCCAAAATGCCCAAAACAAGGATCAAACGACGGTAAGCAAAAGTATTCTGCAGTGCATTGCGCAGGCCCTGAAATGCTTCTGCGTTATGAGCGCCATCGATTACTACCAGCGGCGAGCGGCGCACAATTTCCAGACGGCCGGGCCACCTGGCACCGGCTAAACCGTTGCGAATTGCTTCTTCCGGTATAATAAAACCCTTTTCTATCAGCAGTTCCGTAGCAGCCAGGGCTAGAGACGCATTCTTAATCTGGTAATCCCCCAGCAGGGATATACGCAAATTATGCAAGGTATGACCAATCCCGCGGTAATGGAAAAGTTGGCCGTTTAAGTTCCCCGATACCTTTCTAGCACTAAATTCCCGGCCGAAGCTGAATAACGGTACATTTTTCTTGCGGCAGGCCTCCTCCAAAACGCTGAGAGCCTCATCCTTTGCCTGGGTTACCACAGGACTTCCCTCTTTTATTATACCCGCTTTTTCAAGGGCAATATCTTGAACCGTATTACCCAACACCTGTGTATGTTCCAGACTTATGGTCGAAATAGCAGTAACCAAAGGCTTGACTACGTTTGTGGCGTCCAGCCTGCCCCCCAGTCCTACTTCAAGGATAACGATATCAGGAGATTCCGCAGCAAAATATGCCAGCGCCAGAGCAGTAACCACTTCAAATTCCGTGGGCTGCCCGTAATCCGGATTAGCGGCAATCGTTTCCACAAGGGGCTTTACTCTGTTTACAAGCTCTACCAGCCTTTCCCTGGAAATATCTACCCCGTTAATAGACATGCGGTTGGTAAATTGTTCTAAATAAGGAGAGGTATAGAGGCCCACCCTGTAACCGCTTGATTCTAGGATTGATGCGGCAAAAGACGCTGTTGAACCTTTACCGTTTGTACCGCCAATGTGCAAAAATTTCAGTTTTTCATGGGGATTCCCCAGTTCGCGCAGCAGTTTTTCTATTCTCGCCAATCCCAGGTTCATACCAAACCTGCCTATACTGTGAATCCAGGAAAGAGCCTCTTCGTAATCCAATGAGCATTCCCCCCAGCCATGTATTTTCCCGTAACAATGTGTGTGACAGGGAACGGTTCCCTGTCACAATGTCTGGTGATGATAAAACGACAAGAGACGGTTCTCTGTCAGGCTTTTTCATCTATGTGACGCCCTGCGGCAGTTCGATGCTTTACAGCAGTTTCTTTAATTCGGTCATTCTTGTGGTAAGTTTTTTACGTTTGGAATCCAGTTCATCGTGCTTATTTTTTTCTTTTTCTATTATATTCCCCGGGGCTTTTTTTAAAAAGTTATCGTTGGAAAGCTTGGCAACTACCTTCTTCAGATCTTTCTCAACACCCTGCAATTCTTTTTCCAGCCTGGATATTTCCTGCTCTAGATCAATAATTCCTCCCAGGGGAAGGTATACTTCTATTTCATCAACAATGGCAGTAAGCGCCTGGGGCGGTTTCTTTGCAATAGTGTCAATAAAAGTCACCCCTTCAGCCCAGGCCAGTTTTTTTATAAAAACCTCTTCCTGATATAAAAGCCTAAGATATTTGGCTGGAGCCCTTAAAATCACGGCAGCTTTTTTCCCCACAGGGAAACCTATTTCGCTGCGCAGGTTGCGAATTGCCCTGATAACTTGCATTACCAGATTCATCTCCATCCTCGCCTGCTTGTCTGAAAGATTTCCCTCAGGTTTTGGCCATGAAGATGTTATCAACGCTTTATCTTTACCCTTGCGTGGCAGGTGCTGCCATATTTCCTCGGAAATAAACGGCATAAAAGGATGTAAGAGCCGCATAGTCCCTTCAAGCACATAGTAAAGCACCGCCTTTGATTTTTCTTTTTCCGGGCCATCTTTACCGTATAGGGGTACCTTGCTCAATTCAATAAACCAATCACAAAAATCTCCCCAGATAAATTCATATACGGTTTTGGCAGCTTCGCCTAGCTCATATTTTTCAAGAAGCATATTTGTTTGTTCAACAGTATCTACATAGCGATCCAGAATCCAGCGTTGATGGCGGTTTAAATCAGCAGGTAACCCTTGCGGTCGAAAATCTTCTAAATTCATGAGCACGAAACGTGAAGCATTCCAAATCTTGTTAGCAAAATTACGGCTGGCCTCAACATTTTCATATCTAAAGCGCTGATCATTACCGGGCGCCTGACCGGTAATAAGGGTAAAGCGCAAAGTATCGGCACCGAATTTATCGATTACTTCCAGGGGGTCAACCCCATTCCCAAGTGATTTGCTCATTTTTCTGCCTAGAGCATCTCGAACCAGCCCATGGACACAGACTTCTTCAAAAGGTATATCTTTCATGAAAGCCATGGACATAAATATCATTCGCGCGACCCAGAAAGAAATGATATCATAACCGGTAACCAGGACATTAGTAGGAAAATAATGCTCCAAATCAGGAGTTTTATCCGGCCATCCCAGAGTAGAAAAAGGCCAGAGAGCAGAACTAAACCAGGTATCAAGGACATCGGGATCCTGCTCGAGATCACCGCCGCCGCAGGCAGGACAGCGCTCCGGATCTGTTCTGGAAACAATCATCTCTCCACAGGAACAGTACCATGCCGGAATACGGTGTCCCCACCAGATCTGGCGTGAAATACACCAATCCCTGATATTTTCCATCCAGTTAAGGTAAGTTCGTGTAAAACGTTCCGGAATAAACCGGGTTTTCCCTTCCTTGACAACTTTTATCGCCGGTTCGGCCAGTGGTTTCATCTTTACAAACCACTGCAAAGAAACAAGAGGCTCAATTTCTGTATTGCAACGCTGGCAGTGACCCACAGAATGAGAATAATCCTCGATTTTTTCCACCAGACCGAGCTTTTGTAAATCTTTAACAACTCTTTCGCGCGCCTCATGACGATCCATACCGGCATACTCCCCCATCTCCGGGGTCATATTTCCATCATCGCCAATAGCTTTAATTGCCTCCAGATCATGCCTGAGACCTATTTCAAAGTCGTTGGGATCATGGGCAGGGGTTATCTTTACAGCCCCCGAACCAAATGAAGGATCCACATATTCATCGGCTATAATAGGTATTTCCCTGTTCATTAAAGGCAGCATAACCTTTTTTCCAACAAGGTGCCGGTAGCGATCATCTTCGGGATGAACGGCTACAGCGGTATCACCCAGCATCGTTTCCGGTCTTGTCGTTGCAACAACAATGGAGCCAGCCCAATCAACTCCCGGATAACGAATATGCGTCAGCGTGGAGGACTTTTCTTCGTGTTCTACCTCTATATCCGAAATGGCGGTATGACAGCGGGGACACCAATTTATCATATAGTCCCCCCTGTAAATCAGGCCTTGCTCATAAAGTGAAACGAACACCTCACGCACTGCCTTCGAACAGCCCTCGTCCAGCGTAAACCGCTCGCGGGACCAATCACAGGAAACTCCCAGCTTATAAAGCTGTTTCAGGATGCGCCCATGATACTCCTCTTTCCACTCCCAGACCATTTGGAGAAATTTTTCTCTGCCGACATCATAACGCGAAAGGCCTTCAGAAGCTAAATGTTCTTCAACTTTATTTTGAGTGGCAATGCCGGCATGATCCGTACCGGGAAGCCACAGGGTATCATAACCCTGCATCCGCTTCCACCTGATCAGAACATCCTGAATGGTATTGTCCAGGGCGTGTCCCATATGCAAAGAACCTGTAACATTGGGCGGGGGAATAACTATAGTAAATGTTTTTTTTCCTTCTTCCCTGGCGGCATAAAAATAATTATTTTCCAGCCAGAATTGATAGATCTTGTCCTCAACCTCTTTGGGTTCGTAAACGGGTGGAAGGTTAACAGTCATCCTAAAATTCCTTTCTCTGATAATTACACTGCATATTCTTACCTAAATCTACTTTTTTTATCTTACAATCCCCAATAAATAAAGTCAACTTCAAGATTGTTATATCCCAAAAAGCAACTCTTGATATTATCCAACAACCTTTTCAACCATTCTTTATTTTCCTTTTTATGTGATTATACCACACCTGGGGGAAACAAAAAACGTACTCTAATTATTATTTTCAATTAGCCCTTATACTTACAATAAAATCATTTTTCGGATACTGCTACCATTTAAAAGACATTTAAACATTTTCCATCCTTACTGCAAAAAATCAAGAGCTACCAGCTAATGTAATGCGGTCGAGATTCTCCCTTACGCGGGCTTCATCATTGATACTGGTAAGAACAATCAAATAATCCTGTGCACGAATCCGGGTATCTCCCCGGGGGATAATGTCCTGCCCATGGCGTCGAATAGAAATCAACAGGCAATTATGCGGAAGATCTATCTCATAAACTTTTTTGTTCTCCGCAAAAGATCCATAATGCACGATAGTTTCTACAATAATTCTGTGACCTGCGTCATACTTTTCCAATGGAATCTTGAGCTCTTCGATTTGGTTTTCCAGCAGATACTCATAGATAGGTTTACTCTTAAACAAATCGGCGGTTACATACGACACGATAGTTACTACAGTCAAAGGAAGCAAATGGCTCAAAGAACCCGTCATTTCCACAAGAAGAACTATACCCGTTATAGGAGCCCGGACAATAGCGGTAAAATAACCGGCCATAGCCAGGACAACCCAGTTTCCAAAAATTGCCGGATCGATTCCAGCCCAAAGAACGGCCAGATTACCAAATATAGCACCTATAGTAGCTCCTATTATTAGCATAGGGAAAAAGATCCCGCCCGGCGCGCCGGAACCGAAGCTAATTATGGAAAAAAGAAACTTGACGACCAGAAGGAGCAGCAAAAAGGTAAGATTTGTAGAAACATGCAATTGGCCAATGATTTGATGTCCTCCTCCCAGGGCAAGAGGGAACAGCAAACCGATAGCCCCGGCTAATAGAAAAGGCACTAGAAGACGCGTCCGAACGTTGAGCAACGGTATCTTCTTATAAAGCTTCTGTGTTATGACCAAGGCACGGTTATAAAAAGCCCCGGCAGCGCCAACCAAAACACCCAGCAAAATCAATAGCCAGTAACAGTCCAACTGAATCTCTTCCAGCCCGAAAGGAAAAATCGGACTCATTCCGAACTTTATTTTGGAAACATAATCCGCCGCCATGGCAGAGGCCATCGTAGATAATAAAACCATAGGAGAAAAATATTTGAAAATCTCTTCCACAGCAAATATTGCTCCAGCCAGGGGTGCATTGAAGGCTGCCGACAAACCGGCACTGGCACCGCTGGCGATGAGGATTTTCTTTTCTGTTTTAGAAGATGCCAAACGATCTCCCAATCCCTGGGCAGTACAGGCACCCAGCTGAATGGAAGGGCCTTCCCTTCCTAAAGAAAGGCCGGCTAAAATTGAAAGCGCTCCACCAAAAAACTTTGCCAGCAGAGTACTTAGCCAATTCTGGCGGAAATATCCCTGGATTACACCGCTAACCTGAGGGATACCGCTGCCGCTAATCATATTATAGCGGGATACCAGGAGCCCCACCCCGTATCCAATAGCCCCCAAAGTTAAAAATGCCAGGGGAATGGCCTGTAAATGCCCCTGCAATGTGCTATAAAACCGTAAAGACCATTCTTCCGCTACAATCAAAGTATAGCGGTAAGCGCAAACAACTATACCTGCCAATATGCCTACTAATACACTTTTAAAAAGAATAGGCAGTTTTCTAACGTGGAGATTGATCACTGCCCAATAATTGTTCATGATCTTCAATGTCGTGTTCCCTTTCAGAATAATTATTACTTCCAAAAAAGCAGGCTAGGAAGAAATAATCAGCCGGCATAACCGGCATAATAAGGTGAACGATAACAGTTAACCATATCCCATAAAAACACCTTTAAATATACCCTTCCATATTTAACCAAAGATGCCTCGTTGCTCAGTTCTTGGATTAATTGTCCCTATACACAATTCAACATCAGGGCTCTTCTTTCCTCCTAAAAATAATTAAGCATTGCCCCGGTACCGCTAATCGGATAAGAGAATTAACCGGTTCCGGTTTGTAGCCAGACAAGCATGTGTCCTCTTCCAGCCCTGAACATCCTGAAACTAAACAGACGCTATCATTATTGTCAGGATTGCAATCTCCATGGCCTGGTTATTAGTTGTTATAGCCGGTGTAATGTTTTCGTTAACTTATTTGTTATTTGTAGTTGACATTTCATTATAATTTATATATCATAGAGGAATGCTAAGGGGTAGAAGCCAATGCGGCAGAAGATTTTACAGCTACTTAGAGATAATAGTTCTGGTTACTTCTCCGGTGAAGAGATGGCGCGCATGCTGGGCGTTAGTCGCACAGCTATCTGGAAAAACATACAGTCCCTGCTATTAGACGGTTACCATATTGAAAGCAGCCCGCGTCTGGGCTACCGTCTCGTCAGAGTACCTGACCTTTTATACCCTGCCGAAATATTAAAGGGATTAAAGACAAAAATTATCGCCTCCGGACCGGAATTGATTTATCACTTCTTACAGGTAGATTCCACCAATACCTCCCTAAAAAAACTGGCAGACCAGGGAGCAGCTGATGGAACGGTAGTAATTGCCGAAGAGCAAACTGCCGGAAGAGGAAGGCTGGGTCGCTCTTGGTTTTCTCCTGCAGGTAAAAGCATTACACTTTCAATTTTATTAAGGCCTTCCCTGGCACCCGGCAATACACCTTTGTTTACTCTTATGACCGCAGCAGCTATAGTCCGGGGCATAAAGAATATCTTGCCGGATATTTCTGTAGGAATTAAGTGGCCTAATGATCTGATGATAAACAAACGCAAGGTTTCTGGTATTCTCACAGAACTTAAAGCAGAAGCTGATCTCCTCCACTACTTGATCATTGGAATTGGAATAAATATAAACTCCGAAGAAAAAGATTTTCCCCCGGAATTACGAAATATTGCCACGTCCCTTTTTTTGGAAAACAACAAAACAAAGATTTCCCGTCAGCAACTTTTATGCGAAATCCTTCAAGAACTGGATGACGCTTACCGGAGATATTTTTTAGAAAACCCCGCTTTTATTATTAAAGAATGGAAAAAATTTGATATTACCCTTGGCCGAAAAATTACAGTTAAAACAATCAAGGACACTTTCATTGGAACAGCAGTAGATCTCGCTGCAGATGGATCCCTGATCCTTGAGGAGGTGGGAGGAAAAAAAAGACAGTTCCAGGCAGGGGAGGTGACGTTGGTGTAGCATTAAGAGAAATAGCAAAGGATTGATATATAATTAAAATTGTATAATTGGGCCGTGAAGGCTCGCATGATAACTTTAGCGCTGCCTCAGGTGGTTTACTATTTAAAAAAGTGAAATAATATTTAGTAAATAATGAGGGTATAGAATGCTACCAACAAAATATATTATTTTATGCGGCCTTTTTGCTGCCATTATAGCCATACTTGCACAGATATCAATTCCCGTACCTTTCAGCCCGGTTCCCATTACTGGGCAGACATTCGGTGTCTTTCTCGCTGGAGCTATCCTTGGAGGGCGCTGGGGTGCCGTTTCTATGCTAACTTATATCTTCATCGGTGCCATCGGCTTCCCTGTTTTCTCTTTTGCTCAAGGCGGGCTGCATATGCTGTTGGGGCCAAGCGGTGGCTATATCTGGGGATTTATCCCAGGAAGCTACCTGCTGGGCAAATTCATCGAGAGACGGGGGTCCTATTTTTCAATGGTCGCCGGAATGATTATCTGCATTGGCGCCATCTATTCTTTAGGAACACTACAGCTGGCAATTATTTCCGGGCTCAACCTTTACCAGGCCATCTTGCTTGGCATACTACCCTTTCTTCCAATGGATTTATTAAAAGCTATTGCAGCTGCGGGCTTCAGTCTGGCCGTAAGGCGCCGGCTTCTTAAAATGGGTCTTATTCAATAAACGCGCACTTGTTGCAGAAAGGGGAAAAAAATGACCGATGATATAAAAATAAAAAAAAGAATTGTCCTAATAGCTGCCACGCTGGGAACTTTTGTAACGCCTTTTATGAGTTCATCTATTAACGTTGCCCTCCCCGCTATCGGTGAACAGTTTTCCGCCAGCGCGGTCCTGCTGGGCTGGGTTGCCACCTCTTATATTTTAACTACGGCGATATTTCTTGTCCCGCTGGGGAAAATAGCAGATATATATGGAAGAAAGAAAATTTTTTCTTACGGCGTGTTGTTTTTTTCTTTTTCTTCACTTCTTTGTGTTATTTCGAAATCGATTGTTATGCTTCTGTGCTTTAGGGTCTTACAGGGTATCGGAAGCGCAATGATTTTCAGCACATCCGTTGCGATACTGACATCTGTATTTCCACCCGGCGAAAGAGGCAGGGCTCTGGGGATAAATATTGCTACAATTTACCTTGGGTTGTCCCTCGGTCCGGTCCTGGGGGGAATATTAACACAGCATTTTGGCTGGATAAGCATTTTTATAATCATTCTGCCGCTGTCCTTGCCGTCGGTTTTCCTGATTTACTGGAAAGTAAAAGAGGAATGGGCGGAATCTCAGGGAGAGAAATTTGACTTGACCGGTTCGTTAATCTATTGTGTTTCACTTCTGTCATTAATGTACGGCCTCTCCGTTATACCGGCAATAAAAGGGCTGTGGTTAATCCTGGCGGGAATTAGCGGTATCGTCCTCTTCATTTGGTGGGAACTGAAAGTTGAAAACCCTGTTGTAAATATGAACCTTTTCAAGAACAACAAAGTGTTTACTTTTTCCAACCTGGCGGCGCTGATCAACTACAGCGCCACCTTTGCCATCGGTTTTCTACTAAGCCTTTACCTACAATATATTAAAGGGTTCAATCCGCAGGAAGCGGGCTTGATACTGGTAGCGCAACCCCTGGTCATGGCTCTTTTATCGCCTTTGGCCGGCAGGCTTTCAGATAAAATCGAGTCGAGAATTCTGGCTTCATCCGGCATGGCTGTTCTGGTATTGGGGCTTATACCCCTTGTCATCTTAAATGCACATACGTCCCCAGCTTTCATCATTTTTGATTTAATGGTTCTCGGTTGTGGCTTTGCGCTTTTTTCGTCCCCGAATACAAACGCCATTATGAGTTCCGTGGAAAAAAATTATTACGGAATCGCCTCGGCAACGCTGGCAACGATGCGGATGACCGGTCAGTTGTTCAGTATGGGAATAGTTATGCTCATATTTTCCCTAAACGGCATGGGAAGTACACAGATAACACCTCAAACACACGGGCTCTTTTTAAACAGTAATAAAACTATCTTTATCATCTTTACCGTACTTTGTATCGCCGGCATTTTTGCCTCACTGGCAAGAGGCAACGCCGGCGAGAAGATTAATGGTCCTTTGCAACATTTACAGAAACACTAATACATTAGCGACATTTTAACGCGGCCCGGTTTTTTTTTAATCGGTTTTATCAATACCCGCAGGCCTGTTTCCGACTAACTATGATCTTGTATCGCAAACCCCTAATGGCCAGGGCCTCTCCGGAAGGACTATTTTACCGCTTCTTCAGCAGCTAAAAGGGCAGCACCCAGAGCGCCCACCGCCTGCGGTTCGTCCGGCACCGTTATTTTAATTCCCAGGCTTTTTTCCAGCGCTTCCCGAAGAGCGATATTTTTTGCTACGCCTCCGGTCATCATCAGCTCTTCTTCTACTCCTACGCGCCGGGCCAGGCTTATCGTTCGCTCCACAACTGAATATATTATTCCCTTTATTATCTCTTCCCGTGGGTGGCCCTCGGCAACAAGGGAGACCACCTCTGACTCGGCAAAAACAGTACACATGCTGCTAATGTTTGCTGTTTTAACGGAAGGCGCCGACGGTCGCGACATTTCTTCCAGGTCTGTTTCCAGCGCATGAGCCATTACTTCGAGAAAACGTCCCGTTCCGGCTGCGCATTTCTCGTTCATCACAAAGTCAATTACTTTGCCCTGGGGACTGAGGCGGATAACCTTACTGTCCTGGCCCCCGATATCAATAACAGTGCGCACCCCGGGATGAAGAAAAAAAGCCCCTTTACCATGGCAGCTTATCTCTGTAACCTTTTTATTGGCAAAGGGGACACTAACCCTGCCATATCCGGTGGCTACAATGTATCCCAGCTCATTAAAGGAAAGCCCGCTTTTTTCCAGGGCCTCCTTCATCGCTTTTTCTGCCGCTAATTTGCTGTTTGCGCCTGTAGGGATAATTACCTGAGCCAGCATTTCCTCTTTTTTCAGAATCACCACTTCAGTAGATAAAGATCCGATATCAATTCCAGCAACCGGCAAAAATATCTCCTCCTTGTATAACTTATATATTAATAAGTTAAAACTGAAAATTCTTTTCTACGAAATGTGTGCCCTGCCTTAACAGTATGGGTTTGTATTTCGCAACGGCTCAAGCCAGCATTTCCAGAAAACCGTCAATTCTTGTTTGGACCTGCCCGGAAGCAAAATTACGGCTGTCCACACAATCCCCGTCCAGCACCAGAAACGGCAGCCCTTCCTCCTGTAAAGAATTGCGGATTATATTTAAAGAACCGCAGCTCTGTCGGCATCCCCAGTGTGAAAAGTGTATTACACCGTCCACGTTATAACGCCGCGCCAGCTCTTTGATCACCTTTATCCTGCGTTCAATGCGGCCGTAATTAAAATGCGCGAGCATACGGTTTGCTATGTATTCCAAGGGCCTGCCTGGATCCCAGGATTCCCAGTAAACATGGCTAAAATCCTCAAATACCAACTCCGCCCCGTTTGCTTCGAGATAGTCCATGATCCCATTTTGATAAAAAGGCTGCAGGTGCATCCATAACAACCTGTAACGCGGGGATGTTTCCCCGCCTTTGCTGTTTTGACTTTCTTTAATTTTCTTTTCCAGCTCCGCAGCCAAAGTTTCATAAATACCGGGTACAACCCTGCTCCCCATGCCAGTGAAGTAGAGATAGAGATATGCAAAGGCATCTTTCGATCTGAGGGGAGAATAAGGATGCCTGCGAAGTTCGTTTACTTTAAGCATCGCCTGGCGGGTTTTCTCGGTATTGAATACAGCCTCTTCCAATTTTTCTACCCGCAGCCTGGTGCCGGCAACCCCTTCCAGCAAGGTTATTATTTTTTGAAGCTGACGGGTTACATACAAAAGGGAATTATCATTATTATCCAGAGGTGTATCCAGAAGGATAAACGGGCGATGATAACGCCTGGCCAGATTGTTAAACAAAAAAACACCCCCCTCACAAAGATGGGAACTGGCGCAAAAGGCAGCAGGAACGGGGTAAAAATTTGAGATAAGCCCCCCCATCGCACAGCGATGAAAAGAACAGTTATCCCTGCTCCACCACCTGCTCTCGGCCTCCTCAAGAAAATTATTTTGAAACCCCAGCGAAGTTATCAGGGCTGAGATCACTTCCGGAGAAAAGGATACAATATCGAGGGCATGAAGAAACTCCGTGGGGAAAAAAGCGCTGACCCATACATACGGTGAACGGCCCTTGAAGATCCTTCTGATCTGCTCCATCCCATACTCTACTGTCATGGCGGCGGATCTGTAAGAAAATTTCAGCAGGTTACACCTCACCATGGCTTTTCCTAAAGAATAAACAAACGGCAGGCGGAACATCGACGGCGTTTTGCCCCTAATAATTTTATTCTTTATAAAATCGTACATGTTCAATTATCCTTTCAGCTAAGCATCTCCAGGAAGGCAGAAATACGGGTGCGCATTTGGCCTGTTATTCCCGCATGTTCTCCTTCCAATACTAGTAGAGGGATATTATTGAGTTTTTCTTTTAATAACTGGCCGTAATAATACCAGGGATCGCAAAATTTAAGGTAATAAAAGATTACTCCATCTATATGATATGTTTTGAGCGTTTTTTCTATTTCTTCAAGTTTTTCATAAGCCTGTTGCATACGCGGGCAGGGATCTTTTCCCAAGTATAAACGGGCAAGGTAGCTGTAGGGGTCCCCATCCGCTTCATCCGGCTCCTCCGGAGGAAACTGTAACATGCGCCTTCCGATACACAGATCATCGAGTACCAGAACGCCCCCCAGCTCGCGGATAAATCCGGTCAATCCTTCCGGAACAAAGCTCCCTGTAATAAACAAACGGGGGCCTGAAAGATTGTTTTTCCTTTTACCAAGAATATTCTCACGATAAACTGCAAAAAAATTGCTGAATTTTTCGGGAGAAAGAACGGTAAAAGCATTAACCAACCGCATTATTTCATCCCCGTCTATAGCTACTTCTCCGTTCCGACCGGCATAAAGCTCCCACAACCTGCCCCTGTTTTCCCGAAATAAATATATCTGTTCCCAGAGCTCGCTTTCATTGCTCTCGCAGCCGCAGTGCTTGCTTAAGGCCTGATGAAACCCGCGCAAATTAGCGGCATAATAATGTCGGGCCTGCTCGGAATTATCTCTGGGTAAATCCAGTAGATACACAAAAGGCAAGCAACCGAGTTTTTCGAGAGCATGGTAAAAGTGCAACATCGAAATACAAGAGTTTACCAAAACCATTCCTGCCAAAACATCTTTACCTTTCCCGGCTTCTTTGAGCACTCTTTCCAAAGAACACCTGGCAAAAAAACAAAGGCTTGAATGTAAATATGAATCAGCCGAAAAAGGCGTTCCTTCTCTCCCCGGAAAACGATAAGGGTGCAGCTTGCAGGCAGAAATAATTTCTACAGGTGTGTAGCTGCAAATCCAGGCCAGCTTTTCTTTTTTTTGCAGGAGTTTGTTCTTTTCTTCCTCTAATCTTTCCCAAAAAGCTTTCTCCACGGCTTGCTGTTCCAAAATACTCCCTCCGATAAACTTCCTCATACCACCGGACGGTAGGCACCCTGCCAAATAGAATCTTCAGGTAAATAATTGCCGGCAGACAGGTCTCAGGTCCGCCAACATTAATCCTCTGTGCGGTGTAGCGTATATTTTATTTTAATTCAGCACCGACCGCGCTCAAGCTCGCTATCAATGATTTTAAGCAGCTGATCCCGTCCTTCCCCGGTTTTGGAGGAAAAGATAATAATTTTTTCCGGGTCAACCTCTAAAGAAGCGGCAATCAACTGTTTTTGTTTAGCTCTTTTCCCGCGGGGAACCTTATCGCCTTTGGTAGCTACAATTATTGTCCTGTAAGCAAAATGCCTGAGCCAGGCAGCCATTTCTTTATCCTCCGCAGAAGGCTCATGGCGCAAATCCACCACAAGAATTACCAGGACATTATTACTTCTATCTGAAAAATAATCATCAATTAAATAACTCCATCTTTTTTGTATTTCCTGGGAAACCCTGGCATAACCGTAGCCGGGAAGATCAACAAAATAAAAGGAGTCGTTTACCAGGTAAAAATGCAAAGCGCGCGTCTTCCCCGGAGTATTGCTTGTCCTGGCCAGGTTTCGCCGCCTTAGTAGGATATTGATTAACGATGATTTTCCTACATTTGAGCGCCCGGCCAGAACAATCTCCGGCAGTTTACCGGTTGGAAAGTCCTTTTTGGTGCTAGCTAACTTTAAGAGCTCCGCTTTTTTTACTTTCATTTTCTTCTTTCTTAACCAGTGAGTGTTCCAGAACCTGCTCAATATGATCTACCATAACAAATTCCAGGCGCCTGCGTACATTGCCGGGAATATCAGCCAGATCTTTCTTATTTTCCTCCGGTAGAATTATCTTTTTAATTCCGGCGCGGTGGGCTGCGAGGATCTTTTCCTTCACTCCACCTACCGGAAGAACCTTTCCCCTTAAAGTGATCTCACCGGTCATGGCAACCCGGTGATCTACCGGTATGCGGGTCAGCGCCGAAACCATGGCCGTGGTCATGGTTATTCCCGCTGAAGGCCCGTCTTTAGGAATTGCCCCCTCAGGGACATGAATGTGAATATCATACTCGCTATAAAAGTTTTCATCAATCCCCAGTGAATCAACTCTGGAACGGACAAAACTTAGCGCCGCCTGAGCGGATTCCTGCATGACATCTCCCAGCTTACCGGTTAAAATAAGTTTACCTTTGCCCTTCATCAGTGTAACTTCAATGGCCAGCAGATCCCCCCCGGACTCCGTCCAGGCTACGCCTGTAGCCACTCCAATCTCGCTTTGCTTTTCCGCCATTCCATAACGATAACGAGGCGAGCCCAGGTACTTATGCAAATTGCTGCGGCTTACTGTAACATTGTAATCGTTGTTCTTGACTACTTCTCTGGCAGTTTTCCGGCAGATATTGGCAATTTCTCTCTCTAGATTACGCACACCGGCTTCCCTGGTATATTCCCTGACAATATGACGCAGGGTACCTTCAGATATGCGCAGATTTTTTTCGCTCAGGCCGTTTTCCTCCAGCTGCTTGTGAATGAGGTGCTTCTGCGCGATCTTAACCTTTTCCTCTTCGGTATATCCGGGCAGGTAGATCGCCTCCATGCGATCCAAAAGCGGTTGAGGTATATTAAAGCGGTTATTGGCGGTAGTAATAAACATAACCTGTGAAAGATCGAAAGGTATCTCGATGTAATGATCGCTGAAAGAGTTATTCTGTTCCGGATCCAGTACCTCCAATAAAGCTGAAGAAGGATCACCTCGAAAATCGGTAGACATTTTATCAACCTCGTCAAGCAAGAAAACAGGATTGCAGGATTTAGCCTGACGAATACCCTGGATAATACGTCCCGGCATCGCCCCGACGTAGGTGCGGCGGTGCCCCCTTATTTCAGCTTCATCTCTGACTCCCCCGAGCGATACACGCACAAATTTTCTCTCCATGGCCCTGGCTATAGAACGTGCAAGGGAGGTCTTCCCTACACCCGGAGGGCCGATCAAACAGATGATAGGTCCTTTTATTTTCCGGGCAAGGCTGCGCACAGCCAGGTATTCGAGAATGCGCTCCTTTACTTTTTCCAGCCCATAGTGATCTTCATCTAAAATTGTCTCGACTATCTTCAAATCCAGCTGATCTTCCGTCTGCACAGACCAGGGAAGCTCAATAAGCCAGTCCAGATAAGTCCGGATAACAACCGCTTCAGCGGCAGCCGGAGGCATTTTTTCCAGGCGTTCAAGTTCCTTGAAAGCCTTTTTTTCCACCTCCTCCGGAAGCTTTGCCTCAGCAATCTTTTCGCGGTATTCATCTGCTTCGGCAACGCGCTCATCTCTTTCGCCCAATTCCTTTTGGATAGCCTTTATTTGCTCCCTCAAATAATATTCTTTTTGAGTTTTCTCCATTTGTTTGCGAACTCTCAAGCTGATCCTTTTCTCCAGCTCCAGTATTTCCATTTCAAGGCTAAATATTTCAGCCAGGTATTCCAACCGGTCACGCGGCGATACTGCTTCCAAAATGCCCTGTTTCTGCTCAAACTTTAGCGATAAATGTGAAGCGATAACGTCTGCAAGTCTCCCCGGCTCTTCAATTTCCGATACTGTTGAAAGGATTTCCGGAGATATTTTTTTACTGAGCTTGGAATACTGTTCAAATTGCAGAAGCACATGTCTCAGGAGAGCCTCCATCTCGGTATTTCTACTGTTATCATCCTCAATTTCTTCAGCTTCAACTTCAAAAAAGGATTTATTTTCTATAAAATTCTTGATCCGGGCACGACTTAGCCCCTCCACCAGAACGCGAATAGTCCCTCCCGGAAGTTTCAACATCTGCTTGATGTTAGCAACAGTTCCCAGGGGGTAGAGATCGCCGGATTCCGGATCGTCTATTTTTGCTTCTTTTTGAGCAACCAGCAGGATTTTATTATCATTAACCATGGCTTCATCGAGGGCATTTATCGAACGTTCCCTGCCAACATCGAGATGAAGGACCATATTGGGAAACACGACAACTCCTCGTAACGGCAAAAGCGGCAATTTTATGCTCATTATTGTCCCTCCTCCTCTCTGATAATCCCTGGAACAACTCCTGCTCCCGTTTATTCTTCTCTTCTAATTATTTATTTCCTCTTTCTGCCCGGAAAGAAACTGTTGAACCGGCAGAATAAAGATCGTTTTGCCTCTTCGGGGCCGGTTTGGGAATATTATCTTTTATAATCAGCACTTCATCTAAAATTTCTTTAAGATGAGAAACAGGAATTACTTTGATATCTTTGATATTGTTATAAATATGCTGCCAGTTTTTTTCGGGTATAAATACTCTTTTAACACCCGCATCACGGGCAGCCTCAATCTTTGCAGTTACTCCGCCAACAGGGCACACAATTCCCCTGATGGAGAGCTCACCGGTCATCGCCACTGTATTATCGACAGGAATCTTGGAAAAGGCGGAATACACCGCCGTAGCAATCCCTACCCCAGCTGACGGGCCGTCTACTGGAATACCACCTGGAAAATTAAGATGGATATCGTAATCCCGCATATTCTCACCAAGCAAATGACCGAGCACTGTTAATACGTTTTCCACCGAGCCGCGGGCAGTGCCTTTACGTTTGAGCGTTCTGCCCATGCCGCCCATCTCTTCCTCTTCGACGATACCGGTAATACTGAGCCTCCCATCCCCTTTCCCAACAAAAAGGACGGAAGCCTCAATTTCAAGAAGCGCACCCAGATGAGGCCCATAAACCGCAAGTCCGTTTACCAGCCCCACTTGCGGATACTCGGGTATCTTTTTCTCAGGCCGGGGCGTAAGCCTACTGTTGTTCACAACCCACTCCATATCTTCGCCTTCCAGGACAGATCTTCCTTCCCCCTGGGCAATCCCCGCCGCAAGCTGGACCATATTTACCGCATCCCTACCGTTTAAGCAAAAGGTAGTGATCACTTTCAATGCATCCTGTGTTATCTCAAAACCAATTCTCTGGGCAGCATTCAACGCAATTTTACCGATTTCCTCCGGTGTAAGCGCGCGAAAAAAAATCTCCATGCAGCGTGAGCGAATGGCCGGCGGGATCTCCTCCGGTTGACGCGTTGTAGCGCCGATTAGCCGAAAATCTGCAGGAAGTCCGTTCTGGAAAATATCGTGGATGTGACGGGGCACATTTTTTTCTTCACTATTATAATAAGCACTTTCTAAAAATACTTTACGATCCTCCAGAACTTTGAGCAATTTATTTATCTGCACGGGATGAAGTTCACCGATTTCATCTATAAAAAGAATCCCACCGTGAGCCTTTGTAACCGCACCGGGTTTGGGTTGCGGTATTCCCGCCATTCCCAAGGGGCCAGCGCCCTGATAAATAGGATCGTGAACGGTGCCCATCAAGGGATCAGCAATCCCCCGCTCGTCAAAACGCATCGTAGTGGCATCGACCTCTACAAATTTAGCCTCCTTTGTAAAGGGAGACAGCTTATTTTTTTTTGCCTCTTCCAGAACCAGCCGTGCTGCTGCTGTTTTCCCTACACCCGGAACACCGTAAAGCAAAACATGCTGGGGGTTGGGCCCGCAAAGAGCGGCCCTTAAAGCCTTTAGTCCGTCTTCCTGTCCAATTATTTCAGCAAAAGAAGAAGGACGCACTTTTTCTGCAAGGGGCTCGGTCAGGCAAAGTGAACGCATGCGAATAAGTTCATCCATTTCCTTGGATGATTCTTTTTCAATAGCAACTTTACTCCCTCTTTGATTGCGCAACAGATTCCAAAAATAAAGCCCTATTACTACAGCAAAAAACAGTTGGATTAAACCAAAAAGTCCGGCCCAACCGTACAAATTATCCTCACATCCTTCTCAGGGTTAAAATTCTTTATATATTATTTCCTGAGAAGGATATAAATAACCGTAACCAAGCTATATAGGATCAGTAGAAGAAGACAATCGTCAATAAAAAGTAAATAAAAAAGGTGGCCGCCTGCAGGCCACCCTGGAGAAAAAAGCATCTAGGATGCCGATACTTCCTTTTTATGCCTTTTCCCTGAAGTAAGAAGCCTGGGCTTTTCTTCTTTTCTAACCACTCCGGGCGTAATAATACACTTATCAATATCATCGCGAGACGGTATTTCATACATAATATCCAGCAGAAAACTTTCCATGATGCTCCTTAAGCCGCGAGCACCGGTCTTGTGTTTTGTCGCTTCATCGGCAATAGCCTCCAACGAACCTTCTTTGAACTCCAGCTGGACATTATCCAGTTCAAACATTTTCTGGTACTGCTTAACCAGCGAATTAACAGGCTCTGTTAAAATCCTAACCAGAGAATCGCGATCAAGGGCATCCAGCACAGCGATCACCTGTAGACGCCCTATACATTCCGGTATTAACCCGAATTTGATCATGTCTTCAGGATGAACATGGCGGAGTATATCGCCTATCTTCAGGTCGATTTTAGGTCTGACATCTGCTCCAAAGCCCAACCCTCCTGCGCCTATGCGCTTGAGAATAATCTTTTCAAGGCCGTCGAAGGCCCCGCCGCAGATAAAGAGAATATCCGTTGTATCTATCTGCATAAATTCCTGGTGGGGGTGTTTGCGCCCTCCCTGCGGAGGAACACTGGCTACTGTTCCTTCGAGTATCTTCAATAGCGCCTGCTGAACACCTTCACCGGAGACATCCCGCGTAATTGAAGGGTTATCACTTTTTCGCGCTATTTTATCAAACTCATCGATATAGACAATACCCTTTTCCGCTTTTTCCAGATCATAATCAGCCGCCTGGATCAGCTTGAGAAGAATGTTTTCAACATCTTCCCCTACATAGCCGGCTTCCGTCAGCGAAGTGGCATCGGCAATAGCGAAAGGAACGTTCAAAAGGCGAGCAAGGGTCTGCGCCAGAAGTGTTTTCCCCACACCGGTAGGCCCGATGAGCAGGATATTGCTCTTTTGCAGCTCAATATCGTCCGCTTTCTGTCCGGCGTTCACCCGCTTGTAATGATTGTAAACTGCCACGGAGAGTACCTTTTTGGCATCTTCCTGACCGATAACATATTTATTGAGCACTTCGTGAATTTCCGCAGGTTTGGGAAGGTCTACCAGGTTCAGTTCATAATCATCCCCTATTTCTTCCTCAATAATCTCGTTGCATAGCTCTATGCACTCATCGCAGATATAAACACCGGGACCCGCAACCAGTTTGCGTACCTGCTCCTGATTTTTTCCACAGAAGGAACATTTGAGCTGCCCTTTTTCATCGCTAAATTTGAACATTAATTATTTCACCTCTTTAATTCCCTGTTCTCCATGATGGAATCAGCCAAACCGTATTCAACAGCCATTTCAGCCGACATGTAAAAATCCCTATCGGTATCCCTGGCAATACGTTCAACCGGCTGTCCCGTATGACGAGATAGAATATTATTCAGGGACTCCCTAAGGCGCAAAATCTCTTTTGCATGAATCTCGATATCCACAGCCTGCCCTTTGGTTCCCCCAAGAGGTTGGTGCATCATTACGCGGGAATTTGGCAGCACATACCTTTTTCCCTTTGCCCCGGCAGCTAATAAAATGGCACCCAAACTTGCCGCCAAACCAATACAGATAGTAGAGACGTCCGGCTTAATATATTGCATTGTATCATAAATTGCCATCCCGGAATATATCTCTCCACCGGGAGTATTTATATAAAGATTGATATCCTTATCCGGATCTTCTGACTCTAAAAAAAGCAGCTGGGCAACAACGAGATTAGCTACAGTATCATTAATCGGCGTGCCGATAAAAATAATCCTATCTTTCAAAAGACGCGAATAAATATCATATGCCCTCTCGCCGCGACTTGTTTGCTCAACTACCATAGGAACCAATTGCATCAGGTTTTTTTCATTTTCCATTGTTCACACACTCCCTGATAAAAATTAAATAGAATCTTTGCAAGGCAAGCAAACCCATTAAAACCTCTCTTAAACCGCTAAACGCCCTTTTTAGTGCATACACTCTTAAGTTTATTCATCCTCTTTCCGGGTATTGGGAGTATCTTCAACCCCGGGGTCTTTTTTTTCACCTTCATCCTTTGATTCAGTTTTTACGCCTTTTTCTTTTCCCTCATCCTTATTGTTTACTTCTCCTGTACTCCCCGGCTCAATCTGAATAATATTAGCATGCTCAACCAGCAGATCGATAGCTTTACGATATTTAATTTCATGTGCAATTATGTCAAGGCGGCCTTGCTTTTCAAACTGTTCTTTTATTTTTTCCAGGTCTATTTCATCCCCATTTTTGACATTTGTATTCTGCACAACCTCTTTGATCTTCTCCTCAACTTCCTCATCAGTAGCTTCTAAAGCCTCTTTCTTGATAATCGCATCCAAAACCAGATTCGCCTTAGCGTGCTTTAACGCTTCACCACGCTGTTCTTCTCTTATTTTTTCAATTCCTCCCTCTACCAGCTGCCCGTACTGTTCAAGAGTAAGCCCCTGCATGCGCAGGTAGTATTCGAATTCAGCCAACCTGTTATCCAATTCCCTCTCTACAAGTACTTCAGGAACGTCAACCTTGGACTCCTCAGCAATTTTTTCAATGAGCATGCTCTCCAGGTTAATTTTTTCTTTATTTTCCAGGTTCTCTTTAAGTTTATTCTCTACATCAGCTTTAAACTCCTCTAAGGTGGAAAACTCTTCTGTTAGTTCCTGGACAAATTCATCATTTAACTCAGGAAGCTGAGGCCTTTTAATTTCCTTTACTTTTACATGGAAAACCGCTTCCTTCCCTCTAAGCTCTTCCTGGTTATAATCTTCAGGAAAGGTGACTTTAACCTCCCTTTCCTCGTTCTTATGCGCTCCTATAAGCTGTTCCTCAAAACCCCGAATAAAAGAACCCGAACCGATCTCCAGGGAATAGTTTTCAGCCTCTCCCCCTTCAAAGGGTTCACCATCGATAGTACCGGAAAAATCAATGACAGCCAGATCCTTCTCACGTATTTCCCCCTCCTCAAGGGTAACTAATCTGGCATGTTGTTCCCTGAGCGAGCTTAAATATTTTTCCACATCTTCTGCGGTAATCTCTTTTTTTTCCTGTTCTATTGTAATTCCCTTATAATCGCCCAGTTCCACCTCGGGCTTTACATCTACAGTAACTTTAAAAATAAGAGGTTTGCCTTTTTCCATCTGAACCAGCTCGAGTTCAGGCTTATCAATCGGCTCAAGCTGGCATTCTTTTACAGCCTTATTATAATTGGGATCAACCAGAATCTCCAGCGCATCTTCATAAAAAATTTCCGGTCCATAGCGGGATTCCAGTATTTTTCTTGGAGCCTTACCCTTACGAAAACCCGGAACAGTTATTTTCTTAACTACCTTACTGTAAGCCTTATCCAAAGCATCGTCAACTTCCTCTACAGGAACCTCAACCTCCAGACAGACTTTATTAGTGTCTATCTTTTCCCACTTATACACTTATTATGCCAACCTCCTTTTATCTAACAGGAAATCAAAGTTATGGCAGGAACAACCAACCGGGACCGGACATACATGAAGACTTATTATTTAAGCAAACTATATTATTTATCCGCCAAAGCGGTATACTCATTTTTATCACAGCCCGTAATCAAATGCAAGCATACTCCTAAAAAAAACGCCGATTAAGGCGGTTTTTTATTTTAATAAAAAACTTTTACTAGAAATTTATTTTAACACAACTTTTTATCACTGACAATAAGAAATACCGCTAATTAGCCCCTTTAGAACCTGCTTTATTATTTTTTAAATAAATCGGAGGCATGTTGCGTTTATGCTCGCTGGACCGCTGCATTTCCGCAATCTTTTTCTGGATAGCAGGATCTACAGCTTCGCCTCTTAAATAGCAATCAAGTTCGCGATAAGAAAAACCCATTTCATCCTCATCATTCTGGTTCTCCCACAATCCGGCTGTTGGTTCTCTATCGATTATCTCACGTGGAATTTGGAGATACTCAGATAGCTTTATCACTTCCTCTTTTAAAAGATCGCCGATAGGTTCCAGATCCACCCCCGCATCACCGTATTTTGTAAAATAGCCGATGGCAATCTCGCTTTTATTCCCCGTCCCGATAACGCGATAGCCATTTTTAGCGGCATGGTAATAAAGGGCAGTCATTCGCAGGCGGGGCTTAATATTTGCTGCAGCCAGGCTCTTTCCCGCCTCCTCCGGCTTTTCCCCAAGGGAGAGAAGCATCTGGTCAAATACCCCGTCCAGCGAAATAATCATATAGGGTATTTCAAACTCTCTTGCCAGCAGCAAAGCATTTTCCGTATCAATATCAAGACTGTGGCATGGCATAATCAACGCCAGGCACCGGTTATCAAAGGCTTTTTTACAGAGTACGGCTACCAGTGCAGAATCAATGCCCCCGCTCAGTCCAAATATTGCGCCTTTACCTCCCGACGAAAAAACCTCTCTCTGCAGCCAATCGATTATATCCCGGCATAATTCTGCTGGGTTCATTAGTGTTAGCTCCCTTCTGTTCTTATTAAATTGAAAGCTTTAATTGAAAGCCTTCATGTATTGGATGATTTCTAATCATCGCCGACAAAATACGGCTTAACCGGCCAAGTTCCGCTTTTCTCGAGAGAAGTTATAAACCTCTCATATAAAAATGGATAACGCTGGGAGATAAAATCCACTACCTCCCCCATTTCCCCGCGCTTTGTTTTACCGGCAACAGGGCAGGGGTTTTCAATAGACGGCAAGTTTTCTTTTTTAACAAGGGAGGCTATTGCCTTCTCCTTGAGACAGATCAACGGCCTTATCAGATAAAGATCGCGCCGGTCAAGATAAGTATGGGGTTTAAATGTACCTATCGTACCGGAATAAAATAAATTTAAGAAAAAGGTACCCAGAGCATCATCCAGATGGTGGCCCAGGGCAACCCGGTTGCACCCAAGGCTTTTGGCCGCTTTATGTAGAGCTCCCCGCCTGAGCTTAGCACACAGCGAACAGGGATTTTTCTCTTGCCGCACATCGAAAACAATTCTTGAGATAAGCGTCTTTTCTACGAAAAGGGGTATCTGCAGGCGCAAGCACAGATCCCGCAACGGCGCAATATCCATTCTCCAGCCCATATCGACAAAAACTGCCTGCATGGAAAATGGAAAGGGAGCATGCTGCTGCACTAGAGACATAATATAAAGGAGGGCGCTGCTGTCTTTACCCCCGGAAACCCCGAGGGCAAGGGCATCCCCTTCTTTAATCATACCGTATTTGATAATCGTCCTTTTAACCGTATTCAAAAACCATTTGCCATAATTGCGGTCCAATATTCTAAGCCTTCTTTGTTCGCCTCTGCTATACTATCAATAATACCATAATCTACCCTGAAAAAACATGCTTTTATGAGCGTATTTTGAACATTTATTACCTGGATGTTTCTCGTTTATTTCATCCTTAAAAGATAAAACTTTTTTAAAGGCGT
This sequence comes from Bacillota bacterium, assembly GCA_012837615.1. Lineage (GTDB taxonomy): Bacteria > Bacillota > Dethiobacteria > DTU022 > UBA8154 > DUQX01. Next base: position 32,779 of record DUQX01000037.1, on the reverse strand, counting down.
AAAACCTTATATTTAAAAATGTAAAATCCCCTTTATTTGGCATTTTCTATTCGAACACTAACAACCCTACTGAAAACAACAAGCCCTATAAACAGAAATAGGGCCATTGATATATCCATCTTTTTGCATCATATTTTAAGCTATTTTCGTTTACTTTATCTAATTTATCCGGATGCTGCCATTGCCTATTTGAAAAATATTGTTCATCGTTTTAGAGTAGTTATCAAGCAGCTTGACCATGTAAGCTTGGATAAAAGTGAAGATCGAATACTTAACTTGCTTAATTTATTGTTAGAGGAGGACATATCCGATTTCCCCAATGATAGCTTACCCTTCAGTCATGAAGAAGTCGCCATGTTTGCAGGCTTAAACAGGGTCACTACTACTCGGGCAATAGATAAATTGCAAAAGAAGGGAATTTTCACTACGACAAGATGTAACATAAGAGCGGTTAGGGGAAAAAACAGCTTAATAAAATATAAGATGTTACCTTCAGGCTCTCTTAGAACCAGACGTGAACATCTCAATTTATACGTCCCCCATTATTATTCAAATGTTGGTTTTTTCTGGATGATTATCTGTTTATAACTCCTGGCAACAAAAGGATATCCAAATATTGATATAGCTGATCAACTATGTCTATAATAAATTCGTTAATAGATTACACCTATAACTACAAATAGAACATTTAGACACAAGGTAATGAAGGGAATTATTAAAAGGGTATTAAATAATGTTTTCCGTTTAGCCTCGTCCGCCACAGCTGCGACCGCCAAGGCTCCTGCTGTGGAAAAGGGTGAATATGCTACCAATACGGAAGAAACCGCGATAATTGAAAATAATACCCCTGGGTTATTACCTGTTGCTTCAATTACACCAGGTACCATAGGATATAGAGTGGGAATTACTACGCCTAACGTACTTGAAAAAATGCTCATAACCCCCGAGACAATAGAAAGGAAGATGGGAGCTGTAGCGGCCGATACATGATTACCCATCCAAGCAGACAAGGTGGTAATAGTACCTGCTGCTACTGCAACACTAATAAGCATTCCTGTTCCACAGATAAGGACGATTATACCCCAGGGAACTTTAGATATGACATCTTTTTCATTGCCAATTTTATAAAACATGGCAATGACAGAGCCAATAACTGCAATAAAGGTTATTTCAATTTGATTCTTTAAAAATGCCAGCATTTTAGATGCGGGAAAGATAACTGCTAACACCTGGGGAAGAATAGCAACCAATAAAACGGTTGCTATTAAATAGATGTTTATTATCTGATCCCTATTAAAATCAGGCGGGGTCTCCATATTTAGTGCTTTTGCTTTGTACCCCCCCAGGATAAAATACGCCAAGATAAAAACAATGGTGCAGACAATAAGCATATTGCTAAATACTGAGGCGCTTAAAGCACTTGAATCTGCCCCATATCCCGCCGTTTCTATTACTCCCCGCGTAACAACTCCATTTACGGCTATCGGAGACCAACCGCCAGCCGAGCCTCCGCAGATGATAATAGTCGCGCCTAATATAGGGCTTATGTTTGATTCCATTACAATAGCCATGATTAGGGGCGACATCAATGCAAATACAGCTATCGCCCCGGGGCCTATTCCTGAAATTATCAATGTCAGAATATAGAGTGTGATTGGTATTAAATAGGGATATTTCCTTGAAGCAAAAACAGTCTTGCGGGCAATAACGCTTAAGGTACCGTTTGACATCGCGAACCCGTAAAAAAAAGTAATGGTCAGAATCATCCAAAAGAGATTAGTCGGCCACATTAAGATAATATCTTTGGTTTTAAGCCCCATAAAAAAAGCGCCGATAATATAACTAAATACAATAGCCAAAAGCCCAACATTGATTTTAAATACAAATCCTAGCGCTATGGCGACTATAATAGCAGAGATAACTAGCATCGTAAGGTTCATACTATCATCTCCTCTTTCATAATATTTATGTAGTAAAAAAAGTCCTTAAACACTTATTGTAATTCCATATAATTCCATAAACGATTAGATTGCTGCCTTTTATTTATAATCTGGCAGACTTGTTCAGTAATAGGGCAGACATGTAAATGCCTGCCCAGTGATACAATATAATTTTTTTATAATTTTTAGTAAATTAGCCCTGCAGATCACGGATGTCGGGCATAGCCTTTTTTGCACGTTCAACATAATAGTTCCAGCAGCGGAGCAAAGCGTTGTCGGCATGCATAATTTTTCTGTAAGCTCTGCCTTCTTCGCTGGTGGTAAGCTTGGGTTCTTTGCCGGCAGCTTCAATACTCAGCTGTACCTCAGCGTTTTTAGTCAAAAGAATTGTGTCAAGTACTAGCTGAGGAATATTTTCCGCACCTGTTACCACTCCGTGACCGCGAAGCAGGCAAGCATATTTATCACCCATTGCCCGGGCAACGCGGGCACCTTCTTCGGGAGTTATAATAATGGTTCCGCTACTAACATCGGAGTCATCATAGTAACCAAAACCATTATAGAAGATTGCACCGTAGTTCATTACGGGTTTTAAAGGCATATCTTTGCAAACGGTGAAAGGAATAAGCGGCAGGGGATGCCCGTGGAAGACACAGTTTAAGTCGGGACGCGCTTCTAAGATAGCACCGTGCAGGATGCGCTCGCCGTAAGGTTTTTTTCCTTCAATACCTACTACAACATTACCGTCCAGAGCAATTTCCATAATGTCCTCCACGGTAATAAACTCGGGAGAAAGAGATCTGCTCTGCAGGAAAGTACCGGGGTTTTCAGGGTTTCTGATACTTAGATGGCCAAGCCCATCCAGTATTCCCTCGTTGGCAAGGATGCGGCTGCCCAGAACCAGTTGTTCTTTTGCTTGTTTGATATCACGAGCATCACAGTTTAAGCGATTATAACTAATCATTTTATCCATAAAATTCGCTCCTTTACATTTGAAATATAATATTTTTTATAAAATGATATATTTAAATTAAAGAAAAAGCGCCCAAAGCTGGTACCAAGATAATGCTCAGCAACGTTACTACTATCATAGTAAAAAATGTAGCTACAACACCAATCCTAAACATGGTTCCAAAACTAAATGTACCGGAAGAAAAGGCAGTTCCCGCCGCTGCACCGGCCCAGGGAAAGGATACAGCCAGCGCTGTACCGGTAATGATTCTGGCTAGAATTGCAGGGTTATAGCCCAGGTTGTTGGCTATAGGAAACAGGATAGTTGATACCATTGAAGTAGTTGCCGTTCCGCTCGTAAGGTGGCTTAATATTGGAGTGATGATACCGGCAAACCATGGAAGTATAGAAGCTGACAAACCGCCTGTAATTATTACTTCAAGCCATTCGGTTATTCCCAGTTGGACCAATCCGCTTGCCAGTGCAGTACCACTTACAACCAGGAATAAGACATTCCATAACACTCCTTCCTGAAAATCTTTAGAACTTAAGGTCATCTCTCCCGTTTGTGCATTGACCGGCAGAAGAAAAAGGATGAGCATTCCAACCGGAGGAACATACCAGATATCCAGGAAACTGATATTAACAAAACCCGGCAAAAACCACAAAACCACCATTACAATCAAAACAAAAAGAACATTCTTTTCCCCCTGGCTCAGCTGGCCAAGTTTTTTCTTTTCTTCGTTAAAATATTCTGCTCCTTCTGCGATAGATTGAACTTCTGGTGGTGACATATATTTCAAAACCAAATAGTAAACAGGAATAGTAGCAATCATAAGGATTATTCCTGTTAGAGTCCACTGAGCAAAACTTACGTGATATCCTGTCAGCTCATTGAGAAGAGAAATAGCCAAAGGATTAAAAGGCACTCCTGCCGGGGTTGCCATACCGCCTGCTGCAGAACCATAAAGCACTCCCAAACAGGATGCTGTCATCAAGTTTGGGGTACTGATACCGCTTATTCTTGAGGACTTTGCATAAGAATCTCCTGCAAATTTTGCTACAGAAAGGGCGATTGGAATCATAATTGCTACTGATGCCGCATCATCAACCATAGCCGAAACAATTGCTGATACTATGACTATCACTAGGACAAGTCTAGTACCCGAAGTAGCTATTCCTGGAATGCTTAATACACTAACCGCCATTCTTCTAGCTAAGCCATGTTTTCGAAAAGCGTGCCCAAACAACATTACTCCCAAGAGGAAGAAAAAAACCCGTTGCCCGTAAAGCAAAGCTACTTCCTTAATTGGCATGGCACCTCCAAGAGGAAAAAGGATTAACGGTAATAAGCCTGTAACTGCCCAGGGAATGGGCATTGTAGCCCACCAGGCAAGAATCCAGGCATAGCAACTAAGGGCAAAATGAGCTTTTGGTTCTAAACCGGCTAGGGGAATAGCCTGGACTATAAAAAAACACAACGGTCCAATAATAATTCGGAAAATAAGATTATAAGCCTTTTTTGCCGATACCTCAGATTTAAATTGAATCTGCGGCTGAGACATTACATTCCCTCCCCAAAAAAATAATTGTGCCAATGTTGCTTAAGAATTATATTTTAAATTCATCCATTGTTTCCGGTGCAAAAAGTTCTTCTATGGTCATTTTTCTTTTCGAAAGACCTTGCTCGTAGTGATATCGGAAAAAGGTTTCCAATGTTTTCCTATTGGGCTCTATTCCATATGGCCAAAAGTCGTTTCCCATAACCCGGCGAGTCCGCTCAACTTCGCCAACCATCCACGGAAGGGTAGTATAAAGAGCTGAAGTAATATCAAAATTGCGCATTGTTATTTCTTTAGATTCACAAAACGCCTTGTAAAGGCTCATGGCTACCCAGCGATGAGCATCGTAAATTTCACGCCTGATAATAATGGTATGCATAATAGGAAAAATTTTGGTACGCCGATAATAATCCTCTTCTAGCTCACGGAAGTTAGGAAAAAGACGCGCTACATTTGGAGAGCCTTTTTGAAAACAGGAAGGTGTTCGGGCTGTTAAAAGTGCATCTATTTCACCATTATTGAGCATTTCGGAAAGTGTTTTGTCAGAAGGGATCGACTCGTAATGCACATCGGAAGGTAGATTCATTTTAACCTTATCAACCCTGCCCGGTTCTTCCTGTCCTCCACCCCGCCAGCTGATATCACGAGGCTGCACACCGTACTCATCTGCCAGGATGCCCCTTTGCCAAACAGGGGCCGTCATCTGATACTCAGGCACCCCTACAATTTTTCCTTTTAAGTCTTCCGGCCGCTCAATTCCTTTTTGAGTATTGATAAAAATACATGAATGACGGAAAAACCTTGAAGGAAAAACCGGAATAGCAATGAACCGGTCATCCCCCTTTGCTCTAATCATGCTATATGATGATAATGAGCATTCGGAGACATCAAATTCACCGTATCTTAATTGACGCCAAAATATCTCTTCTACCTCCATTGGCAAAAAATTAAGATCAATGCCTTCTGGACTCACCGCTCCTTTAAGCAAGGCCTGAACCCGATCATACGGTGCACAAGCCAGAGTAAGTGATAATTTACTCATAGTTCCACCTCCTCTATCTTTGCGGGCGAAATACTTATAAGACAATCTTTTTCATCAGCTTTATTTGTATTTCAGGTATATCAGCACTCCTCTTTTCCCCAAAATATCAACTTTTAAAAAATTCCTACATTTGCATTGCTAAACCATAACATTTTTTTCGCTATCTCCCCCTTTCCATCTGTAAAGCAAAACATTCAAAAAAGTAATAGGTATTCGTTACCGTTAAAATTTTTTTATAAACTGGATTATTTATGTTTATTTTATTATATTATTTAAAAAAAATATTCAAATAATGTCTTTGCAGTTCCTTTAGCTTATTTTCATAGTAAAAAAGAACTATGAATAATCAGTTCTTAGCAGGATTTTCATTATTAATGACGAAATATAAAAAATATATTTATTATTAGTTCAAGATATGGAAAAGGAATAGCATGAGCAATAATAAAGAACCCCTTGATAATATTCAAATTACATTTGAAAATGCTCAATTTCAATCAATCTACAACCAAAAGGCTAAGCTTGAATTAGAACACATCCTATCAAAAATCATGGAAATATATGATTTTAATGCAGGTGCAGTATATCTTGAAAACGGCGCTACACCCGGAATATTTGAATTAATAACCGCCAGAGGCTTTTCACAAAAATATCTTGAAGATGTGAATAAAATTTTCATGGGGATGGGTTTTAGCGGCACTGCTGCCGAACTCAGGCAGGTTAGAGTCAGTGAAGATGCGGCAAACGACATAAGATTTATCAGGAAAAAGTACAAAGAAAATATTAAAGCTTTTATTGCCATCCCTGTTATATCCCCTGAAAAGGTTCTCGGCATAATTGACCTGGGCTCTTTTAAAAAACGGAATTTTTCCACCAAAGAGATTGAAGCTCTTTCGCTCACCGGAAATTTGCTGGGGTCGTATATACATAGCAGCTACCATTTGTGGAAAATCCAAAAAAAGGAAACCGAAGCAAAACATCTTTACTCACTGGGAAAAGAAATCATTGGTTTTGAAGATATTAATGCGATTTGTTTGGTCACACTGGAAGAGTGCCGTGTGCTAATGAAGGCCGACGGAGCCTTTGTAATATTTGAAAAGGGCATACTCCCGGACAAGCGGATTTTAAGTACAGGTATAGCGCTGGACAGCTTAACTGAAGAGGTTACCGATTATCTAACCGGTGAATTTAGCCAGGGCGATCATATAGCTGTCAAAAAAAGCGGGGATAATAATATTCTTTCATCCTTTTTCAAGAAAAATCAAATTGAACGGTTTTACTGCATAAAACTTACTGTTAGCGACAAAACCCTGGGAATTTTGGGGGTAACCAGGTGCAACCCTCATTATACCAGCTTTGATCTGGGGTTATTTAAACGCATCGCCTGGCACCTTTCACTGGCCATCAGCAAGTATTTCTTCCTCAAACAATCGAAATCAATCGCAATCCTTGAGGAACAAAACCGCATCTCCCGGGAATTGCATGATTCACTTGCCCAGCAGCTCCTGGCAATGCTGCATCATATAGAATACATCCACCGTACCTGTAAGAATGAGCTAAATGATCATCAGCTTTCTCATATTCAGTCTCTTATGTCAATAATTGAAATGACGTATACGGATGTTCGCGAGGCAATCTTCGGGCTGCGCGTTACTAAAATGAACGACGAAACATCTTTTGAGGATGCTATCAGAAAATATATCTCCCGTTTCCAAACTGAAGCGGATATTGAGCTAATCACAGATATTAGTATTAAGCTTCAGCTTCCCTTTTTTACAAAAATACAGCTCTTGAGGATTATCCAGGAGGCTTTAACCAATATCCGGAAGCATAGTAAAGCCGATAAAGCCAAAATCGACATTTCCTCTATAGGGAATTCCTTAAAAATACATATTTCCGATAACGGGATCGGGTTTGACATGAATACTGTTACCGATGGTTATGGCCTCTCCGTGATGAAAGAAAGAGCCGACGATATTGGCGCAACGATCGCGATAACCTCAAAAAAGAATCAAGGCACCAGCATTAATCTTGTATTAGACAACATACTGGAGGTTAAAATATGAAAGTTCCTATAATGATCATTGATGATCATGAAATATTTCGGAACGGCTTGAGAAACCTCATCAACAACACCTCTTGGGCAACATGCTGCGGTGAGGCAAGCAGCATTGAAACATCCCTTGATCTAATAAAAAAAAATAAACCGCAAATCTTGCTGCTGGATCTATATATTAACGGACGCCGCTCTTTTGAAGATATCCCGAAGCTGAGAAAGAGCAGTCCATCAACGAAAATAGTAATGCTGACTGTATCCGAAGATGAAGAAGACGTATACGAAGCCACGCAGCAGGGTGTTGAGGGATATATTTTAAAGGATACTCCTTTTAGCAAGCTGGAGGCTTATTTAATTGATATTAATAACGGCAGTATCATCATGTCGGAATCTTTGGCATCTGTATTATTTAAAGAGGTTATGAAAATTAATATGATCAAACCCCTCTCAAATCGTGAAAATGAAGTATTATCCCTGGTAGCAAAAGGGTACTCCAATAAAGATATAGCCAATACACTGTGTATTTCGGTGTACACAGTAAAAAATCATATCAGTAACCTTATGAAAAAAATGAATGTAAAAAACAGAAGTCAGCTAGCGCTAAGTTTTTTAAAATACAACGCGCGTTGAATTTTTTACAAGGAAGCATCGTAATCGTAACCCGCTATGGGAAACCAATAGCCACCATTAAGCCTTTTCAAGAAAAAGACCTGAGAGAAGAATAACAATCACTTAATAAAAAAATAAAACAAAATAAAACAACGTATTAGCAAAAATCAACCTCAATTACTTACAATGAACTCTGAAGAACTAAAAAACCTTAATAATGGAATTTCAGCCAAGGTAAATCATTTTGTAAGATGACTGTGGGCGATGCAATATTTCTAAAAGAAGCGGAACTTTATAACGCCAGGGCAATCATTACATGGAACAAAAAACACTTTGTTAATCGAACTAACATTCCGATCCAAACCCCTGAAGAATATTTCGCTTAATAACAAATTTATTTTGTATTGTTTGTTGACATCTCCACCCCCTACTGCTAAAATATGATGGGAAATTAAAGATCCTTTAAACCAGTCCGGAGAGGCTGGAAAGGAGTTAACAGTTTACTATAGCGTTCTATAGGTGGCTTTTAACCTCCTGGCCATATCCGGCTGTGGAGGTTTTTTGATTGGAGGTAAAAAGATGCAGGGCAGGCTTGTTTTGGAGGATGGCACTACATTTCTGGGCATTTCCCGGGGAGCGGAGGGAGAAGCCCAGGGCGAAGTTGTCTTTAACACAAGCATGACCGGTTACCAGGAAATTATATCCGACCCCTCTTATTGCGGTCAAATACTGGCCATGACTTTTCCCCTTATCGGAAATTATGGAATAAACCCCGAAGATTTTGAATCCAGACGCCCCTTTTTAAGGGGCGTTATTGCGCGTGAATTTTGCTTAACACCGAGCAACTGGCGTTCCGTAATGACCGTCGGGGATTATCTCAAAGAAAACAATATTGTAGCTCTGGACAATATCGATACCAGGGCTTTAACCAGACATATCCGTATAAAAGGCTGCATGAGGGGAGTTATCACAACTAAGGATACACCCCGCGAAATCCTGCTGGAAAAGTTACAAAAGGCTCCACATATCTCGGAAATTGACCTTATTTCGGAAGTTACAACACCTGAAATTTATACCCTGGAAAACAACGGGCCGCACATTGTCATCATGGATCTGGGCCTCAAACTCTCCATCGCCCGCTCTCTGCATAACACGGGCTGCCGCATTACCGTGGTGCCCGCTTCTTTAAATGCTCAGGATATTATGGAGCTCAAACCGGCCGGACTGGTACTATCCAGCGGTCCGGGAGACCCCCAAATGGCAAAAAATGCAATTAATACGGCAAATGAACTTGCCGGTAAGCTCCCTCTTTTAGGAATCGGCCTAGGGCACCAGGTTATCGCTCTTGCCCTGGGGGGGAAAACCTATAAACTCAAATTCGGTCACCGGGGGGCCAACCACCCGGTAAAAGACATCCTCAGGGATAAAGTCTATATCACATCACAAAATCATGGTTTTGCCGTCGATGAAGAAAGCCTACCGGTCGGAATTTCCGTTACCCGGAGAAATCTTAACGACGGCACGGTGGAAGGGCTCATGCATGAAAATTTACGTATAATTACAATTCAGTACCACCCGGAAGCATATCCCGGTTTACCGGAAACATTTCCCGAATCAACGGATTCACAATATCCTTTCAACCATTTTCTTGAGCTATTGAAGCCGGTATAAGAAAGTATAACAACAGCGATCATCCGCTCATCCGGCAGCCACCGGACGTTGTCAGAAAAATAATCGTTGTTTGCAAGCCTAACGGCATACTAAATAAATATGGCGTAGCAACTTTGAAAACAAATCAAGGATGATCGCTATAAAGCGAAACCAGATGTAGAATTATAAAACAACAAGAATCTGGAGGTGCATTGAAATATGCCGAGAGATGCCACTATTAATAAAGTCATGGTAATCGGTTCCGGGCCCATTGTCATCGGGCAGGCTGCCGAATTCGATTATTCGGGCTCTCAAGCCTGCCGCGCTCTGAAAGAAGAAGGGGTGGAAGTAGTGCTGGTAAATAGCAACCCTGCCACCATTATGACCGATACTAATATGGCCGACCGTGTTTATCTGGAACCGTTAACAGCGGAGTTTGTAACCCGCATACTGGAAAGGGAAAAACCGGACGGGCTTTTACCCACACTCGGGGGACAGATCGGGTTAAACCTGGCCAAGGAGATAGCCCGCCAGGGAACTCTGGATCGCCTCGGTATCAGGCTTCTGGGCACACCTCTGGATACAATAGAAAAAGCGGAGGACCGGGAGAAATTTAAGCAGATGCTGGAGGAAATCGGGGAGCCCGTTCCCCCCAGCGGCATTGTCTCCACTACAGAGGACGCTCTGTCGCTCGCCGAAGAGATCGGCTATCCCGTTATCGTTCGGCCGGCATATACCATGGGAGGCACAGGTGGGGGAATGGCCAAAGACGAACAGGAGCTCATGGATATCTCTCGCCGCGGATTAAAATACAGCCTTATCGGCCAGCTCCTTATCGAGAAAAGCGTTACCGGATGGAAAGAAATCGAATTTGAGGTAATGCGGGATAGTGCGGACAGCTGTATCACTATCTGCAGCATGGAAAACATTGACCCCATGGGAATTCATACTGGAGACAGTGTCGTTGTCGCCCCGGCACTTACTCTTACTGACCGCGAATACCAGCAGCTACGGGGAGCATCCTTAAAAATTATCCGCGCCCTGGGTATCGAAGGCGGCTGCAACATACAGTTTGCCAAGGACCCTTCCAGCTATAACTATTACGTGATCGAAGTTAACCCTAGAGTAAGCCGCTCCAGCGCCCTGGCCTCCAAGGCCACCGGTTATCCCATTGCCAAAGTTGCCAGCAAAATTGCCGTGGGGCTCAGGCTTGATGAAATAAAAAACGCCATTACAGGCAATACAGCGGCCTGTTTTGAACCCTCTATCGACTACTGCGTGGTAAAATTTCCCCGCTGGCCTTTTGACAAGTTCGCGACTGCAGATCGCACGTTGGGCACCCAGATGAAGTCCACGGGCGAAGTTATGTCCCTTGGCCGTTCTTTTGAGGAAGCACTGCTCAAAGCGGTACGGTCCCTGGAAATCGATATCTTTCACCTGGAGCTCCCCGAGCTGAAAGATTTCTCATCAACGGCACTGTGGAAAGAGCTATCCTTTCCTACGGATCGCCGCCTTTTCGCTGTTGCAGAAGCCATTCGCAGAGGAGTCTCCCTCGAGGAGATCAACAGTATCTCCGGAATTGATTATTTTTTCCTGCATAAAATAAAACATATCGTTGAACTGGAAAACCGGCTGAAAACAGACGGAAAAGAAAACTTGAGCAAAGATCTCCTCTTCTCCGCCAAGTATTATGGTTTTGCCGACCATACCATTGCACAGTTAACCGGAAGCAAAGAAGAGGAAATACGTTCCCAACGCCGGAAGGAAAAGATTACCCCCGTTTATAAAATGGTCGATACCTGCGCCGGGGAGTTTGACGCTAAGACACCCTATTATTACTCCACTTACGACCATGAAAACGAGTGCCTTCCCTCCCAAAACAAAAAGACAGTTGTCCTGGGAGCAGGCCCCATCCGGATTGGCCAAGGTATCGAATTCGACTACTGTTCTGTACACGCCTCTTGGGCGCTCAGGGAAGAAAGCATCGAATCGATCATAATAAACAATAACCCAGAAACGGTCAGCACGGATTTTGACACTTCCGACCGCCTTTATTTTGAACCCCTGGTCCCGGAAGATGTCCTTAATATTGTAGAGATGGAACGCCCGATGGGCGCAGTAGTGCAATTCGGCGGTCAAACCGCTATCAACCTCGCCGAAACCTTGAGCCAGGAAGGTATTAATATTATCGGTACCACCGTAAAAGATATTGATGCCGCTGAAAACCGACGCCGGTTTGACAACCTGCTGGAAACGCTGCATATTCCCCGTCCGGCCGGGGGAACAGCCATAACTACCAAGCAAGCAGAAACAATAGCCGAAAAAATAGGCTACCCCGTCCTTGTCCGCCCGTCTTATGTCCTGGGCGGCCGGGCAATGGAGATCGTCTACAATATTAAAGATCTACGGGAGTACATGTCCACAGCGGTAAAAGTATCTCCCAACCACCCCGTGCTGATTGACCAATACCTCAAGGGTGTGGAACTGGAAGTAGACGCTGTCTCCGACGGGCACGAATGTCTTATCCCGGGAATAATGGAGCATATTGAAAAAGCCGGTGTTCACTCCGGGGACAGCATAGCCGTTTACCCTCCGATGAATTTGTCTCCGGAAATTCAGCAGAAAGTGGTCTCTTATACTACACAGCTGGCCCAGGCGTTAAAGATCAAGGGCAGTCTCAATATCCAGTATGTCCATCACGAAAATGAGCTTTATGTCCTGGAGGTAAACCCGCGCTCCAGCAGGACAGTCCCTTTTTTAAGCAAAGTAACGGGTATCCCCATGATAAACCTGGCCACAAAAATTGCCCTTGGAAAAACGCTGCGGGATTTAGGCTATGAAGGCGGCCTGGCAAACCCGCCGGATTTTGTAAGCATAAAGGCACCCGTTTTCTCTTTCTCCAAGCTCTACCTTCTGGAAACCTCGCTGGGGCCGGAGATGAAATCAACCGGTGAAGTTATGGGCATCAACAGGCATCTGCCAAAGGCACTTTACAAAGCCCTGCTCTCCTCGGGATTCAACCTTTCTCCGGACGGTAAGGGTAATATCCTGGTCACAGTAGCCGATAAGGACAAAAAAGAAGCGCTTCCCTTAATTCAAAGGCTTTCCGCGATGGGCTTTAAAATCTATGCCACCAGGGGTACAGCCCTCTTTTTAAAGGAAGCCGGCTTAAAGGTCGATACTGTCAATAAAATCCGCGAAGGGTCGCCGCACGTGGTCGATGTAATCCAGTCCGGCAAAATCGATCTGGTGATCAATACTTTGACCAGGGGGAAAATGCCAAAAACAGACGGCTTCCGTATTCGCAGATCTGCAGTCGAACATAATATCCCCTGTTTCACATCGCTGGATACAGCCCAGGCCGCGGGAAAAATAATCGAAGAACTAAAACTGGGAGAAGATCCGGGCGTCCTTTCCTTACAGGAATATCTTCATCTATAAAAATGCTCTGCTTTGCCAAAAGGCAAGAACAACAAAGTATATACCACGAGGGGGGCACTCCAAACTGTCCCTAAGTGAAAGCGGCGTTCCGGCAAATAGCAAAATTTGACGGATAATTATAGTATAATTATAGTATTTGCTTTTTACAAGAAACAAACAGTTTAGATTTTATCTTCCTCCGGCAGTTCTTCCAGCTGGAGAGCGGCAGCTTCCCATTGTTCATAAAGAAGGTGAAGCCGTTTTTGTGCTTTTTTATATTCCTCCGCCACGCTGCGGGCATCGTCAAAGTTTTGATAGATCCCCGCATCGGCCAGCCTGTCCTGGAATGAAGATACTTTCTGCTCTTTCAGGAGAATTTCTTCTTCCAGCTCCTGAAGGCGTTTTTTCAGGGTACGCTTTTGACGGCGCAGTTTAAGGATTTTTTCTCTTTCTTCCCGACGTTTTTTTTCCTCTTCACGGCGACGGGATAATGCTTCAGGATGGTCCTTCAAGGCAGACTTCTCCTCTTTCTCCCTGGCCCTCATCTCCTCGTATTCACGGTAATCCCCTTTAAACAACCTTACCCGTTGTCCCCGGATCTCCAGAATCCTGGTCGCCATACGCGAAACAAAATAACGGTCATGGGAGACTACAAGTAAAGTACCCTGATAATCGTCTAACGCTGCCTCCAGTTCCTCCACTCCCGCGATATCCAGGTGATTGGTAGGCTCGTCCAGAATCAAAAAATTACCCGCGGCCAGGGCAATCTTTGCCAGGGCAAGACGGCTTTTTTCCCCACCGCTCAAATCCCCAATCTTTTTGAAGATCTCGTCCTCCCGGAAAAGATAGCGCCCCAAATGTTTCCGGGCTTCCGCCTCCCCCATGGAGGAAGCGTTCATAATCGTTTCCAATGGCGTACTGAGCAGGTCAAGCTGTTGCTGCTCCTGATCAAAATACACCGGCTTCACACTGGGGCCAAGATAGATTTTTCCTTCACTTTGCATTTCCTCCCCTGTTATAATCCGCAAGAGAGTAGTTTTGCCGGCACCATTTGGCCCGACCAGCGCAACCCGATCTCCCCAATTTATTTTAAAAGTAGCATTCTTAAAAAGAACTGTTTCTCCAAAGGCCTTGGAAACATTCTCCATAGAAAGCACGATCTTACCACTGCGCCCGGCAAAGCTGAAATTGAGATTCATAGATTTATCTTTCATAGGCCTCGAAACCGTATTCAGCGCCCGGAGCCGCTTTTCCCTGCTGCGTGCCTGCCGTTTGGTCCTCTCGTCCGCAGCCGCCGTCCTAATAAATTCAAGATCCTTCTTGATAGCTGCCTGCTGTTTTTTGTAGGCTTTCTCCGCGCTTATCTCCTCTATCTCTCGTTGTGAAATATATGCAGAATAATTACCGCGATAATTTCTCAGATTTCCGTTTCTAAGAGCGACAATCCTGCCAACAACCCGATCAAGAAAATAACGGTCATGGGAGACCACTATGATGGAACCGGGACAATCGCGCAGAAAATTTTCCAGCCATTCCACAGCATCAATATCCAGGTAATTGGTAGGCTCATCTAGCAAAAGCAGATCCGGCTCCTGAAGGATAAGGAAAGCCAGTTGTGCTCTCGTCTTTTCGCCGCCGCTGAATTCCGAAACTCGACGCTTAAAATCACCTTCAGTAAAACCCAGCCCCCCTGCAACAGCAGACAAGCGTTTTTCCAGCATGTAACCGCCTTTTTCCTCAAAAAGATGGGCAAGATCTCCATATCGCTGCATCAGTGAATCAAGGGCAACACTGTTTTCTTTAATGGCTGGAGAAGCCATCTTCCGCTCAAGAGAGGCCAGCTCCTGCCGGAGAAAAACCACGTCTTTGAGAGCTTCCATTAAATATTCCTCAAGTGTCGTATGGGGCAGCATCCCCGGTTTTTGGCTAAGATAGCCCAGGGAAAGCTCTTTGGCCATGTATACCGCTCCCTCATCGGCCCCTACCTCCCCTGTGATAATTTTTAATAGTGTGGTTTTCCCTGCTCCATTGGGTCCTACCAACCCGACCTTTTCTCCCTGATGCAATTGCAAGGATATTCCCGATAAGACCGGCTGATCCCCGAAATATTTCGAAATGTTGTTTATGCTTAATATGGCCAGAAGGATCACCTCCTTTTGCCGCTTCCACCAATATTTCTAAAAACATGATCTTGTATAACTTTTACCTAATCCAATATTAATGTAACAATTTTCAACCCCGCTGTCCAGTATATCAAAAGGAGCTGGAATGAAAATGAAAACCCAGGTTTTTCACCCTGAGGCATATGCTTTTATTATATTACCCATAAAAATCACTGCCCCCTTAGGTTCAGTGACCTAAGGGGGTGCAGCGCGCTTTGCCTGAAATACGAAAACAAGGTTGATTTATTTGCTATGTTATTCAATTTGCTACTTCCAAACATTGAATACATCGGTATTTATACGATCCCTTAAAAAAGTCTTGTCAAATGTACACAAGAGTTTAAAATTAAAGTCCTAAAAAGGAGTATTGCTTAAAAAAGCAAGCTATAATAATTTCATGAGACCTATTCTTTTGCTATTTCTTCGATTATTAGCTGCCCGTATTCGTTCTCATAATAACAGAGGTTCACTTTGTCCCCGCTACTAAGCCCGGTAAGAATCCCGGAAAGCCCCTGTGGCAGCATGAAAGCCTTTGCCTGTCCATCTATCTTAATTTCCACAAAATTGCTGTCAATCTGTCCCGAATATATACCCGTTTTTCTCTCTAACTGTTTACTGCCACCATTTTCATCGCTGTAAACCAGTTCTTCAAATATTTCATTCTCAGTATTTTGAACCGTATAGTTTTCAGGGGTTCCATTTAATTTAATTACCAGCAGGGGGTAGGTTAAAACTTGAATTACAGCATTTCTTTCTTTTGGTTCAGTTTCTTCAACATTCACTTTCAAGTTTGACTTTGAAGCGTTCAAAGTATCCAGGACAACTCTGTATCCTCCCGTCGCCTTTTCTCCGGATGAAATCAGTAAGAAAACATCATCCCCGGTGTTAAATTCCGGCTCGCTGAAAACAAAATATCCCCTTTCGGCTTTCAACTCCTCCACAGCTCTGCGCACTTTTTCGGGAAGGAGATTAAGGTCCCCTACGATTTCATATTCCAGCGGTTCTTCCTCATCGGGAGTTTCTACTTCAGGAATTTTCGTTTCGGGATTCCCGGTTTCAGGAGTTTCCCCTTCAGGTGTTTCCCCCGGGCCACATCCCGGTAAAATAAGAATCAGAGCAATTAGCGCCACCAAAAAAATAATAACCGCTTTTTTCACCGGTATTACCCCTCTCAAATTTTTTCTAATATGCCGGATGCCGGCAATAACTTTCTTTCTCATTATTATAAACGATTATAAGCCCTATTTGTTTCAATATCATGAAAATAATCAAGGAAAGATATGACAAAAATATTAAATTGACAGGTCGGTATTTCCTTATACACCTATAAAACATTTAACAGACCGGTAACAGTCCGGCTGCCGGCCTGACCGGGCATCCCGGCAGCCGAATCTAAGAAGGCTAAAAGATGGTATTTTAATAAAGTTTAAAGCCAGCAGAGCCGCGTTGCCCGTTCTATACCCCTGTAGGTTCTTTCACTGTGAAAAGGACATGGGCGCGCCGCTCCTTGATCATTTTTTCAATTACCCCCTCCAGCTGCACAGGATCGGTTGCCGGTTCAAAACAGTGCCTGCCCAGGCAAGCAAAGGCACTAGCCCCCTTGACGCCAGCATATTCTTTCCGGCCGATCTCCGCCGCCTTTTCGGGGTCAAGCAACCTGACGACTTTTGGAGGCAAAAATGCCGCTACCGCTGTACTGTGCAGCGGTAATAGCCCGGGATCATCGTGTAACCCCACCACGTCAATCACTGCACCCCGCTCCCTGACCCCGAGCGCTGCCAGCGCCAGCCCGGCGCTAAAAAGAGAGTGTCTGCGATATTCACCCATAAAAGCATGTATAATATCTGCAGCTTTTTCCAGGTAAGCTTCTTCGCCGGTCAAAGAGGCCATCTCAACAAACCAATTTGCACAGAGTGAATTGTTTTCGATATCATAAAGCGGCTGGGACAGTTTCCCCAGCTCTTCTTCTCCCACAGGCCTATCTCTAAAAGCGCCTTCTCCTCTCGCTAATTTCTCTAAGCAAAATTTAGCCAGCTCCCTGGCCATATCGAGCCATCTCACATCCCCGCTGTGCTGGTAAGCTGCTGTCAAAGACAGCCCCATGGCTGCCTGGTCCTCAAGCAGCCCCCATACCTGCGCTTCGCCTTCTCCTTCGGCCAGGTAATGTGCCATCCCCATGTCCTGAGTGAAACAGCTTTCTTTCAACATATTTAATGTTTTCATAGCAAGGTCATACCAGCGCGGTTCCGCCAAAATAACCGCGGCTTTAAAAAGCGAGCGGACCAGAAGGGCGTTCCAGTTGACATAAATTGTCCGGTCAATACGCGGTTTTCTCCTCTTCTGCCTTTCATCTAATGATAAAGAATAATACTCTTCATCGGCATCCTGGGAACCTGCCCACCCCTCCCTTTCGGGAAGATAAAGGTTGTTTTCCAGATAGCGCAACACATCCCTGGCGGCAGCAGCAAAAAAATCATCTCCCGTCAGCTTTTTGGATGTAAGTAATAAGGATAGCATTCGGGCATTATCTTCGAGCATTTTTTCAAAATGGGGTATGCTCCAATCCCTGGTAGTGCTGTAACGGAAAAAACCTCCCTCCTCGGGGTCATAGATACCGCCGGTATACATAGAACGCAGTGTATGCTCAAAGATCTCCCGCCAATTTTGGTCCCCCTGGTATAGATAGGCCACTTGTGCCAGTTCCAACGCTTCAAACATGGGAAATTTAGGAAAACTGCCAAACCCACCATATTCCGCATCGTACTTTTCTTTAACCTGATCCGCCGCAAAACCCAGCAGATCAGCAAAAGTTTCCGTCTCCAGAGCTCCCCCCCTGGCCTCAGTACCCTTTTTCTTTCCTTTATAATATTTTTCTATCCTGGAAATTTCGCTGTCTTTTCTCCGAACTTCCCCTTTTATTCTATCGGGGTCTTCCTGGTAGAGCTCAATAACTTCTTCCATGGATTCGAGCATTTTTTCCGGGGGAATATAGGTAGCACCGGTAATAATATGACCTTCTGGGGTCAAAAAAGCCGTTGTCGGCCAGCCTCCAAGGTTATAACGTGCATTTATATCCGGCCTGCGGTCGGTATCCACCCTGATGGGAACAAAATCCCTGCGTATAGTCTCGACAACCTGCTTATCGCTGTACGTGGTATTGTCCATCACATGACACCAGTGACACCAGCTTCCGGATATGCTTAACAAAATCGGCTTATCCTCTGCCTTTGCTTTTTCAAATGCTTCGTTACCCCAGGAGTACCAACTTATTGAGCTCTGTAAATCCGGTGACTTGCTCTCTTTTAATATATGTTTTTCTTTATTGCCATCTTTAAAGTCCATATTGCATACACCTCACATTTTTTTTTATTTTTCCTTAACAGACTTGTTTTTATGTAGTTGTTGCTAATTGATAACTTTTTGATAACAGGAAGAATGATAGCTTATGACAGAGAAGGAAAATTGCAAATTTAGTCAGGATATGCATTATTTAACTCTTTTGCTCACTTGATATGTTGCCAAGCATCAACAATTAGTATAGTATTATTCACAAGAATGCAAAAAGGGGATATTTGCACTCTCAGGATTTTTTTTGTAGGATTTTGCAAGCAGGTTAAAACCATTACCCAATAACAGAACAGGCGATTTGAAACTTTAATAACCAAATAGGAAAGGAGGTTAATGAACATGGAGCTAAATTTAATACTTGAGAAAGAAATTAATTAAAAAGCAAGCGAAATATGAGTCAACTAACCTGGGCTTGAATTTGTTAATTTCCAGATTACAGAGAAAGTATTCAGCTAATCAGACACCAGAGGAATTAAAAAACTGTTTGCAGGAAATGAAAGCGTTTTTTGAAAAATACGCTTCAATTATGGAAAAAGATATTGAAGCACTGAAAAAATTATAGGAGGTAAAGAATATGTTTATTGATCTTGATCAAGCGATTAAATTGATCCAGGAAGGTAGAGTCTTACATATTGCTGCTGACGACTCTTTGTTGAAACAATTACCAAAAGGCAAGTGGATTGCTGGAACTACCCCTTATTTTATTACGGAGCAGGGCGGAATTACTTCCAAGGATAGATTATTTGTTAATGAAATTGCCTGCGCAGTTGATTATAAAACTGCAGTGTACGATAAAAACAATGTATTTGACATAACAAAGGATTCCTACCCAAACGGGATGTCATTTTTAGTCATACCTTTTGCAAGCGATGTTGCTGTATTTTATGCAAAAGAAGCGCCAAATTCAAATGATTTATTAATGAATCCGACGGTTGGCTGGATCTCAGGTTTCGATCTCTCTACAAACTCAAGCGCGAAAGTATATGATGGCGTTACCGGCGAGTCATATGGTGATAAAGCGGTTGCCTTACATATCTGCCTGCCCGATCATAAAATTGCTTCCCTTGGTATCGTAAATATTTTTGATGTTGATGATAATGATATAAAAATCGAGTTCGAGGAAGACGCTTTATCAGTGACAAAATGTTTAGTCAACGGAAAAGAAGTGTTATTTTCAGATTACATATCAGAAAACAAAATTGATACTCAATTGCCGTTAGTAGCAGATTATAACAGTGTTTTAATAAATGTCTCCATTAAATCTATTTCCGAGGAAAGCAAGACGGTAGATTTTTACGCCCCCGTTTTTTCAGGAAAGGAATACCGTTTTGCACGTCCGGTCAGTAATTATGCAGCAAGCTTTGCAGAACACTTACAAGAGCATAAGGGCACCAAACCAATCTTCTCCTGTAACTGTATTCTCAATTACCTTTATGGCGAACTTGAGGGAAAAGCAACACCGCCTTTTGCTGGGCCGGTTACTTTCGGAGAAGTTGCATATCAATTATTAAACCAAACGTTGGTGTATGCAGAGATTATCGACAAATGATAAAGAAATTAGTGCCCTGATACTTCCACAGGGCACTTCCATTAAAACTTCCGGTTCGTACTTTTAAAAGAGTAAATCCTTTATTCTACACTCACTATTGAGGGATGTTATTTTTCTTACTCTTTGCCATTTCCCCCGGGAAGGCGAATATTGCCCGGGCTGTAGCTTTTTTGCTCCCGGATTTTCCGTTTCCTCACAACGATTTTCCAGAGAATAATAATCAATAACAGTAAAGGGACAATTATCGGCAGCGACCCAATTAGGACAATCACAAAGTTAGCCAGGCCATCCAGGAGGCGGTTGGTGTTCAGAGCCATTAGATTCCCGATCCTTTCGCCAAAGTTACCAAAGCCGCCAACTACTGTCTCCTGGCGCGGATCTCTTTCCTCCAGGCGAATATCGATGGTTGAATAATTTACTCTTTCCTGCAGGTACTTGAACTCAGCGGTCATCGACTCCAGATCACCGCGAATCCTTCCCAGTTCTTTTTCGATCTTCAGGATATCTTCCATGTTCTCCGCCCTGTCCAGCAGCTCGCGCATTCTCTTCTCCTGCGCCTCCAGGTTGGTAATGCGGGCTTCCAGGTCGATATAATGCATGGTTACATCGCTGGTATTTTCGCTGATATTATTAATCTCGCCCAGCCCGTCCAGTATCTCCAGGGCATATGCATACTTATCCTGCGGAATACGGACTGACATATGCCCTGCCCGGCGTTCCCGGGAAAGGTCATAAATTTCCAGCGAGACCACATAGCCGCCGAGCTGTTTTACCGATTTCTGGATTTCTTTGGTCGTTTCCTCTATATCCTCAATTTCCAGAGTAAGCCGGGCATTGAGAATAACATAGCGCACCCCGGCGCCGCCCGCCGGCTGAACGACACCGCCGTCCTCACCTGTCTTCTCTACCTCAGCACGGGTCGCAGCGCCGGCTGGGGCTCCGCTGTTGGACATACTGTACGCCATATCCATATTCCTCGCCTCGGCCATTTCCTGCGGAGCTATCGCCGGCGCCGAATCCTTCGTAGCAGCGCCGCAACCGGCAAGACCGGCAAGAGAAAAGATAACCAGCATTAATGCCGCCATATAATGTAAATGCTTTTTCTTCCTGAACTTAACCATCATTTTACTCTTACCCTTTAATCATAGGATAAAAGTTCTCCCCCCCCTTTTCTTATTCTACTAATAAAACGTTTCAGCCGTAAAAAAGTTCCTTTCCGGCCCCTCCGGGAATATATTTTTGCGGAAATATATAATTGATCTCCAACTTGTACTGGGTACAGTGGGTGGGGCATACCATTTCCAGATCTCGAAGCAGGGCAAAATCGCTGAATCCGTGCAAGCCCCCAACAAGTGCCCGGGGCTTTCCAAATTGTGATGCGGCCTTGAATATTTTTTCGACCCCAGGATGGGAACAACCTGCAACCACGAGCAATCCTTTTTTTGTATTAATCACGAGCGATTGTTCAAAATCGTCGAGGGCCCCGGTTGAAAAAATGTTCTCGTGAATTTTTTGGGGCTCCCTAATCCTGATCACCTCTGCCGCCCCTGCAGGGAAAGAACAGTCGGCTGGAACATATACCTTCACCGGGTTTATCTGCAAAAGGTCGGATAACCCCGCCGTGTGATCATAATGATCGTGGGAAATAATTATTTCTTCAATTTTACCGGGATCAATGTTAAGTTTTTTCATATTGTCTAAAAGAATGGGGCCGCTGGCGCCCGTATCGAAAAGAATTCTCCGGTTATAGGCCTCAATATAGCAAGAAAACCCCCAATCTGCCCGCAGCCTTTTTTGAAATGCCGTGTTATCATAGACAATGGTTATTTTTGCTGCTTCCAATACTCTTCATCCTTTTGCAAATGATAATGATTATCGCTATCTCCTAAATTTTTTAAAAATAAACCGGAAGATTAACCTTCCGGCAATAAAAAAGCAATGTCTTAAAATAACTTTAATAATTTTAGCTTTACCTCTTTCCAAGCTCTTCAATCTTCCGCAGCACTTCACCGGCAGCCTGGCCAAAGTCAGCCACCTCTTCAGGTTTAAAGCTACAAAGGGCTAGGCGGTCTTCCTCCAGCCCAACGTCCTTGAGGATTGATTTAACGCGGCTCACGCGCTGGCCTGCCCAGTAGAGGGTTTGCTGGAAGGGACAGCTGTTTGTCTCGTTTTCCGCGCAGCCCGCCACAATAACTCCATCCGCACCGAGCTGGAAGACCTTGAGTATGTGCAAAGTATCGATCTTGGAAATACAAGGGAATTTTACAACCTCCACGTTAGCGGGTTTATCTTTGAGGAAATTATTAAATTCCGGCAAAGCATAGGCGCCAAGGCCGCAGGATAACACCAATACTGACGGTTTTCCGTTTCTGGAAGCCAACAACCGCTTAACAGCAGGCTCCAGCTCCTTTTCCGCTTCTTCAATATACGGAGCACGAAATTCAATAGCCAGGTTCGGGCATACGGTCAGGCAGAGCCCGCAGGCCTGGCACTGGAAATCGCGAATCATTAGATCGCCTTGTTCGCTTACCACGGGCACGTTGTAGGGACAGGTGCGCAGGCAGGTCAGGCAATCGGCACATTTTTCCACGATCCTCTGCGCTCCGGCAGCACAACCCAGGCAGCGAAGGCTTTCCCAGACGGCCATGGCCATGGTATAGCCTTTTTCTACCGGCTGGAAGTTGTCGGAACGCTCTTCCGGAGTAAGCATTGGAATCTCGTGACGGGCTATTTTTTTCACTTTCTCCGCTACATCGGAAGCCAGCTCGGGCAGGGGCTGTTCCTCTTCAACCATGGAGCTGATGAAAGGTTTCCCCTCGAGGTAGTTATAAATCGCCATGGCAGCTACCCTGCCGTTTGCCATAGCCTTTACCGCCGTACTGGGGCCGGCCACGATCTCGCCACAGGCAAAAACCCCTTCTACCGGAGTTTTCATGGTAGCAGGATCAAAGACCAACCGTCCCCTCTCGTCCACGGGGATACCAGCTTTCTTCACAGCTTCGAGATCTGCCCCCTGTCCAATGGCAAAAATAACCGTATTGCCGGGTACAAACATCACATTATCTTCATTGTAGGTGGGATTAAACCTTCCCTGTGCGTCAAAAACAGAGGAGCATTCTTTAACTTCCAGTCCTTGAATTACCCCGTTTTCTATTTTGACGGCCTTGGGACCCCAGGAACAGTTGAACTCGACCCCCTCTTCCTTGGCCTCCTCGATCTCCCAGGGGAAAGCAGGCATTTCCTCTTCCGATTCCAGGCAGACGAGCCTTACCTTTGACGCGCCGCAGCGGACAGCCGAGCGTGCAACGTCCATCGCCACATTACCGCCGCCGATAACAACTACCTCACGCCCGTCAAGCCTGAAATTGTCTCTTTTCGAAGCCCTTAAAAATTCCAGCGCCAGAAGCACATCGCTGTGATCAGCTCCCGGAATGGGCAACCCGCGGCTGGCTGTAAGGCCAACTGCTATAAGTATAGATTTAAAACCTTCTTTCTGAAGATCTTCCACACCAAAATCAGTACCGAATTCTACTTCTGTCTTGAATTCAATGCCAAGTTTTTTCAGGTTTTCAATATCCTTCTCTACGGTTTCATCGGGAAGACGATAAAGGGGAATAAAGTTCCGCGGGGCACCGCCCAGGTATTTTTCACGTTCAAAAACAGTAACGGAGCAACCCTGCAGCGCCAGGTCAAAAGCTGCTATCAACCCTGCCGGTCCGGAACCGATAACGGCTACTTTTTTAGCTGGATCAACCTTTGCCGGAGTCGGAAAATCTGCCTTTCCGAACTCCACCGCCGCCCTTTTTAAACCCCGTATGGAAAGGGGCTTGTCAACATTCTGGCGCCTGCACTCATCTTCGCAATGGTGCGCGCAAATTGTGCCACAAACCGAAGAAAGCGGGCTTGACCTTTTTATAACCTCCAGAGAACGGTCAAAATCCCCAATGGCAATCAGACGCAAATACTCCCGCACTTCCTGATGAATAGGGCAAGCCGCCTGACATGGGGGGATACCAGGAGAACCCTCTTTAAATACATCGCCGGCATTTGTCATCTTTTCCACTCCTTCTAAATTATTTGTCTCTTTCCGGAACTACGGCTTAAAAACCTCCCCAAAAATTTAACCTGACCTCCGTTCTTTCTTTTTATAATTATTCTTCTTCAGAAACATTTTTCCTGCTGGAAAACACTATTTTTTCAACCTTTCAACAACCTTTGCTCCCCTTCTCCGGCCTGCCTTCATTAAACAGCAACATTATACAGGCAGATTAAAAGGATTTGCATTTTCAAAAGCGAATTACTATTAAACAGCATATTCATGATATTGAAAGGAGGCCAGGCCATTTGCCGGCAGTGAATGGCCGCAAAAATTAGTGGTAATAATTCCATATAAAGGGAAAACACCTAAGGTTGCCAAAGGAGCTTTTGTGGCACCCACAGCAGCGCTAGTCGGTGATGTGACGGTAGAAGAAGGAGCGAGCATCTGGTTTGGAGCAGTTCTGCGCGGGGATGTTGGCCCAATTGTGGTAAAAGCAGGCGCCAACCTGCAGGATAATACTGTGGTCCATACCCACTTCGACAGTGAGACCGTTATTGGGGAAAATGCATCAATTGCCCATGGTGCGATATTACATAATTGTACAATAGGAAAAAGCGCGGTCGTGGGCATTAATGCTGTGGTACTGGATGGTGCAAGCGTAGGAGACGAATCAATTATTGCTGCCGGCAGCGTCGTAGCAGTTAACACTGTCATACCGCCCCGGCACTTAGCGGTTGGTATCCCGGCAAAAGTAAAAAAGGAAATTTCTGGCAATTCGCTGTGGTATGTCAAAAAAAGCAGCGAGTCATACCACGTTCTGCGCGACGACTACCTGAAGCAGGATCTCGGGATTACTCAAGAATCCGGAGATGTATAATTCCGTTCAATAAAGAAAATAAAAGAATAAGGCAGCATTTGATTAGGCTCTGTTAAAGCAATTCTGTTGAGATGACGTTAATATTCAATCGGATAAGAGGCCATACCCGTCATAAATATGCATTAAGGGAAGTCATCCGGCTTCCCCAATGCATATTTAGGTGGGTTTGACATGAAGAAACAAAAGTAGATCTGAGAACCTTTTATTAAGATTATCAAATCCCGGGCTCTGCAAAGCCCAAGCGCCCGTTAAATCAAACAGCCCGTTATTCCCAGCCGTTTAGGGCCATTTTAGTCTACCTGGATTTTCCTGGCGGCATGGTATTACTTTGCTTTCAGTTTACCGAGCAGGTAAAGGCGCAGGAGGTTTAACGCCGTTTGTGAAGCCCTCTCCTTAATATCGAGCCGGCTTCCCCAGAACTCATAGCGATTGCAAAATTTGAAACCATCGCCTTCCAGAGCAATATAGGTTAACCCCACGGGTTTACCAGGGGTCTCTCCCCCGGGACCCGCTATCCCGGTTATGCCCAGGCCGATATCTGCATGGCAGAGCCGGCGAACGCCTGATGCCATCTCCCTGGCAACTTCATCGCTGACAGCCCCAAGGGAAGCTATAAGCTCCGGATCGACACCGAGAATATTTATTTTTGCTTCATTGCTGTAAGTAACCAGACCGGCCAGGAAATACTTGGAACTATCGGGGATGTTGGTCAAACGATGGCTCAAAAGGCCCCCGCTGCAAGATTCCGCCAGGGCAAGCGTCTTTGCCTTTTCCCAAAGCAAATTTGCCACTACAAATTCCAGATTTTCCTCATCTTCACCGTATATATAGTCGCCGAGGATCCTCCTGACCTCTTCCGCCTTGGCCTCAATAAGAGCCCCCGATTCTTCTGGAGAGCTGCCGTGCGCTGTAATACGCAAATGAACTTCTGCTCTCTTCGCTAAAGGGGCCAGGGTGGGGTTACCCTGGTTTTCCAGCAGGGGCCGGATCATCTCCGCCATCGCTGATTCACCCAGGCCAATAATGCGCAGCACCTTGGATTGCAATATACCTAAGTTACCTTCCTTCTGTAATTTTTTGCGCAACAGCGGGACAACCTGCTCCTTGAACATCGGCAACATCTCCCGCGGGGGACCTGGCAAAAGGATAATTATCCTATTTTTTGCTTCCAGATAGATCCCGGGGGCGGTGCCTCTGCTGTTAAACAGCAGCCTGCCTCCACGGGGAGCCATTGCCTGTCTGAGGTTCATCGCTACCAACGGCCGCTTAGAACGTCTGGAAAACTCATCCAACTTCTCTTCCCAGGCTTTATTTTTCTCCAGGGGAAGCTCTAAAACTTTTGCTACAGTCTCGCGGGTTATATCGTCTTCGGTAGGCCCCAGTCCTCCCGTTAAGATAATCAGTTCAGATCTGTTCAGCGCCTGGCAAAAAACCTCTGCCAGCCTTTTTTCATTATCGCCCACTACAGTTTGATAATAAACACCCACTCCAAGAGAGGACAACTCCCTGGCAATATCCCTGGCATTGGTGTTGGCAATCTGCCCCATAAGAAGCTCTGTTCCTACGGCAATTATCTCGCAATGCACCTTATCTCTACCCGCTTTCATTGTATTTTCTTTCATATATAATAATATCATATTTGGAAACCAACCATGCATAAAAAAATCCCTGTCAAAACCATCTTCATCCAGGGATTCAATCTACCATAGAAGTGGGAAGAAGTGCGAAAAAATCTAAGCCCATCCGCGAAGCTTTATAGCATCTGCTACTCTTTTAACTGAAACGGCATATGCCGCTTGCCTCATGTTTATTTTATATTCTTTCGAAGTGTTCAATACGGAATGATAGGCAGCGGTTATTTTTTTATCCAGACGCTCATGAACTTCTTTTTCATCCCAGTAATACATGGAAAAGTTCTGGACCATTTCAAAATAGGATACTGTTACTCCGCCGGCATTGCATAAAAAATCGGGCAAAAGGTGAACACCTTTTTGATATAAAATATCATCCGCCCCGGGTGTGGTCGGCCCGTTGGCAAATTCTGCAACTATTGCCGCTTTAATGCGGGGGGCATTTTTTTCTGTGATGATATTTTCCAAAGCGCAGGGACAAATCACATCCACATCCAGCCCCAGAAGCTCTTCATTAGAGATTGCCTCTGAGCCTGGATAATTGATCACCGAGCCCGTTTTCAATTTATGTTCATGTATAGATCGGGGATCCAGGCCCTCTTTTTTATATATACCGCCTTTGCTATCACTAACAGCCGTTATTTTACATCCAAACAGCGAGCTGGCCAGGCTGGCTACATGATACCCTACATTTCCAAAACCCTGTACAGCGAGGCTGGCACCATTTAACTCCAGGCTGCAGACTTTTGCCGCTTCCCGCAAAACATACAGCCCTCCGCGGGCTGTCGCGTCATTTCTCCCGAGCGAGCCTCCGAGGAGAAGCGGCTTGCCGGTGATAACGCCAAATTGATTCTTCCCTGCCAATTTAGAATATTCATCCATCATCCAGGCCATAATCTGAGGGTTTGTATAGACATCCGGTGCCGGAACATCTACTTCCGGGCCAACAAACTGCCAGAGGGAAGAAATATACCCCCTGCTCAGACGTTCCAACTCCCCCATCGATAACTCTTTGGGGTTACAAATAACGCCGCCCTTGGCCCCTCCGAGGGGCAAATTGAGAAGGGAGCTTTTCCAGGTCATCCAGGTGGCGAGTGCCCTCACCGTATCGATGGTCTCATCCGGATGGAACCTAATGCCCCCCTTTGCCGGCCCCAGAACATCGTTATGTACAACCCTGAAACCTTGAAATATCTTGATAGCGCCGTTATCCATGCGCACAGGTATAGATACGTGTATTTCCCTCTTCGGAACCCGGATAATCGCGTGTATATTCGGATCAAGATTTAGAAATTCCGCACAACTATCACATTGCTTCTGTGCAATTTCAAAGGGGCTTGTATTTATTTGTTTTTGGTCTTTCATTTGATTTGGTGACATATTTTTTTGTACCTCCAATTATTCCAAACCGCCGACATATAACATTATCGCATGTTTCGAGATCATTTTCATAATGTGGTAACTTTTTTTAATTATAATTAAGGATTTTCTTCATGTCAATAATTTTTCCTGGCTCTGCCCGCACTCTTATTGTTTCGCATTTTAAAAGAACACCGTCTGAACCCGCTGTGCGATAAGAAAATAAAAGCATAAGAGAAAATATATTTGGTAAAAGAGAATTCTATGATAAAATAACAATGTACCGCGATAACAAAAAAACGAGGAATTTCATTTATGGAGCAAAGCGCGCTGGAAAAACTATATCATCAGCATTTTAATAAAACATACCGTACCGCATTCCTGGTTACAGGAGATCACCAGATGGCTGAAGACGCTGCACAGGAAGCATTTTTCAAGGCTTTTACTAATTTGGACACACTAAGAGACCTGGAAAAATTCGGCCCCTGGGTTAACGTAATTGCCAGTAACCTTGCAATAGATATGTTGAGAAAAAAGAAAAAAATGATCTTTACGGATAATTTTTCTGCACACGCCGACCGTAACCCGGGAAATTCCCCTCAGGAAGCCTGGGAAAAAAATGAAGAAGCACAGGAAATCCGGAGAGCTCTTTTGTTGCTTGAACCTGAAGAACGGGAAATTTTAGTCCTTAAATATTTTAACGAATTAAGTATCAACGAAATCTCTTCCATAATAAATGTTCCACAGGGGACCATTAAATCACGCTTATTCCGTGCGCGAAAAAAAGTTCGTAAATTATTGCAACCCCAAAAAGATAATCAACGTCTATAATATACGATTCTAAATACTATTTTAATCTTTCTTTCCTGAAGAAGGTCGATAGCATGCAAAAAATATCACAAAAACAACTCGATAAAATGCTCAGTAAAAGCTTACTGGAAGAAGCCCAACTGGCTGAAGTACCTCCCAGCGAAAAACTCTGGGCGGATCTTCAGAGGCGGCTTAAGGAGGAAGCAAATATTCAAGATTTGGAGGAGAAACTTGTGCTATTACAAGGAGCTCCCCCAAAAAAGAAAAATATTTTTCAGCGAGCTTATAACATCGTTTGGAAAAGACACAAATACCTGACCGGAATTGCTGCCGCATGTCTGGTAATAATTATTTCGTTGCAGGTTGCGCCCTCTTCGGATACGAGTAATTTTTTACAGAGATTTTTTAGTTATATGAGTACTGATATGAGCACAACCCTGGAGGGTTTTGGTGATGAAGCTCAGATAAGGGATCGGGATATAAAAACGGATACTAAATACGCCGTACCTGCAGAAGAAAACGGCGAACAAAAAGAATTACCGATGAAAGCAGGAGAAAAAGAAAGAGGAACAGGGGGAATTGGAGCTTCTCCTTCTCCCGCCGAAGGGGCTGTTCCGAGGGGTAGCGCAGAGGCTGAAAGCTTTAGCTTATTCATTGATGAAACCCCAGATCTCAATCATTCGGTTCAAACAGAAATTAGTGAGCAGGGGCAGGAGCGGGCCCAGTGGCAGAGTGAGGAGGATGGACAGAGTTTTGTGAAAGAAAGGACGATGGACGAAGAAACGTTACAGGAATCAGTGCTGTATGATAGAAAATTATTCATCTCAGAATTAAATAATTGTAAACACCTCGCTCCGGAAAAAATCTGGCTGCTCAACTCTGTTCCGAATGGTTTTACTTTTAGCGAGGCAGTTATTACCCAAACTGATACTTTTCTTTATAGTGTATCCCAGAAATACACAAACGAAGAAAATAAAGTTATCTCGTTAACCCAGGAATTTTTCCCGAATAAAGTGCCCGATAACACGGAGCTAACAACCCCCGACAGCCTGGCACATCCCATTCGAGTAGGTCCTTATAACGGATACGTTATATGTGAAAAAAACGGATTTAATACAATAAGATGGAAACAGGATAACTCTATTATCACTCTATCAGGACAGCTGGCAGAAAAAATACTATTTAATCTAGTCGATAACCTGAAAAAATCCTAAAAGCCGGCTTTAGGAAGGCATTTCATGAAAGTAATCTCAATTTGTATTGATCAATTAAAGCCCGGTATGATTTTAGCCGAGGATCTTCGAGACAGCCCAACGGGGATAGTGTTGCTCTCCTCGGGAAGTAAAATAACCGAAAAAACTCTCAGGGCTATTGAACAGTTTAACGTTCAGGGAAGATGCCTAGTTTATTTCGCAGATCAAAATAGAACATTTACAGAAAGTTCCCTAAAAAAGATAAGGCAAGAAAAAAATAAACAAATACCGGTTAGAATTGGAAAAATAAACCTCCAAGCAAAAAAATTATACAAAGACACTTATAAAACTGTAAAAGATTTTTATAATAAATCCAGTATGAACAAAACAGTAGATCTGTATGAAATAAACAAAGCAGCTGAGAGCATTGCAGCTGAAATTACCCGCAGCCCCCAGGTTTTATTGCAACTGGCTTTTCTAAAGACAATAGATGACTATACTTTTTCCCATGCAGTACATGTTTCCATTTATGTAACAGCTCTGGCAAAATATATTAATTTCCCAGCTAAACAACTGCATGAAATTTGCCTTGCCGGTCTTCTTCATGATGTCGGGAAGGTTGACATTCCTTTGCATATTGTAAATAAGCCTGAAAAATTGTCCGATGAAGAATTTGAAGTTATGAAAGAACACGTTCGTTACAGTTTTAACCGCGTCCGCGATTTCAGCGGAGTAAGCAAAGATATGCTAAACGCCATTTTGCAGCACCATGAAAGGATGGATGGCAGCGGCTACTTGGAAAAATTGAAAGGGTCGGAAATACATCATTGGGCACGTCTCCTGGCTATAGCTGATGTCTATGATGCTATTACCACCGACAGGGTTTATAGAAACGCGCTCCTTCCCCATGAAGGCGCCGAAATACTCATGAGCAACAGCGGTAAACTGGATATACAATATCTCAACATCTTTATTCGCAATATGATCTTTTATCCTGTCGGCTGCAAGGTAGTTCTAAGTACCGGCGAAATTGGGACCGTAATATCCCTTCACCGTAATATGCCGCTGCGCCCCCTTGTCCAGATCGTTGATAAAGACAGTAAAAAAACACATACTATTAATCTTGTAAACAACCTCACAACCTTTATAACCGATATCATTAAAGAATAAAAAAATATATCCCAACAAATCATCATTGCTAACCCACCATCGCTAAAAAGGAAAAATATATTCAACTATGCTTTTTAATTCTTCAAACCAAAAATCCCGTAAAAAAAACGTAACGGATAAGTTGCAAAAAAATGAAATAAAAAGCGGTTTCTTTAAAAGCATTCCGGTTATTTTTGGCTATTTTCCAATAGGCTTTGCCTTTGGCATACTTGCGGTAAATGCGGGAATGAACATCTTGGAAACTTTCCTCATGTCGCTTCTCGTTTATGCTGGTTCTGCTCAACTCATTGCTGTAGGACTTCTTGAAAGCCAGGCAGGGTTATTAACGCTTACTTTTACTACTTTTTTAGTTAACCTGCGACATTTGCTCATGAGCGCTGCTCTGGCGCCATATCTTGGGCATCTGAGCCGTTTAGAGCAGGCGTTTTTTGCTTACGAGCTCACCGATGAAACTTTCGCCGTGCACAGCATAGATTTTAAAAATGAAAAAAAGCCCCCCAAAAGAAGGATTTTTGTCACCAATACATCTGCCCACCTTTCATGGATCGGCAGTTCTATCCTTGGCGCGTGGACAGGTTCAATACTTACCAACCTGGAAGCCTGGGGACTTGACTATGCCCTCCCCGCCATGTTCATTGCCCTGCTTGTTCTGCAAACCAAAAACTGGAGGCATATTGCCGTAGCAGCAATATCATTAATGCTTTCCACCCTGATCTTCTGGAATTTTGGAGGTCACTGGCACATTATTATCGCTACACTCACTGGTGCATCCGTTGGACTCGCACTGCAAAAACAGGCCTTGAAAGATGCAGCACCTTGAATCTGGCAGCCGGCAACAATAATTAAAGGAAGTTAAAGCTATGCATTACGCCTCAGAAAAAATAATATTGGCAATTATACTCATGGCAGCGGTAACCTACCTTCCCCGGTTTCTGCCCCTTTTTTTTCTATCCCGCCGGAAACTTGCCCCGCTGTTAGAGATCTGGCTTTCCTATGTGCCCGCCGCTGTACTGGCATCTTTGCTCGGGCCCGCTTTACTTATGCCAGAAGGGAAGCTAACCATTCAGATAACTGAAAACATATATTTCTGGGCGGCCCTGCCTTCCTTTGTAGTCGCAATATGTACCAGAAACATGTTTATAACAGTGCTTGTAGGCATGGGAAGCGCAGCACTCCTAAGACTTTTAATATAGCTTATCAACATAGCTATGAGAGAAAAATATGGAGAGAAACCCGAAAATTATTACAGATTAAACACAAGAGCATTTAGAGCATTTCGGGCCTCTTGCCTTTTAACCCCCCGCCTGTTATAATTATAAAGGATAAAGTAATAATACGGGCCCGTAGCTCAGATGGGAGAGCGCTAGAATCGCACTCTAGAGGTCAGGGGTTCAACTCCCCTCGGGTCCACCAG
>DUQX01000036.1 GCA_012837615.1 Bacillota bacterium | reverse complement strand
TTAATTCCATGCATTTATTCTTTATTTAATTTACCAAATCCTTCTTCTGCCGCTTAATATCCTATAATCTACCTGTTTCGATGGGAAAGTCCCGATAAGTGACCGTTATGGCCGTTTCAAGGACCACTAGCCTGACCGGGTTCTGGTGATGATCGGATACAAATAGGGAACCGGTCACAGCATTTTTAATAACATTAATAACATCCAAAAAAGAAACACGGCTCAAATAGAACTTTTTGTTCTCTCTAGCCATGTTTCTAAATATTAAGCAATCTTAACTAATTTTTGTCGGTCTTTTGAAATTGTATCGGTTTTATAAAGAGCTGGCATTTTATCCAAGATCTTTTGGTGAACCATAGTAATAGGCATTAGTTTTTGAACAATTTCATAGAGGGGTGTACATTTTCGTCAGGGGTGCGCAGTAGGTTTTAGATTGTTTGTTCTTCACCAGAGTAACTTTTCTTCAAAGATGGCCCTTGAAAATCGAATCCACTGGAAACGGAGTCTACTTTATGGTAGTTACCCGTTTCAACCTTATCAGAATAATAGTTATACCGACCACCAATTTTCGTATATCGATTTCCTACAGGGTTTTTGAGATGAAAGTCCCTGGCCCATATTCCGCAATATTTTCCGTTTCCAACATTCTAGAAACTTGTCCAGCATTTAAGTATAGATAATTACATATTTTGACCCATATACGTTGTATTTCAAGATATTCCGTGTAATGCTTTTTAACATTACGGTGATATTTATCTAATTCAATTGCTATGTTCATAAATTCATTTCTATTAAAATAATTACATATTTTAGGCAATGTTTCGCTTAGCTGTTGTCTTATCAGTTCAATTTTGTCTTTGTAGACATTCCGTTGGGTTATATATAGCAGTTAAAAACGAATTCCATCTGTCCATCTCGCTGGGCCGGTATGTTCACACCAGAATTATCTGTGCTTTACATCATTAGCCTTGGGTGTGTCCAAATGCTTGAACACACCCGCTGCAACAGTAAGAATCCTCAAAAAGCTTACAGGGCTTCGACTTTGTGGGCATTTCTTTGCCAATAGCCAGGCCTGACTGTTTGCACACCCCTTTGAAAAATGCACACCCCCCTTTGCACACACCTTGCTAAAGTTCAACGATTACCTCCTGGTGGCACTGATAATAAGTGAAAGGATTTCACCCTATCAAGAGATAATAACCCACCGCAAAACAGTAAAAGCCGCCCCGCTGCAACGTGGGAACGGCTTAAATACCAGCTTTTCAAGCAATATAAAAACCATCCACCGATAAAATTCTTTTTATCGATAGATGGTAGATAATCTGGCTACCCTACTATAAAATGATACAAATGCACACCACTGAAAATAATAATCGTTTGACATTAGACAAATCGTTGCACATTAGGGGGAAATCGTTGAGCATTTGTATGGTGCCCCCCATTGTCAAGACAAATTTTTGACTGACTTAAGTTAGGTTCTCCTTTCCTGTTGTTTTTGTAGATATTCTATTTTGAGATGTCAAGGGCGAGCGAAGCTCGTTCATCGGAAGCGCAGCCGGAGACCCTTGACATCTGGCAGCCCATTATCCTTTTGTCTTCCGGTCAGATATGACCGGCTGCCTTCCGGCGAGGACAGGGGTTTGGGGACAGCGTCCCCAAGGGTTTAACCTGCTTTTAGCTCCAAATTTCTGCTATAATAATATGCTGCTGGTGTTTGGTAGTTTAAGGATTGATGCGGTCTTTCGTTGTTGTATTCCTCAATATACTCTTTGGTAAGCCGGCGAAGCTCATACCCTGTTTCACATTCTTCCAAGTACAATTTTTCCCATTTGTAAGACCTGAAGAATCTTTCAATCCTTTGATTATCCAGCGCTCTGCCCTTACCATCCATGGATATTTTGACGCCGTTTTCTTTTAAAAGACCGACGTATTCCCGGCATGTAAATTGTGAGCCTTGATCGCTGTTGATGATTTCAGGGGTACCGTGTGTTTTTATTGCTTTCTTTATCGTTTCAACAACAAATATCTTCTCCAATGTGTTGGATAGCCCAAATCCTACGATGTACCGGGAATACCAGTCGATAATGGCCACCAGGTACATAAATCCATGCTTCATCCGGCAATAGGTGATATCTACCGACCACACTTGATTGGCATGGTCGATATTCAGGCCTCTTAATAAATAGGGGTAAAGATATTTTTTGTGCAGCCGTTTACTTAGGTTGGGACCCGGACAAAATCCATGAATCCCCATTTCCCGCATATACCGGCGCGTTCTTTTACAATTGATAATGATGTTGTGTTTGTTCCTTAAAACTTTGGTCATCTTGCGATAGCCGTACTCAGGATGCTTGGTGTAAATCTCATCAATAAGCAGCTTGATATCCAATTCTTCCCGGCTAATCGGGACAGGCCTGTAGTAAAGACTTGTCCTGTTGATGTCCAATAGTTCGGCCTGCCGGGCTATGCTGAGCTTTTTATCGCCTTTTTCGACCATTGCCATACGTTCTTTGCGGGATTTAGTTTCTACCAGATTTTTTTTTTGAGCCAACTCACTTCATAGGAGAGTTGTCCGATTTGTCTTAAGAGGTCATCCTTTTCTTGCTCGTAGGCTTGTTTGATTTTTCCCACTTCGTCGGCTTCTTTGCTGAATACCTTGTCCGCATTGGCTATAAATTCCGCTTTCCAGCGGCTTATAATATTAGGATGAACTTGGTATTCCGACCCGATCTGGCTCAGTGTTTTTTCCTCCCGTAGGACTTCCAGCACTATTTTCGATTTTTCTTGCGGAGTAAATTTTCTTCTCTTTTCCATGTCTCTACTCTAACTTATTTTGCCCTTCTTGTCTGTCTTGTTTTATGGGTTCATTATATTGCTCCCCTCTCAAGAGACCCCTGAAATGTTTCCTTATACCGTCTGGAACGAGCCGTTCAGATTGATGTCTTTGGTTGGTTTTTTAACCTTGCGTTCTCGGGAACATATCAATGGGTTTTTAGCATTTTTCCCGAAAACGACGTTCAAGGAAACAAATCGACCGACGATTA
>DUQX01000035.1 GCA_012837615.1 Bacillota bacterium | reverse complement strand
GGTCTGGGTGGCTTGTGCGAATCAGGAATAAAAACTACATCTCCCGGGAATATCAAGTCCGGGTTCTTGATCTGCGGGTTGGCTGCTATCAGATCGTTCAGCGCTACACCAAAACGCTTGGCAATCAGGAATAGTGTATCGCCTTTTTTAACTATATATCTCTTCACCTGGCGCTCCGGCTTTTTCGGCGGTTTGGGCGGTTCCGGCTTCGGCTCCGGCTTTGGCGGTCGTTTATCTCTGTCGACATCCACCACTATTTCCAGCTGTACGGTGCGAGTCACTTTGACAAATATCTCGATAACAGCGGTCTGCTCCAGCCTCAGCCCGTGTTTTTCGTCGATTATCCTGTGCATGATATCGCCAATTATCCGGGCACGGATCTGGACATTCATCCCTGGACGGGCGCCAGGCGCTTTCTTTACAAATCGGAACGGCACATCTTCCCGTGTATGACGCAGCAGGTTTGTTTTGTCGACGAAAAAGATCTGTTTGTGCAGTGTCCCACGGACAATAACCTGGTCCTGGCGGACTTCCGTCTCCAGGTCTACTATCTCCCCGAGTATTTCAAAAATTTTAATTGCCTCTACCGGCAGCTTTACAGTCGAACGCAACGTTTCTCGCTGCAGGACATCTACTACTACGCTCTCGACCTTGAGAAGTTTTTTTACTACTTTAATGCCTTCTCCTTCTACTTCTACCACTACTTCGATCTGCAGCGTTTCCGTTACCTTGACAAAAGCCTCAATAATCAGGGTCTGGCGCAGCTCCCTGCTGGGCGGATCAACCAGCTCAAAATCATCCAGGAACACCTTTACATTGACCTGTACCTCAAAACCCGGCCTAGCACCAGGGATATCCACAGTTTTCGTAAAGGGAATATCCTCAGCAGCATGGCGTACCAGGTCGCCCTCATCAACAAGGAAAATCTGCTTATGGATTACACCGCGCACAATAACGGTATCTTCCTTAACTTCAGCGGTAACATCGCGTACCGTAGGAAGAATGCGAAAGATTTTCTTGGCTGTAATGGGGAGCGTAACTGTCCTGGTAATAGTTTCGCTTATCGTATCCTCTCCAACCACACTGTCTACTTTTAGCAGTTCCTTTTTCACAACTATCTTATCATTGCGAACGTCGGTAACCACTTCGATTTGTTCTGTAACCGTTACCTTAACAAATATCTCCAGGATAACAGTTTGTCGAACAGTTTCCCTGTCTTGCAAGTCGGTTTCTACAGTCAGTACTCTTACCTGTACCTGGGCGCTCATCCCGGATTGGGTCCCAGGAACATCTACAAATACCCGGAAAGGAATAATTTCCGGCACATGGCGTACAAGGTCCCCCTTATCAACGACAAAGAGCTGCTTATCAATATTACCGGTGACTACTACGCCTCCTTCTCGAACCTCTGTCTCGACATCAATAACATTTGCAATAACATCAAACACTTTTTCGATTTTAAATGGCAACGCTATCTCCGACTCTATTGCTTCCCTTTCTTTGGCATCACCGATAACGCGTTCAACTTTGAGCAGCCGTCGATCGATTACTAAGTCCTTGGACAATGTTCTTCCCTCCTTTCAAGATAGCTTTTTTAATAAAAGCTCACTATAATATATACAATCAACCCCTGTATTGTTACAGGGGTCTAAGGAAATCCGAAATAAAGCCTATAATGTATCCTTCTTAATTACCAGCGGTCGTGATCACGCTTGTGGTCGCGATCATGGTCGTGCTTTTTGTCATGATCACGATCGTGATCATGGTCGCGATCGCGGCCAGGTTTACGCGGCTTTGGCGGCGGAGTAATGATCGTCCTTTCTCTTTTAACATCCACTACTACTTCCAGCTGAACAGTGCGGGTTACCTTGGCAAAAATTTCAATTATAGCTGTTTGTTCTAATTTTTTACCCCGATCATCAATAATTCTATGTCTTATATCGCCGATAATGCGGGCACGCACCTGCACATCCATCCCGGGACGGGCACCTTTGGCTTTTTTAATAAAACGGAAGGGCACATCTTCTCTGGTATGGCGGACCAGATCGCCGGGATCGACGAAAAAGATCTGTTTATGCAGCACTCCCTTTACCAGTATCTCATCAAAACGGGCTTCCGCCTTAAGTTCAACAATCTCTCCCAGGATATCGAAGATCTTTATCGCCTGGACAGGCAGTTTTACAACCGCCCGCACTGTCTCCTTCTGGAGAACATCGACGACAACGCTGTCGACTTTGAGAAGTTTCTTCACAACAGAGATATTCCTGCCATGAACATCGGTAACCACTTCTATCTGGACCGTTTCCGTCACCTTGACAAAAGCTTCAATAATCAGCATTTGGCGCAGTTCCTTGCTGGGAGGATCGATGAGCTCAAAATCATCCAGGAATACTTTTACCCTGAATTGCACATCCATCCCCGAGTCTGCCCCCGGTATATCCACTGTTAGCGAAAAGGGAACATCCTCAGATGCATGGCGCACCAGTTCACCCTCATCGACAAAGAAAATCTGCTTATGGATTATACCCCGTAAAATTACCGTATCGGTGCGTATTTCAGCTGTCACATTGCGCACTGAAGGTTTAATACGAAATACCTTCCTGGCCGTGATGGGTAATGTTACAGTTGGTGAAATAGTCCTCCTGACCGTGTCTTCACCAACGACGCTGTCAACTTTTAGGAGTTCTTTATCAACATCGATATCGTGATCGCTGACATCAACCACTACTTCGATCTGTTTTGTTTCCGTCACTTTAACAAATATTTCCAACACGATTGTCTGGCGTACTGTTTGAGATTCTATAAATTTGGCTTCTACAGAGATTACTTTTATATCAACGTGAACGTTCATATCACGTTCTGCTCCCTCAACATCTACCATTACCCGAAAAGGTACTTCCTCCTCTACTGTACGAACGAGATCTCCCTTGTCTACTACAAAAATTTCTTTTTCAATGTTACCGCTGATCTCTACCGTACCATTGCTTACTTCTGTTTCTACATCGTTTACGTCCGCAATTATATCAAATATTTTAATTACTTTAAAAGGCAGCTCAACATCCGCTTCAATAGTCCTCCTTACTGTAGTTTCACCGACTACCCGTTCAACCTTGAGCAACCTTTTTTTAACATCTAACCCGTGTGTCACTTTGTTTCCCTCCTTTCAATACTGCTTTTAATAAAGCTCATTATAATATATACATGGGGCTCCCGGAGTGTTACAGATGCTTTAATAAAAGCTGTAAAAAGATACGTTTCCACAGCAAATATTTTATTTATCATCTGCGAAAAAAAAAGAATGCCCCGATGTCAAAGGAGATTCTCTCTTTATGTAGAAAGTATGTAGAAAGAATAGTAGGAAAATATAGCTGTAAGTATTTTTGTAAAGTATATTCAGCAAAGTACAACTTTGTGCTGTTTAAAGGGGATATTAGATTAGAGGGGATATTACAATTGAGTAGTAATAAAACTGTTGCCCTGGTTCCCGCTTACAATGAGGAAGCACGCATTGCCCCGGTTTTGGAGGTAATAACATCCTGTTCATTGGTTAATGAGACAATCGTAATTGATGATGGCTCAAAAGACAGGACGTCTCAAAAGGCAGCGGCCTTCCCCGTAAAGATAATCAGATTTGAACAAAACATGGGCAAGGGTGCGGCCCTGCAGGCGGGTTTGGAAGCAGCCCCTGATGCAGCTTACTATATTTTTCTCGATGCAGATTTATTACATCTAAGGCACGAACACATCGAAAAATTATTATCTCCCCTATGCGAAACTGAGCCGGCCGCTATGACAATCGGTACTTTCCGCGATGGGGACAAAACCAAGGTAAACCTCGCCCAGCATTACTTTTCCATCCTAAACGGCCAACGCGCTTTGAGCAGGGGGTTTGTAGAGATACTGCCGGATTTGTCCTGGTCACGCTTTGGAGTGGAGATACTCCTCACCAAATATGCTAAGCTGGCAGAAAAAAAAGTAGCCTATCCCGAACTAAAGGGTTTAACACATGTCACCAAGGAAGAAAAACTGGGAATTTGCCGGGGTTTCTGTTACAGAATGCAGATGTACAGGGAATGCCTTTTTAGCCTCTTCTACTATAAAAGAATGATCAAATTGCATCCGGGAAATGTTCCTCCCGAGATTTTAAGACGCTTAATAGCATAATAATAATTATTAACAGGAGGGTTAGAACTTGATTAAAAAAAAATTATCCGAAAAAGAAAAATATAACATCGGCGTCGCCCTGGAGATGGCTATAAAAAAACTCTCCGCAGCCGACCCCCGGCAGGTCTCCATGAAAAGCGGTGTGATCTTTAACAGGGAACAGGAGAGCTATATTGTCCCCTATCTAAATAGAAAATACCTCGTTAATCACAGCACCGGCAATATCACCCCCCTCCAACAAAACGATAAAGGGGTTTCTATACAGCAGCAGATTCTTTTTTTGCATTATCTCGCTACTGCCGGCGGCGATTCTCTTCAAAATGAATGGATTACCTTTAAAGAGCTTCCCGGAGGGGCGATCTACACAGGCCCTTATCAAAACAGAACAATTAAACCATTCCTGAAATATTTTGGCGAACAGCCGCGCCGATTCCAAAAAATTGCCGCTTCCCTCGGGGGTATAAGCGCCGCTTTTGGCGATCTCTGCATGATTTTACGCCCGTTTCCCAGAGTTCCTATCGGTTTTGTCCTCTGGGAAGGCGATGAAGAATTTCCGCCTTCGGCTAATATTTTATATGACGCCTCTGCATCCAGTTATCTGCCCACGGAAGATTACGCTCTTTTACCGGGGCTGATTATATGGGAGATGGCAGCGCTCCTCTAGCTCTAATTTCCTAGTTCTTTATAAGCCCTTCATCGGGATATACAGGTTGAGAAAGATCCAGGTGCCCCGTAAGCGTTTCTATCTCTTCACCTTCGATGAGAAACCTGACCTGCTCAATTTCAGGAAGCTCCGTCAATGTATTGACGATACTGTATACGGTCAATATTTCGCCCGTCGAGCCTCCCCAATGCCTGGTTCTGATCTCCTCTGAAAAATCTACTGCAGCGATACCGTTGTTAACTGATACCCCGAGCACTTTTACACCGGCGGGTACTGTCCTGTTTAGCCCGGGAGTAAGCGGACCTTTAATCAGCTCTTCGAGTATTATTACGCTGATATCTCCCTCGGCCGTTTCAATACTCCTTTCTTCCTTAACCAGTTTCTCCCCCGATTCATTTGCAAAATAAAGCGCTGCGGTAATCTTTGCATTTGCAGATAAATCCGCTTCCTGCAGCTTTTCCTGCCCTTCTCCCGCCCCTTGAGAAAATTCCGTAACGGGCACTGGAGATTGTACGCATCCTGACAGCGCAAACAAAAACACAAGCATTGCTAATAGCATAATTACTAACATGATAGCCTTTTTTGCAGGCAAGTTAAACGCCGCCTTTCCTTTTTTCCCTGCCCGGCCAAGGTTCTTTTTTTATTCATTTTGTTCAATCCTTATATCGGCAGGGTCTAGAATCCATATTTCTGTTGTTTCCGGCAGTATAT
>DUQX01000034.1 GCA_012837615.1 Bacillota bacterium | reverse complement strand
TTATTCGATGCCAAGCGCAGCTTTCCAATCAGTTTCCTTAAAGCCTACCAGAACAAAGCCGTCACCGATAAGAATCGGACGCTTCACAATCATACCGTCTGATACCAGCAGGCTATACTGTTCATCCTCGCTCATGGTCGGGAGCTTATCCTTCAGCTTCAGTTCCTTATACAACCGTCCGCTGGTATTGAAGAACTTTTTCAGTGGCAGACCGCTCTTTTTATGCCAATCCTTCAATTCCTCGATTGTAGGATTGTTTTCTTTGATATGCCTTTCTTCAAAGGTTACGTCGTTTGCCTCCAGCCACTTCTTAGCCTTCTGGCAGGTAGTGCATTTCGGGTAACATACAAAAATCATAA
Organism: Bacillota bacterium; assembly: GCA_012837615.1. Lineage (GTDB taxonomy): Bacteria > Bacillota > Dethiobacteria > DTU022 > UBA8154 > DUQX01. Next base: position 40,752 of record DUQX01000034.1, on the reverse strand, counting down.
TGTTCCTCCATTCTCTTTGCTGTTTTACAGAAAACCACTTCAATTGTTTTATATTATAATGCCACCGCATCAAAAATACTTCTAATCCGTTACTATTTCTCCGCTTTGAGCACGCAAGATCTTGCCGCTTAGCTCGGTTCCCTTGCTTTTCATATAAAACGTGTTGGGGATAAGCGCCTCTTTTTCAGCTGAACAGTTTGTCCAGGATTTTCTCCTTTATTACTTCTCTATCAGTTATTTCAACCAATGGATACCCAACTAACTTACCTTTCCAGCTAGTGCCATTTTCGCGGGTAAGAGTATAATTGAAAATATCTCTACCGATCTTTAATTTGTTTGCCATAGTAAATCCTTTAATTGATAAAGAGGACTGAATATGCCCACGGAAGCTGAGATCGATGAACATCTCGGATATACCAAGCATGATAATGCTGGTGACAACAGCGGCAACAACCGCAATGGCTACAGTAAGAAAACTGTTAAATCCAGGTTTGGCGAATCGGAGATTCAAATTCCTAGGAACCGTAACGGAACCTTCGAACCTAAGATTGTTAAAAAATATGAAACAACATCCAACCAGTTAGAAGAACAGATTATTGCCATGTATGCCAAGGGTATGTCTACCAGGGATATTGAAGACCATATGCGGGATATTTACGGTATTGATGTCCAGCTACCACTGTTAGTAAAGTAACAGACAAGATCTTGCCTCTTATCGCAGAATGGCAATCCCGGCCTCTGGACAGAGTGTATCCCATCGTATTTCTAGATGCCATCCATTTCAAGGTTAGGAAAGACAACAGGATTCTGATTTTTGTCCTGCAAAAAAGCTTCCAGGTCCTCCGTCCTTGCGAATATCTCAATCACCTTCTCTCCCTTTCTGGCGTATTTTTCCAGCTCCTGCCATGTTTTAAATCCTACTACATTGGTCGCATTTGGCTTCTGGGCCAAAATCAGCATTATGTCGGCAAAGCGCAGATGTGGCGGAACCAGCGGACAGACCAGATATCATCCAAAGATTTCCTTTAACCGTGGTTGCTCTCGGAGTAACCAATTGTACCAGCGCCGGGATGAAAACGAAGGAAATAACGGTTAGACTTGTGCATTATGGACACTTGGTGGTATCCTGCACATAGGTCTGGGCTCCTTTCTGCCCCTCCTTTAAGGGTTTGATGCCCAAGCCTTATTTCCTTTTTTCAGACATTTTAAGCCATTAACTTCAGGAGGCACAAAATAATAAGTATACTGATACAGCCAATAGTAGAAATAATTTTCATAATTTGCTGACCGGATTTAAAATAATATAATGTTGAGCCCAAAAGGATTAAGCCTACTACTCCTCTTATGATATCTCCTGTTGAACTAGTATAAAATCATTGCGATACATTTTTTACAGAATACCGCATCATCAAACGATTCCGGTAGTGCAGTTTGCGAGGCGGCATCGGTGATGATTCCTTTGGGAAATTAATTTTAAGATTGTCCTTGTTGTAATGTTCCAGCGAATGTTTTCCATCCAATGACTGAATTATATCCCGATCTTTTTTAGAGAGCTTTATTCGGTTTTTAAGAGTATATGGCTTCCTACGGATTCCCACTTTAAATTCTTCGACAACCTCTGGATACTGACTACTATTTTGGCGGCGAATACTGTTGAGTGATAGCGTGCCTGGGTTACAGGCGCAAAGATCACTATGAGCAATAATGCAATATAATGCAATAATGAGGATTCTTAGCAGCTTTGGTTTAAGGATTCAAACCACTCTTAATTAAAGACGAAAGGAACCATTATTTGGTTCCCTGTTACAGCTTCTCCCATTGATAGTCTTCGTCTGTGACTGTGTAATAAGCTTTATCCTGATGAACTTACTATATGACCCCTATGAATCTTGATAGTAGACGGCAGCAACGTTGGTATAAATAGCGAGCATTGGGAAATTGAAGACTATATAGAAGAGTGCAATGCTTTTCTAAATACTGTGGCACCGAGATCCATAGCCAGGGCCAAAATCTGTTCGGCAATAGGCAGTATGTTATCTGGCACCCACCGGCTACGCCCTTTGAGCACCGGCCGGGACAGTGGAATCTTGTCCATGGCACTTACCTCCTGTTTCCGTCATTCGCCCAGTAAACTTTCAACAACAACTGTTTTATCCATACCAGAAACTGCGGGCAATTAAGAGGTCATCTCTCTAACACCACATTGCCAACAATTATACTGCCTACTGGATTTTCTTCATCATCAATACACAATTCTATTGTCTCTTTTATATTTTTCAAAGCTTCATCTATTGTATCCCCCTGAGAATAACATCCTTTAAAAACAGGACAAGATACAACGTAGCCGGTCTCATCCTGTTTAACAATTACTGGATAGCTTTTCATATCAATTACCTCCAAGCTTAATAATACCCCATTTCTTACTATCTTTATGTAGATATTTATTTTGTTGCTAGCCTGGCGTAAGTCATAATGTCAAGGTACGGCACCTTGCATACCTTGAATATTTGGGCATATTATGATGTAATAGATAAAAAGGGATTCAACCCAAAAGATGGAGGTACTGACAATGCAAGAAGTCCATGATTTATTAAAAAAATGCCAAACCTATTTTATCGCTACGGTAGATGGCGACCAGCCCAGGGTCCGGCCTTTCGGCACAGTAAATATTTTTGAGAATAAGCTGTATATCCAAACCGGTAAGGTTAAAAATGTCTCTAAACAGATCATGGCTAATCCGAAAATTGAGATCTGTGGTATGCTGGACAGCGGAAAGTGGATTCGCGTGGAAGCCGTTGCTGTTGAGGACGACAGAGTGGAACCCAGGCAAGCTATGCTAGATGCCTACCCTAACCTTAAGTCCCGCTATGGCCCTGACGACGGCAACAACCAGGTCTTTTATCTTACCAAAGCAACTGCTACCATTTACTCTTTTACTGAAGAACCAAGGGTAATTAAGTTTGGATAATTTCCTAATTGACTGGGCAACTAAAAATGTTAGATACGGAGCATTGCTGCCTGGCCCTGGTAATCCCCTGAATCACGCGGCCGGTTCCCGGGAACCTGTTGCCAATAACGTCACAGACGGGAAGCGCCTGGCTCTTCTGTGACTGTAAAGACCTCTTCATCAGGTAAGCCCTGCAGCTCTTCCAGAGAAAACCTTTTTTTTACACTGAACTTTAGCACTTTTTCATTTCTGGTAAAAATTACTTTATCCGTGTCTGCTTCGCAGAAGGTAAAGCGAGGGGGATTGGCCAGCCTGGCCCTGGTAATCCCCTGAATCACGTCGGCCAGTTCCCGGGAACCTGTTACCGATACCGTCACAGCAGGGTTAAGCAGGTGCCCGAGGTGTGTTTCCGCCGTCAAGCAGATACGCAGCCCTGTTTCCAGGGCAGCCGAATCCTCACCGTGATGGCGCAAGGCCAGCTTATGCATTAGGCTGCGGCGTACAGGTTCGTCTTTGGGTTTTATGTACGGGGTCAGAGGTGAAAAAATACTGTCCTGCTCATAGTATGGCTTGATATCCAGCACCGGCGTCCCCTCCACGGCATCAAGGCCGGTTACATATAGCCGGTTTCCCTCAACTCTATCAAGGGAAACCAGGGTAATAGCTACCGGATTGGGCCTTTTATTGCAACGCAGAGCAAATACCCCGAATTTGACCGGCTCAGGCTCCATAATATGGGGCATCGTTTGCAATACATCCCGTTCAGACCTATTAAACCAGCAAATAATCCAGATATGGGAATTTTCTTCGATGCGCTGCAGCGCGGGAACATACTCTTCTTTCAACTCTATGACCGCATTTTCGCCTACCGCGGGCATGGAACTAATATCATCCACCGGAGTTTTTACTACTCCTATAGGGTTGATACGAATCTCTTCCATCCAACTCACCTCTTCTTTATTTATCTCTTTAAAATATTGATTAAAGCGCTAAGAAAGGGGTATGCATATAAATTCATAGCGACCACAAGCTTTTACGTTCAAAAAAATTATATCCGATGTAAGAACCGTTTGTCAATTTATGATCAGTGCCGCTAACCCTTATTTTCTTTTATGGTGGGCTATTATCGGGCTGGGCTTTCTCTTACAGGCTTACAAATCGTTTGGGACCTCAGGAATAATTGTCTTCTATATAGGACATATTCTAGCTGATTTTATCTGGTACGGGTTTATTTCCACGGTCGTGGGCAAAACTCGTCGATTCATTAAAGAAAACCCCTGTCGCCTTATCATCGCTCTGCTGGGCAGTATAGTGATTTTCTTCGGAGGCAGTTTCTTTTATAAAGCCATGCTATTCTTGGTCTAACCGCCCTGAAACTTTCTTTTGCTTTTTCTAAAGTAAGCGTCACACTACACCCACATAGCAACTGATGAATTCGCAAGTCTAGGGGCGGACTCAGCCGCCTTTGTGTGCTTCCATATTATTATCCGTTAAGGCCTTCAATAAAGGCCAGCACATTCATTCCTAAAACACGGTGATTATATCCGCCTTCCAGAATGCCGAAGCAGCCGCCCTTGTTGCGTTGAGCAGCTTCTCTCATCAGCCTGCCCATAAAAGTATAGTCTTTGGTCTTTAAAAGGCCGCCCCAGTCATCCTCATGATTATCGAATCCAGCTGAAGCGGCAATCATATCGGCATCGGTTTCCGCCAGAGCTTTTTCTACAATATTCAGGTATTCGTTGCGATTTTGAGCAGGGGGATTGAGAATTGTAACATATCCTTTATTGCCCAAAATATTGACATTGCCATCACCAAAGTGCAGGTCGAAATCCAGGATGAATGCTTTTTTTATTTTTCCCTGATGTTTCAATTTCTCCAGCGCGATGGCCATGTTGTTGAAATAGCAAAATCCCCAGGAACTGTCTGCCGAAGCATGATGCCCGGGCGGGCGAATCAAGGCAAAACAGGGTTCGCTTAAACCAATTTCGGCAGCTTTGATGGCACCGCCGGCAGCCAATGCCGCAATCTCGTATATGCCCTCTCGTTCCACGTATTTGACATGCTCCGGCGTATGCAAGCGGAGAATATCGTCTTTAGAAGCCGCTCTTGGTTCAACAAAAGTCACCTTACCTTTAAGGGCAGCTTCTACTGCCCGAATCCTTCCTGCAGAGGCGGCTGGCTCCGAAGCGTAAACTTCGTTAAAATCTTCATGATAAACGACCTTCATGTCACCTCTTCCTCCAATCAACCGTTAATTATAGGAATTGTTTCGCTTTAGTCCAATAAGACCAGCTTTTTAATGGGCATCTCCATTTCCATCCCGCTTTATTCCTTCATCAAAAAATCAGATAGCCCTAGGAAACCAGTTTTCTTCCTAACCGGCGGGCTTTGTTTCTAGTTGAGCCCCTTGTTCCCTGGCAGAAGATAAAATCTCATCTACAACCCTATTGATGACTCCATCTTTACGATAACTACCTACTATAGCAGTGAGCCTCATTGGATTTTCACTCCCTTAATATTAATTTTGGGTTGTGAGAATGCCTCGAAGAATAAGCCTTTTTCGCTAAATATCATAGCATCACCATACTTGGAGGTTTATCTACTTGATCTTGTTCTAATTTAACGAAGATTGCAAATGTTTTTGTCCCGGTCCATTTTATCCTAGTTGTTCAAGCCCTTCCAAAAGCTTACCTAAAGAAATATATTCTACCGAAAGGTTTGTTTTCCCTGCTATATCTGCAAAATATTCTGTCTTTTATTTTAAATAAAGTTAATTCATTCTAAGCCCTTCATGTAGCTTGAAATTTTTATTCGGCTTTTTCCTAACCTTGCACATAACAGCGATTAAAAAATAATAATCCCGTAGTTGTTACTACAGGATATAGTTGTTCTCCCTATCAAAATGTTATTCTATTCGATATTTTATTATTTGCTACGGTCGATGAAAAACCCCTCTCGTTGCTGCCCTGCAGGATTGTAAGCCCTGTTGGCTCTTTTGCTCGCCTGGACTTTTTCTATTTTTCGCCTCAGCCGATCCAACCCGGACTGGAAGAGTTTCTGTGTCTTGCTATCGAGAGTAGATATTTGCTGTAATAGGTTTATAATTTTCCTTTCCGCTTCCAACAATTTGCCAATCTCACTAAAGGAAATGTATCCGGCCAGCACTTCGCCGCTTATTTCTTCCAGGCCAAGCGAAATCTTCAGGCTTTCCTTGATCACCAGGACTTCGGACTGGTTTTCTTCAATAAGGTCCATTTGCTTCTGGCGTTTGGAGAGTAACAGGTTTATCTTCTCCAAATTTTCCTCTTCGGCAAGGTTAGCCTCTATGCACAACCGCTGCTGTTCCCGGGCAACGTCAAGCATTTCCCGGTAAATAGCAACCTGTCTCTCATAGTGGCAAATTAGACTTGTGACCTTTTCAAGCATTTTTTCAGCCCCATTCAATCAAACACTATGACTGGAACTGGCTCAACTGCATCATCAGCCAATCGCCCTGTGAATAAAGTTGCTGCAGGGCTTTTTCCATAGCGGCAAACTGGCGGTAGTACTGCTCCTCCTTGCGAAAGAGCATTTCGTTCATGCGGTCGATACGTTTATTGACATCGTTAATCTGCCGATCATAATAGTTGTTGTACTGGGTGATATCCCCCTCGATCCCCGCCCGCTCCAGGAGAATACCCTTGCGCCCGTTGCTGTCCCTGGTGGTGCGAATGTTCTCGTTTAAAATATCGCTCAGGCGATGGGCCAGCCCCGATTCTTCGTAGCGCTGTGCGCGCTCCTCTGCCGTTAAATTGGCGCTGTAACTGATCCTGGAACGCCTGGTAAAGATCTCTGCCACTTTATCGGGATCAGAGGCGATGGCTTCCCGAAGTACGCTGCCACCGCCGACCAGGACAAGCTTACCCTGGTCGCGATAGTTGTTGCTCGTCTGGATGCCAATCTCCGTCAGGTGAAAATCGCCGACCATATCGTAAAGGGCGCCCCGCATCTCGCGGAGCATATTTTCCAGGGCAGGCTCCCGGCGCAGCATTCCACTTTTTGCCTTTTCCTCCCAGAGCTCAACCTCTTTTTCGCTCATGCTCTCTTTCTGCTCGTCGGTCAGCGGGTGAAAATCCCGAAAAAGTTCTTCGTTCAGCTTGCCGTTGATCTCTTCAATAAGAGAGTTATAATCGTTGACAAAGTTTTCGATCACCTCGTAGATACCATCAGTATTGATCTCTGTGGAGATGTTAACCACCGCCGAAGGGCTCCCTTCCTCAACCACCCGGTTTATGGTATATGTAATTCCCTCAACGGTAAAGGTATTGCTCCCCCGGGTGTCCCTGACGCCGTTGATTTCAAAAACAGCGTTCCTTCCGGATTCCCCAATATTGCCGGTTTCCCCATCAACCGCTATCCCCAGGGCAGAGAAGAAGCCCCCGCCGTCATCCGTGGTGAGATACCCCGCCCCGGTTTCCAGCGCCGTAACGGAGAAAGAGTCGCTAAAAGCGCTGTAGGAAGCGCGCACCCCGGCGTCGCTGTTATTAATTCTGTCGATAACTGTCTTCAGGGTGTCGGTTTTGTTCACAAATATTTCCGCACCGTTGATGGTAAGGGTAAAGCTGCTGCCATCCCCTTCATTAAAAGCCAGCCCGCCCCCGAGTTTTTCACAGACGGTTTCCATAGTATCGTTCAAATTCAGGCGGGAGTTGCTCATCCCCGAGGTTATTCCCAAAACAGCGAGAATATCTTCTCCGTCAATTTGCCCCTCTTTGTAATAGGTTCCCGATGATAGGACCAGCGAATCAGATGCGTACGGGGTAAACCTCAGCCCGCTGCCGCCCTCGCCAACTGCGATCTCCTCGACTAGGACCCTTCCCTCTCCGAAAGCCGCATCCAGTTCACCCTGGATTTCCGCTATCAGCTTTTCCAAACTGGTATAATCTCCAGCGTCAATGGTAATGTCCTCCGTAACTCCATTTAATGTTACCTGAATTGTATTTTTTCCCTCCGTTATATTAAGGGATGTTACCGTTACGAAGCTTTTTATCTGTGAAACGCCCTGGCCCACGGCGTTAGCTGCTGATGCGCTCTGGAACACCTGGAAGGTGGAGCTCCCCACCCGGGCATCGGCACCGGCAACGACGCTCACGATATCCGCATCGCTCGAAACAGCCCTTACTTGCCTTAGTGTGGACGCCGACATCATGTTCGTACCCGGCCTTAAAACATCAAAATATTTATCCCTAAAGGAGCGCACTCCGTTGATTACTTCGCGGAACTGCTCCTTTTTCCATTCGATAACCTGCCTGTTCTGGTAGAGCTTATCTACTTTCATACGCTCGATTCTCATAAGGTCGCGGACTATCTGCTCTGTATCAAACCCGGAGGCGATCCCTCCTATACGTAAAATGCTCATTGTTTCACCCTCTATCCTCATATGCTTACTTATCTTATCGGATAGAGTAATATATTTTTTAACCCCCATAACCCCAATATAATGTATAACGCGGTAATTTAAAATAACCGCTATACAATTGCTGCATATTGCTGCATTAAGGAAAAACTACAAGAAGAGGGGCTTTATGTCTCCCTATCGACAGCGCTGCTGCAGCGTGTTTCCTACACCTGCACCGTTCCCTTGAGGCATCTTAATACAGGGAAACATATCCTGACTAAGTCCAGAAAAATAGAAATGGACGGTAAAGTGAAGATAAAAGTATTGGCAAGGGGATTTACACAAAAAAAGTTTTAGATAATAAAATAGGGGATGATCTTCGAGGATTTATAAGGCTATTTTTCAAGGTAGATTACAATTGTTAAAAGGGGGTTGTAGTAACCGTAATAATTTTCCTGGAGAAAAGCAAGATCCGATGGCAAGGATTATTCCACTAAACCACGCTTTTCCTGTTCTTTTACGCTTGGGCCTTCTTCAATTTTCTTTTTTTGTAAAGAAGTTCCCAGCTTTTTAATTTTCTGTACCGCTGCAACTCCGGCCGTGCGAGCAGCGGAGATGTTCTCTTCGCGGATGGCATCATACAGTTCCCGGCGGTAGACGGTAATCTCCTTCGGAGCGCGGATGCCGATACGCACCGAATCGCCGGTGACGCCCTCCACGCTGATCTCAATGTCTTCACCAATGATTATACTCTGTCCTTTCCGGCGCGTAAGAACCAGCATTCGCCTGCCACCTTCCCCAATTGAATAGTAAAATGTGGAAATCTATATAACATTATAGCACAGAAAAGAACGCTTTTTCAATCGACTAAATACCTGCACTGCCTGTACCTACCTGCACCTCTTTCTCATTCTTCTCGCTCCCCCCTTGCTTACCTCTCCTATTATGCGGTCAGACTGCACCTGCTCGCCGCTGGCATCGCGGAACATATCTTTTGTTCTACTTGGATGACAATCTGACAACCTGACAATCTTGCGCATAGCTAAGCAGTTACTATTAATCATAATCATATAGTTATTAGTTATTTACCACGCAACAACAACTTTCCTGCTTCAGAATAAAATATTTTTCCAATAAGAAAAGCCCGCTTTAAAGCAAGCTTGCTATACGTACACATATTTCTGTCACACGCAGCCTCTGAAAACCAAAAAAGAGATTCATTAAGAACCTCTATAATCTAATTTACATTATATACATTTTATACAATATACTATCCTACTAAATCATTATTAGCTTTATAAGTTAACATTTTCATGCACCGGCAAAGGAGTGCGCATTTCTTCAACCCTCTCGGGGATGATAATCTGCTTGCCCAATCTTTTATTAATGTTAATAATGATGGGAGCAGCCAGGTTTGTGGTCATGCGTTTCCTCTCCAGCACCGTGACAGTGGTAAAAACTAAAACTTCTTCCCTTTTGTCAATCTCCAGCTCATCTCTCTCTGCTGTACTTAACTCCACGCTGTAATCCGGGAAAAGGAGAAAAGGATCGAGCAGAATCAGCCCGACCTCCTGCTCGTCAGCGGATTGCAGAAAGTAAAAAAAGGGATTACCTTCCAGCAGGTGCAGGATAAATCTTTTGCTATTCTCCAGCCCCGGCAGGGCTTTTTTAAAGACAACCGGCCGCAGGCCGCTTTTTTCTACCTGTTCTTTAACAGCGAGATTTTTCATTTATTATCCCCTCATCTCAGGAAATCAATCAGGCTGGGAAAAATAATACGTGCACCGGTAGAAAGGGCTGCATGATAGGCATTTTCCTGCATCGTAAATTCGATGTACACTTCAGCCAGGTCAATGTCCTCAATCTTGGAGCGGAGCTCCCGCAGGTGAAGATGCTCGTCCAGCAGCCGCTCCTCCGTGGCGTCAAGCCTGGCTACTTTAGCTCCGATTTCAGCACGGTACTGCAGCAGTCGATCCAGGTGACCATCCAGTTCCTCCAGGATCTTTCCGCCAAGTTCTTCGCTTTTATTATCCAGCAGCGCCCTGTACATATCGTTAACTGTCTTAAAGAGGCTGGGATCATCCAGGTCATCGCTACCCCCGAATACATCCTTACCTGTAATGTTAATCGCCAGCATCTGTTCGGGGGAAATTTCCACCATTCTCCGCCCCCCGTCACCATGATATATCACCCCGGTGATATCGCCGGTTGTCTCATCATACTTTAATTCGTAAGGAGGGCTCTGCGTTTGGTGGCCGCCGAAGATATAGAGGCCACTTACTTCGGTATTTCCCAGCGCAACAAGATGCTGTAGCAGCTCTTCAACCTCAGGCGAGATCGTCTCCCGGTCCTCCGGAGACATTGTTCCGTTGGAAGAATAGATGGCCAGCTCCCTTAGCCGCTGGACCACATCAATACCATTCGCCAGAGCATCTTCAGTGACGGTCAGCCAGGTTATACCCTCACCGATATTGCGGCGAAACTGTTCATTCCGCAACAGGCTCGTCCCCGAAATCCTCATCACCTTATAAGTCCCCACCGGGTCCTGAGACGGGCGGTTAAAATAACGGCCTGTGGAAAGCTGGTTTGATTTTTTCTCCAGCTCGTAAAGATTACGGCGTAAATTTCTATTAACGGACTGGGCTATCATGCGGTGTGTAACGCGCAAGATTCGCACCCCCTTTTTGCTCTTTCTCCCTTAGCCTCCTATTTCACTGAAAAGAACGCTCAGCATTTGATCCAGTGTATTCATAAAGCGCGCGGCGGCGTTGTAAGCATGCTGGTACTGAACAAGGTTTAGCATTTCATCATCCAGGGAAACGCCGGAGACAGCCTCCTGCTGCCGCATCATATTCTCCGCCACGGCGCTGGTAGAGAGAAACATGCGCTCTGCTTCCCGTCCTTCAACCCCGAGATCGGCAATCAGACCGCGGTAGAAATCATGGAAGGTAGCCGTTCCTTTATCTTCTCCTGCCTCTTCTCCGGCTTCATTCATGACGAGTCTTTCGCGCAGTTTGGCGAGGGCAAGAGCGTTTTCGCCGTTTCCGGGTGACTCATCTGCGCTGGCAGCAGCAATGAAATTTAAACCTTCGTTCGAATTCAGGATATCCGGATTAACCTCAAAATGTGTAACAGCACCTTTTACATCATCTATTTTCACAAAAAAATTAACCTCATTTGATCCGACAAGGCCGTATCCGCCCCGGTGCAAGTCGTTAACTTTTTCCACCAGTTTAAAGACCAGCTTATCCAGGCCATCCTGATATTTGGGAATAACATCATTGTAAGAATCGAGAACCCCCGCAATTTCTCCGGCCAGGACAGAGATCTCTGTTCCCAGGCCGTTAACTATGCTAATTCTATTATCTTCACCCTCTGCACCTATTTTTTCCTTGATTTCCAAAGGAAAAACATGTTCACCGTGAAGAAGTATATGTCCGCCGGCTAACACCTCAACCGAACCGTTAGCCTTCTCCACTGCGCGTATATTCAGCAGTTTGCTAAGCTCCTGCAGGCGGAGATCGCGCTCATCGAGCATTTCGTTGGACTTCTGGCCTATCGATTGCAAGTATACGATTTTTTGATTCAAATCCGCAATCTGATCCGCCAGGGCATTAACCTGGTTGACATTCGCCTCAAGTTCTTTCAATACGTCATATTTCAGCTCATCGAGGCGTTTGTAGATATCCTGAACAACCCCGACAAGGCTATCAGCTTGCTCCCGCAGACTGATACGTGCAGCATAGCTCTCCGGGTTCGTGCTGACCTCCTGCCAGGCATCAAAAAACTCATTTAAAAGAACATTTATCCCCCTGTCGCCGGGTTCCTGGAAAATAACCTCAACCGTATCGTAAGTCTCCTTCAGGCGTTCCCAGTAATGCCGGGCAGTCAGCGACTTCATGATTTGGTCACTGTAAAACTCGCTTTTCATCCTGGTAATATCAGAAATGGCAACACCGTACCCTGGAGGGGTATTTACCCCGGGCGCAGCAGGCGGAACCAGAGCCTTCATTAACACACTCTGCCGGGAGTACCCCTCGGTATTGGCATTGGCGATATTCTGGCCGGTTACTTCCGAGCCCTTTTGCTGGGCGTGAAGGGCACGGCGGCCGATTTCAAAGCTACCAAAAGTACTGCTCATTTTCAATCCCCCATCTTCTCAGGCGTTGAAATCCAGTAACCCGTGCAAAAAATGTTTATGCTTTAATTCCCCGGTGGAAGCATAATGCGGATCGCCTCTATGTGGAAAAAAACTATCCAGAATATGTTCCAAGAAGCGCAGATTGTGCTTCAATAGATGCCGGTTTATCTTTTGCTGCCTTTGCAGTGAAGACTGCAGCTGTAAAAGGCGTCTCCTCAAGCTTTCAAGCTCTCCGGCTTTGGATGAAGCTTCTTTGGAAATAATTTCCCTTAAAGTAAGACCGGAAGTAAGCAAACCCCTGCGCCGTTTCTCCGCTGAAATCAAGTTTCGGATAAGCTCTTCCTTCTGGAAGTTCAGGCTATGGAGTGCCCTTGCGTCCCCTTCGAGGAGAATGCTCCCCAGTTTCTCTTCTATCCCCAACAGCCCTTCCAGGATTTCAACTTCCTCGTCCAGTATTTCCCTGAGACAAACAGTATCAATCATAAAAGGCCCCGGTTTCCCATCGCTAAAACTTTCCATCAAACCGGGAGTACCTCCTTCGCCATTTCATCCCTTACCTCGCTTACGATCGTTATCAACTGCGACCTTCATCAATAACCCTGAGAATGATATCGGCAAGCTCTCTCGAATTAACTTTATACTCGCCGGCCTCAATGCGTTGGGATAACTCTGAAATTTTTTCATTGCGTGCAGCATCTGCTTTTTCCAGCCGGGCAAGCTCCTTTTTCAAAATCTCGCTGCCGGGGGAAATCTCCACCCGGTCCCCCGAAGAAATAACTCCGGCTTCCCCTTCCCCAGGCGCACCCTTGCCCCGAATCCGATCCTGCTTATAAATTTTATTGATAAGATTAACAATATCAAGACGCTTAATTTCCATATTCAGTCACCCTTAATTTTAATTGCAATTATACTATTAATCCCAACCCGAGCTTTATCTCATTAAATATAAAAAACCCTTCAATTACCTTATCGATATTCTTTAAAAAAAATAAAGGGCGTTTCTTAAATTTTTTTAGGAAAAACAGTAGGCAATTTGGCCGGGAAGGGCTTCAAAAACCCGAACTGAGCCGTAAAGCCTGCCCGCGCGGATACGGAAACAAAGCGGGCTTCAGCAGCTGCCCACCGTTTACATTTTTGCCAATTTCGCCGCCATCTCTTTTAATACAGCCGCAATAGAGGTTGTCCCCTCCAGTGAAGCGAGGATCTCCTCTGTCAAAGCAGCCTGTGCCTGCGCCGTTTCACTGGCGTTGCTGATTCCTTCAGCAATTTTTTCCATAAAATTAACGATATTTTCCGTAATATCCGAGATCTGCTGCACCGAAGAACTGCTGCTATCGGCCAGTTTGCGGATCTCATCGGCCACCACAGCGAATCCCCGTCCGGCATCCCCTACCCGCGCTGCTTCAATTGCGGCGTTCAAGCCGATAATATTGGTTTTATCCGCAATATCCCGGATGATATTCAATATATTGTGGGTATCAGAGATAGCCCTGGCCGCCTCTTTCGCCGTTTCGCCCATTTCCCGTCCTGTCTGAGCCAATTTTTCCGCCTCACCAGCAAGCTGCTCCATACTCTCGCGGATCTGGGCCGTGTTGTCATTTAATGTTTCTGCATTTTGGGACAGGGTTTCAGCCTCACCGTGAAGCCGCCGGATCATTTCCTCCCTTTGTTCAACAACATCTACCAGGAACCTGGCACCCGTAGCCTCTATGACAGCCAGACCGGGATGTTTGTTTTCAACAATAAGGGAACGCACTTTATCGGAGCCGGTGACCTCAATGACCATATCGAGGGAGGAATCCCTTATCAGCGGTGTAAAATCACCGGTAGTTTTAATACCCTTCTCCCGCGCCCGTCGAATAGCCGGGGCATTTTCATCGAGATCCGCAACCCATTTTAACAAAACATCCTGCATCCCTTCCACCAATTGAATAATTGAAAGACCTCCTTTGCCGCCACCGATAATACCAACAGAAAGCATCTTTTTCCCTCCCCGGATTTTAAAAAATTGAGGCTTAATCAAAAACATTTAATAATTTTGGCAAATAGAAGGGAAAATCCTCTTTTTTGGGAGACAATATTTTCTCCAAAACGATCAAATTTGCAAAAAGCCGCTTTTTAAATCCTGCAGGTAGGAGCTGAATTCTTCTTCATAATATTCCGGGGAAGTTAGGAAGTCAAAATCTTCTCGGTGCTCTACAAAAGAGCGGTACTGGGGAATCTCTTTGATAAGAAAAAAATTCGGAAGCTCAACGGGTTCGGTAAAACACAGCGGCGGAAGAGAGGGATAACGAACATTTGGAATAAAGACAGGGCCCTGTTCTTTGCCTGCCGGAGCAACTTCATAATAACCTGCCCCTCCCATTTCTTTAATGGGGCCATAGATGGAATCAAAATTATCAGCCACCAGGTTGCTCATAACCAAAAAACCTGAACCCGGATTTATAGTTATATGACCAAATCCGGGGGGAATAAGTACTTTGTCCCCCGGCCCCGCAGCTACCACGAGCACTTCATCCAACCCCGCAGCCGGATCATCGAAGTTGCGGGGTTTCTGCAGAAGATAGTGAGCCTCCCCCTGAAGGACCTCGTAAACTTCGGGATAAGTACAGCCTGTTCCCTCTTTAAACGGATGGTAATGACCGGCAGTCTTAACGTACTCCCTCTCCAGCATGCCGGGAACAAGCACGGTTATGTCATAGCGTATGCCCGCTTCCCTGAAAAATGAACGGTGCTCTGCCAGGTGAACGTCCCGGTACATGTAATAAAGCGGAAGGGCGGGATCCCTATCCAGCGCAGCTTCACTATAAAGAACATCTTTCATCTCTCCCAGGTTCCGCAGTGCCGGTTCAATTTCTTTCATTCCCGGGCCAAAATCGAGTTTCTTTCCCGTTTCATCCCATCGAAGGGGCAAACCGCTTTTAGTTAATTCGATCATATTTGCGCAAGCCGGATAAGCCGGCCATCCTCCTTCTTTTCGTTCTTTCTAGATACCCAATTCCTCTCGAATTTCGTTCTGCAACTCCTGAAACAGCCCCCTGTCCGGCGCCTCGAGATAAATGCGGAATACATTTTCAGTACCGGAGGCTCGTACCAGACACCAGCTACCTCCCTCGAGCAAAATTTTAACCCCGTCCAGACGGCTAATTTTTTCTACTTTAACCCCCGCCAACCGCTCCGGTTCCCAGGACTGCAGCCTTTCCAGCGCTTTTTCCTTACTGGCGGATAAAATATTGATATCCAGGCGCTCAAAGGACAAAAGCTCAATTTTTTCTCCAATCCGGCTGTACAGTTCCTTTGGACTGGCCCCCGTTGCTGACAGCATCTCCACAAAGAGAAGGGAGGCCATAATACCGTCTTTTTCAGGGATATGCCCCCTGATGCTGATCCCTCCGCTTTCTTCGCCTCCGAGGAAGACATCTTCCTCACGCATCACGCGGCCAATATACTTGAACCCAACCGGCGTTTCCACAAGTCTTAGATTGTAAAAGTCCGCCAGGCGGTCAAGGTTATGCGTAGTCGCCACCGTTCTGGCAACAACTCCCCCTAGCTTCTTATGCTGGACGAGGTACTCCAGAAAAAGGGTAAGAATCTCATTTGCACTTAGATATTCCCCCTCCGGGCCGATTATGCCCAGCCTATCACCATCACCATCGAGGGCCAGCCCTGCATCGGCCTGCATCTCCAGCACCAGGCTTCTCAGCTTTTGTAGATTACCTCTCGAAGGATCGGGAAGAGCTCCACCGAAAAACGGATCGCGGAACCCCCGGATCACCTCTACACGACATCCGAGAGGAAGCAAGAAAGCCTCAAGATATCCTATTCCGGCCCCGTGCATGGAATCCAAAACAAGAAATGGAGGCGAAGCAGCGATGGCTTCTCTGTCAATAATCCCTTCGAGATGCTTGAGGTAGGGGCCTTCAGGCTCTATTACTTCCAGCAGCTTTTTGCCGCTACCTTCCGGGGTGCTTCCACTTTCATTTTTCGCAGGAGTTTCTGTCTTCGCACGGGTCTCTGTCTCTTGATTCTCCGGGTATTCTTCATTATCCGGGTTATGCAGCAACTCCCGCAGCATCTCCAGTTGTTTCCGGAAAAACCCGGAGCAAGCGCCTTTTTCGCCGCCTTCTTCTTCCAAAGATAACTGGACCAGTTCACCGATACGATCAGTCTCCTGCGGCAAAGCGGGGCCGGCGTAATGGGGAATAAATTTTATGCCCTGGTAGCGATAGGGATTGTGGCTCGCCGTAAACATAACCGCCCCAGCGGTTTTCAAGTGTTTCACCGCAAAAGCCACGGCCGGAGTCGGGGCAGGCCTCCGGCAAAGGTAGACTTTAATCCCCTTATCCATGAAAACTGCCGCTGCCTGGGCGGCAAATTCTTCTGCGAGAAAGCGGTTATCGTAGCCAATTACAACTCCGGCAGCTTCCCGGCCTTCCTCTTCCAAAAAACTCGCTACGGCACGGGTAACCCCGCGAACATTGCTCACCGTAAATTCATCAGCGATTACTGCACGCCACCCATCGGTGCCAAACCTAATTTTCTGCAATGGACTAACCCGGCCCTTCAAGACCGGGCGGCACCCCCCTTCCATTCCTTTTATGCCAGTATACTTTTTTATTCACTCCCACCCATCCTGTCTCCTGCTGTAAGGACTTCTTTTTCCTCCATCTCTTTCTTTTTGATATACAGCGCCAGATCCGCAACGCGGCAGGAATAACTCCACTCGTTGTCGTACCAGGAGATAACCCTAACCAGATTGCCACCAGTAACCATAGTGCTCAATCCATCGACAACGCTGGAAAACGGGCTGCGCCGGTAGTCTACGGAAACCAGCGGTTCCTGGTTAAAGGAAATTATCTCGGGTTTTTCATCAGCTGCCTGCTGCAAGGTACTGTTTATCTCCTCTATGCTGACGTCCCGCTCCAGCAAGGCAACTAGATCCAGCAGGGATACAGTCGGCACGGGAACACGTACCGCCAGGCCATCAATACGCCCCTTTAGCTCGGGGATTACCTCTCCTACAGCCCGTGCGGCGCCGGTAGAAGTAGGGATAATGGATAGAAACGCCGCTCGCGCTCTTCTCAGATCCCCGTGCGGATAGTCCAGCAACCGCTGGTCATTTGTATAAGCATGGGTTGTATTCATTAATGCCTTTTTTATACCAAACCTGTCGTGCAGGACTTTAACAACGGGAGCAAGGGCGTTGGTGGTACAGGAAGCATTGGAGATAATACGATGTTTTGCGGGGTGAAATTTCTCCTCATTAACTCCAAGAACCACGGTCAGATCCGGATCTTTCATCGGAGCGGTGACAATTACCCAGGAGGCACCCGCTTTTAAATGTCGCTCCGCACCTTCCTTGGTTCTGAACACACCCGTTGATTCAATGACAACCTCAACTCCAAGCTCACCCCAGGGAATCTTCTCCGGTTCCCTTTCCCAGAAAGTTCGAATCTCGTGGCCATTAAACCTGATTGAGTGCTCCGTCGCCTTAACATCATAGGGTAATTTATCGTAAAGCGAATCGTAACGCAACAGATGAGCCAGCGTCTTGCTATCGGTAAGATCGTTGACAGCAACTACCTGTGCGCCGCTCTTTTCAAGAAGGGCACGGTAAGTAACACGCCCAATCCTGCCAAAACCGTTTATGCCTACTTTTAATACCATATTCGATGACTCTCCTTTTTACTACTTTTTTTCTATATTTAAGTTGCCCCGCTTTTTGGAGAGGAATTCTTGACATCTTTTGGTTCATCTAGGAGAATATAGAGAGATGCAGTCCGGAGCTCACTACAGCCATACAACTGTAGGAACTTCGCCGTTGAAAAATTTTCTAACAAAATAAATCAAAAAGATGAGTTGGAAAGGGGTTAAAACATGGAAAAAATAAAAGTTGCTGTAAGCGGAGCCTACGGTCGTATGGGCCGCGAAGTATGCAACGCCATCCTGGACGAAGAAGACCTGGAGCTGGTTGCAGCTTTTGATCTTTGTGGTGAGCACGAAGACATAGGTGAAATGTTGGGGAAAAAACCGCTGGGAATTAGTATTGACAGATTGACCAGAAGTTCCCTGGAAAAAGCTCAACCCGGCGTTATTGTCGATTTTACGACCCCGATGGCCGTAATTAATAATATTGAGCTTGCCTTACAATGTGGAGTAAGGCCTGTAGTTGGTACCACCGGCATTACGCAGGTTGATCTTTCCCGTATAGAGCAGCAGGTAGAATCCTCAGGCCTCAGCGCTATCATCGCACCGAATTTTGCCCTCGGCGCGGTGCTGATGATGAAATTCGCTTCCATAGCAGCACGATATTTCCCCCAGGCAGAAATAATTGAACTGCATCACGATCAAAAAATTGATGCTCCTTCGGGGACCGCCCTGAAAACAGCGAATATAATCATCGATAGCCGGGAAGAGGACCCTCCGGAGAAAGAAGAACTCATTAAGCTAACAGGTGCAAGGGGAGCGGTTCAGGACAAGATTCATATCCACAGTGTCAGACTAAGCGGTCTAGTTGCCCACCAGGAGGTTATCTTCGGAGGCGTGGGTCAGACACTGACTATTCGTCATGACTCCATTGATCGCAAATCTTTCATGCCAGGAGTCATCTTTGCCGTCAAAAAAGCTGTAACCATGAAAGGGCTGGTTTATGGCCTGGAAAATCTTCTTGAATGGTAAAGTTTTAAAAAGCACCATCTACGGGAAAAGAGCATAACATAAAGTGATTCCCGGGAGGTGTTTGTTAATAATGATTTTACGAGGCAAAAAAATTGGTTTTGCTCTTACAATTGGTCAGCTTGGGGATACTAGAATCCTTAAAGAAATAGAAAAATTAATGCTGCAGGGAGCAGAACTTTTAATAATTCTTTTTCCCGAAGAAAAGAAAGAAGAGGAAAACATTAAGACCAGATTAAAAAACATATTTCAACACTTAAATATAAAAAAACGAGATTTCGACAATAAGGCGGATAGACTAGATGGCCCTTTTTTAGATTTACTGGTCGTTATTGCGCGTTCAAGGCGTTTTTTGAATATTTTAGAAAAGATCGTTCCGGAAAATTACGGCAATCTTTTCCCCCTGGTGCTAGTTCCGGCCTTTGAAAAAGAGCTCTCCGTTTCTCTGAACTCCCTATCCTTACTGATAAAAAATAAAGGTATTTATTTCGTTCCTTTTGGACCGGTTAATTATAAAAAAAATAAAAACATAATTACTTCACTTTGCAGCCGCATCGATTTGCTGCCGGAAACCTGCGCAGCGGCTCTCGAAGGACGGCACCTCAAACCCACTGTATGGGAAAATCATTTTTTCCCTGAGTAGAGTTTTGATATTATTTCTTCTTAATAAAAACATAATCTTCAAATTTGAGATTTTCTTTTTTGCAAAGATTAAGAAATCCGCAAAAAAATTTGCTCCCCGGATTTCGCTTCCCCATTAATATTCGGTGAAAGTGAGAGTAGTTGATACCCAACATATCAGCCACTTCCTTTTTCTTCCAACATTTATCACGTATCAGTTGCTCCAGTAAATCAATTCTTATCCCCAGGTACAAAAATAGCCCTCCTTTTATGGCGTAATTTGCCAACTGGCAATATTTTACCATATATATGACAACTGTCAATATTATTACGCCTTACAAACATTGCCTGGAGGCGTATTTTTTCTTATAATCTTAATAATAAGGAAAAAAGAGAGGGACTATAAATGGATAAACTGCCCGATTTCGGAAAATTACTCAAAGACCTGCGTAAAAAGAAAAAATTAACTCTCAATCAACTCTCCGAATTGTCAGGCTTGAGTCCTTCATATTTATCGAGAATTGAACGAGGAGAACGCAACATTACCAATGCGCTTCTTCTTAAGCGGCTGGCTCCTCACCTGGGGCTGACCTTTGAAGAAATAATGGCCGCTGCAGGTTTTATTAATGATAAATCAAATAAGGGGAAAAAAAATTATTACCAGGAGGCACCGCCTCATTGGAAAGAAATAATAAGGGATCCCGAGCTGGATACTGCAGTTAAAGAAATCGCCTCACTGTCCAGCAATGAAAAGGAGGGGTTGCTGTTATATTTAAAGGCGATAAAACTTAAACGTGACAGAGGAAAAAATAAAAAATGATTTCCCGGGAAATGTCGATACGTCGTTTTTTGATGTTTGAAATATTCCTCGACGGGAAAGATATAGACTGATAGCACCCAGCAATTCATTAAGCCTGAGCTGTTTCAACAGAATTTCCTTATTATACCGGCAAGGGGTTCGACAAAAAATATGAAATTGGATGTATTAGCACTTCTCCTGGCAGCCCTGGCGGGAGCAATAATGGCTTTCCAGGGAGCAGTAAATGCGGCTCTTGGGAAAATAGTCGGCCTGCTGGAGGCAACGTTTATAGTTATGATTATCGGCCTTCTAACAGCTTTTATTGCCCTGTTTCCTTTGAGACTCGGCCATGGAGATATTTTTAAATTTACCGGTGCACCCTGGTATTCTTTCATGGGCGGGATGCTTATTGTTCTTATCACATATGCGGTTGCAGCGAGTATTCCCAAAATAGGAGCGGCCAATGCCACTACTGCAATCGTGGCTGCACAGGTTACCACCGCATTTCTTATAGATCATTTCGGCCTTTTCGGTTTGCAGGCAATACCTTTTTCCTGGTGGAAAGCCGCAGGGCTAGCCCTGCTGGTAGTTGGAACCCGCCTTATGCTGCTACAGTAAGCAGGCAATTTCGGGAAAGCTTCTTTTTCTTGCTTTTGGCAAGTTCGCGCAAGTTCGGGGACGGTTCTCGTTCTTGCTTCTTGCTTTTTGCTTCTGCTACGCAAGTTTGCGCAAGTTTGGGGACGGTTCTTTTTCTTGCCTCCGCTAAACAAAAAAAGAGTAAACCAATTGCAAAACTAAATAAGATACAATGCAGCTCTTTTTTATCAGCTATCTTTTAACTTTTTTCGCTTTCTTCATCTTCAGGAACTTCTTTTTCTTCGGAGCGCGCTACGTCACCTTCGCCACCCGCCTGCTGGAACTGGTTTAATGAATCCGCCAGGTAACGCAGCTCCATCGGCAGGGGAAAAGCAATAATATTGCCCGGTTGAGAAGCTATCTCCGGAAGGGTGCGCAAAAGGCGTATAAACAACCCACCCTGGCTCGCTCCTAAGACAGAAGCGGCTTCAGCAAGTTTTTCCGAAGCCTGCTTTTCCCCTTCAGCCTGGATAACAATAGCCCTTCTCTCCCTTTCGGCTGCGGCCTGCCGCGAAATTGCCCGCTGTAACCCTTCAGGTATATTAACATCCTTAATCTCTACAGCGGTAACCTTGATCCCCCAAGGGTCTGTAGCTTCATCGAGGATCTTCTGAATCTGCTGGTTAAGTTTATCCCTTTCCGAGAGCAGTTCATCCAGTTCGGCCTGCCCCGCCACACTGCGCAAAGTTGTCTGTGCAAGCTGTCCCGTAGCAAACATATAATTTTCTACATTAACGATGGCGTAGCTCGGATTAACTACCCGGTAATAGACCACCGCGTTTACACTTGCGGTAACATTATCCCTGGTAATTACATCCTGTGTGGGAACATCCAAGGTAATTACACGCAGGGAAACCCTTACAAATCGATCCAGAATAGGAATAAGCAAAACCAGGCCTGGCCCTCTGGCCCCTACAAGGTGGCCAAGGCGAAATACAACCAGCCTTTCGTATTCCCGCACGACTTTTAATGCCGAATAAAGGAAAGCCAAGATGATAAAAACCACTGCTAAAATTATCTCCATCACGGGCACCTCCATTTTTTATTAAACCCGAGGACAGTTCTCGTTCTTACTTTCGCGCAAGTACGGGAACGGTTCTCTTTCTTGCTTTTGCTTGTTCTGTCCTGATTAACCATTAAATAATTATTCGCGATCAGGACTTTTTTCGCTGTTGTTTTTCTGTATGCTGCTTTTCCGTACAACAAGGGTAAGCCCTTCCTGCTTCATGATCTCCACTTCCGAACCTTGCGGAATAGTAGAACCATCATGGCTGAACGCTTTCCAGAGTTCGCCACGCATTTTGACAGTGCCGTAAGGTGAAAGCTCTTCCATAACAAACGCTTTTGAGGCCGGGTCAAAGAATGTTTTCCTGTTTTTCCAGATACGCCTGGATCTGATTAACATAGTAACGATTAAAAAACTTAAGACCAAGAAACCCAGGGCAACCCCTAAAGCAGTGGCCAAAAACCTGGAATACCAGTCCGGTGCCATAAGCGGCTCGCTCGGCAGCAGAATAGAACCGATCAAAAGGCTTACCCCACCTCCGATACCCAGTATTCCAAAACCAGCCGTAAATATTTCCGTAACCAGCAGTCCAAAGCCCAGGACGATGAATATTATTCCGGTGGTATTGGTATCAAAAAGTCCCATGCCGTATATTCCCAACAATAGAAAGATAGCTCCCAGAACCTCGGGAATAAATGTCCCCGGCATACCCAGTCCGAAATAGAGACCTAGAGCTCCCGCTATCAGCAAAAGATAAGCTATCTGGGGATCGCTGATTTTATCCTGGAACCTTTCTCTGGGAATCATATCTTTTTTCAGGATACTTGCCCCTGTTGTTTTCAAAACAAAAGGATTCCCGTTTTTTTCCCCTTCAAAACCGTTAATTTTTTCCAGCAAGAGCGCCGTATTTTCTACCACCAGATCGGAAACGCCTCCCTCCTGGGCTTCAAAAGCATCCAGGGTAAGATTCTCTTTAACAAATCTTTCTGCCAGATCAGAGGGGCGCCCTTTCTGACGGGCAATACTTTTCATATGCCCGGCGAGAAAATTAATAGTCTTTTCATCAGCCTTTTCTGCAGCGCCGTCTGCAGACAAGGTAACCGGCATGGCCGCGCCGACTGTTGTTCCCGGGGCCATCGCGGCAATATCCGCACTGATTAAAAGAAAAGCTCCTGCAGAGGCAGCGATCGCGCCGGCAGGATGCACATATACTATTATGGGGACCGGTGCAGTATTAAAATATTTTGTCAGATCCAGGGTGGCTTCTACCAACCCTCCGGGAGTATCTATTTCAATAATTACAGCCTGGACAAGATCGGTATCTATTGCGGATAGCTGCCGTTTCACAAAAGCCGCTTGCCCCCTGGTAATAATACCCTTAATCTCCAGGAGAATAATATCGCGCGCTCTCTCTTCCTGCTGTTTCGCAACAGGGGTTAACGCAAAACAAAATATGCAGAAAAAAAGGATTAAAAATATAAATTTTCGTGCCATTTTTTTGGGCATTGCTACACTCCCTCGTACTTGTAGATCTGCAGCAAATAAAACCGGGCTTTATAATACAGTTAATAAGGTTTTTATTTTTCCTCGGTTTATTCCCGTTTTTTTACAAGTACAGCAGTAAGACGGTTATTCCGGTTATTAATGTAAAGGTTTATCTTCTTTATCATTAAAAATAAAATCACTGTTATCCTGAAGGATCTCTTCGAAAGGCAGCGAATGCTTTGCTACTTTTTCAGAGATAAATAGTGGAGTTCCGCTGGTCAGGGCCAGGGCCACTCCATCACTTGGCCGTGAATCCAGTATTATTTCCTTTCCATCCTTTTCTAAAAATATCTGGGCATAGAACGTTCCTTCATAAATATCGTTTACGACGACCTTCCGGATAGTGGCACCAAGTCTGCTGCATATTGAGACAATAAGGTCATGTGTAAGAGGACGGGGCAAAACATGCCCTTCAAGCTTAAGCGATATTGTCTGCGCCTCACCCAGGCCAATTCCGATCGGAAGCACCATAGTTTCCTCCTGGTCAATCAGAAGGAGAAGGGGGTTGTGTGATGAATCAAGTCCCACGCCTTTAACTTTTACAGATATCATGATAAGCCGCGGCGCAAATGAACACGCCGGTCAGCACCTCCTTCTCTAATCATATTAACTATTCACAGATTTTCTATTAACAGATTATCTTATTATTAACGCTCTTATTATTCCATAACCCCTTATCATTATTTATTTGTAACTGCTCAGAGCAAACACAATCAGGGCATAGGAAACGGCAGGTGTCAGATGTGCGAAAAGTCATAGCACCTGTCCCTCTGAACGTGACAATCTGATAACCTGACAATCTTGCTCATAGCTGAGCAGTTACATTTATTATAACAAAGATAGAATTTTTTTTATTGCTTCCTGCACTTCTCTTTTTTGCCCATCTATTTTAATGCGCAGATTTTCCTTATATTCATCCCCTTCTGTCAGGGCAGCGCGAATACCCTTCTGCAGCTGCGATAGGTTTAAACTTTGCAGGGGCAAACCGGATTTTCCAATATATTGAAGAAAAGCGTCAACTTTGGGGTCATAAGGTAGGGCTACAAAAGGCACTCCACAGATAGATGCGAAAATAAGTGCATGCAATCGCATCCCAATGAGCAGATTGAGCCCTCCCATCAGCCTTAAAATATCTCTCGAGGAGAAGCTCTTCTCAATAATTATTCCCCGGGATGTCCTTGATACGAGGGCTCTGGCCAGCGGCAGATCTTTCTTCAGATGGTAGGGAAGAAAAACAAGCTGTGCATTATATTCCCTTTCCAAAAACCTGCACCCGTCGTTGACAACATCCAAAAGCCTTTCATCAAAAGAGGTTTCCCCCGGATAAGGCCTGAGAGCCACACCGACAAGAAACTCCTTCCCCGGCCTTTTCACCCCGTATGCTTCCCAAAAAGATTCGACCGCTTCCCGGGGTACGGGGTCGAGGAAAAAAACAGGATCTGCAGTGACAGTGATTTCTCTTTTTACCCCAAGTTCAGCCAGCAACCGGGCCGACGCCTGATCCCTGACGCTCAACCAATCTACCCCGGAGAGGACCTTTTTTACCCAGAAGCGACTCCACCCGGAACGAAGCGGCCCAAGGCCCTGGGCATATACAGCCACCTTGGTCTGCAGGAGCATGGCCAGCCTTATTATTCCCAAATAATAGGGAATAGAACGGGGACCGGTTGCATCCTGCAGAAGCCCACCGCCACCGCTAATCAGCAAATCCGCTTTGCGGAGCACACGTATGATAGCAGGAAGGTTGGTGCGCGATACAGCTTCAACACCATACGCCCTGCGAGTATGGCGGGGATCAGCAGAAAATACAACCATTTTCACATCGGGACGGTGATGGCGCAGGGCGTTAACAACTGCCTCAAGGATCGCTTCATCACCAATATTATGAAAACCATAGTAACCCGATAGAGCAATTAAAGCCAAATATCCCCCTCCCCCCCCAGGAGATTACTGTACGACATATTTTTACCAATCACTTGATATTATAGTCACCGCGCACAAGGAAAATAGTATTTGAACCTGCTACAATGCCACGCCCATCATCTTTAGGCGAAAGAAGAAGGTGATCCCTGGCAACGCTAGCTCCGTCAGAAAGGTTGGCACCCAAAGTAAGATCGGAAAACCCGCCTCCAGGGCCCTCCACAATTTTTGCGTTTCCGCTGCGTAAAATAATTTCCGTTCCGGCACCGGTAAGCATCTTCTTGCCGGCAGGAACCGATACTACCCGATAAGCTGGAGCCGGGAAAGTAATATAAACGGGTTCCCTCGATGCCGCAGGAGCCTCCGTGCTGGCGTTCCCACTTAGCCCCCTCATACGCTCGTTAATCTTTGCTTCCACCCAGCTGGCGGTAACCAGAGGATCGCTTTCCGAACCCGGCACCCGGGTAGAACTGGCACCGGAAGCTTGTCCCAGGAAAAAAACCGCGATAAATACGGCCGCCAAGCAAAAAACAAAAACCGGTATAACAATTCGTCCCCGTTTCATATCTCTTAAACTCCACCTATACACTACCCGTTTCCTCCCTTTACCTTTTTACTTTACCTTTTTTTAATAGTAACTGCTCAGAGAAAACACAAACAGGGCATAGGGAACGGCAGGTGTCAGGTGTGGGAAAAGTCACAGCACCTGTCACTCTGAACGTGACAACCTGATAACCTTACGCATAGCTGAGCAGTTACTTTTAATAATCTTATCTCTGCCCTGACGCCCCGGCGCACCCTACGGTCGCCCATCGCCCATTAGATAAAATTCCCGCGGTACTGGATAAGAAATTCATCCTGGTCCTGTCCGGTTTCTATCAGATGCCTCCTTAACTTGCTGACCTGTTCATAACGCTCCGCATCTTCCATGTCTCTCATATAGCGATAAATGCCGAGCCTCCTTCCCAGACAGAAATTCGCTCTTTCTTCCGCAGGCAGGGATAGATAATTGTCAATAATCTTTAGCATAGAGGTTTTATCCCGAGCAAGGTTGCCCTCAACGTCTTCCAGGAGGTTGAGAATATGATCGCTGACCAGGTAACCTGTTCCGTGAAGGTTTTCCAAAAGGAGCTTCTCCTCAACAACAATTTCGTCATCGTTGGAAAGTTGGAACTCCCCCAAATGTACTTTTTCAAGCAGCGGGATATCCTCACGCATCGCCAATGTGCGCAGGCGAATAAAGTTGGGGTCGATCTTGCTGAGCACTTTTGCTGTTTCCAGGGCATGCTCTTTCCACATACTGCGTCCCCCCAACCCCAGGATAACATACTCGCTAAGGCTCAGGCCCGCTTCCTTTATTTTTAACCCCGCCTCAATGTGCTCTTCCGCCGTTATTCCCTTACGCATATAATCCAGTAAGGGATTGTAACCTGTTTCCAAACCTACATGGACTCTGGTCAGCCCAGCCTCTTTCAGCATCGCCAGCTCGGCTACGCTTCTTCTGCCGGCAGTCTTGGCACGGGTATAAGTAGTAATGCGCTCAACCGTTGGAAACTGTTCCCTGATAAAAATTAAAATCTCCGCTAATTTGTCGGCAGGCATGGTCAGGTTATCCCCATCCTGCAGAAAAACGTTTTTCCCGCCCCTGTAAAGCCAGAAAGCTATTTGCAACAAATTCGGCTCGTGATGATAAATGTATTCCAGCACTTCCCTAGTGATCCTGCCGCTGCTATCTATTTTTAAGGCATAGGACTCAACCCTGGAAGCCCCTCTTTCCATGGCCAGAATATCATCCTTAATCTCCTCCACAGACCGCCTGGAAAATTTTTTTCCTTTATAAACATGACAAAAGAGGCACTTGTTCCAGGGGCAGTTTCTTGTCACCCTTACAAAAAGGCTATCAGCCTCGCTGGGAGGCCGGATAGGACCCTGTTCAAAATTCACTCAACACGCCCCCCTGTCTGGCAATTTGCATTAATAAAGCAGCTCATGTATAATCAGGTTGCTTAAAGGCAACGGCTAACCATTTATGTAAGTGAGAGGTAATGTTATGGATGAAAAAGACTATACCAAATTGCGCGAGCGGATGATAGAAAAGCAATTGATCGCCCGCGATATTAAAGACCAAAGGGTACTGGACGCTATGCGCAGCGTGCCGCGCCACCTCTTTGTCGACTCATGCAACCAGCGAGAAGCTTATGAGGATTACCCTCTTCCCATCGGTTGCGATCAAACTATTTCCCAACCATATATTGTCGCCCTGATGACAGAATCCCTGCAATTAAAAGGTCCTGAAAAGGTACTGGAAATAGGAACAGGGTCCGGCTACCAAACCGCCATTCTTGCTGAACTGGCAGAACATGTTTACAGCGTGGAAAGGCTCGAGTCGCTCTCTGCCAAAGCGGAAAAAACACTGCAGGAAATGGGATATAATAATATCAGCTTTAAAAAAGGCGATGGCACCCTGGGCTGGCCGGAAAAAGCTCCTTTTGATGGCATCCTTGTCGCTGCAGCCGCGAAAAAAGTACCCGGCTCTCTCCTGGAACAGCTTGCTGTTAGAGGACGCCTGGTTATACCCGTTGGGGATAGTCTGCTACAAGAATTAATCCTCATCATCAAAGGTGAAAAGGGAATGCAGGAATACAAGCTCTGCGGATGCCGTTTTGTTCCTTTGATTGAAGATTAAAAGGATAGCTCAGTACTCTACAAGCTGGATCTCACCACTGGCTGCAAGTTTTTCTCCTAAAATTATCAGGCTCCCTTTTACCCCCGGTATAGAGCGCGCAAAATCAAGCGCTTTTTTGAGGTCGCCTTCGTCCTGGACTCTGTTGGCAGCAGCCGTGGCTACAGCATCGGCCAGAGCCGCATCATCGGCAATAACAACGGCTGCATCCGCCCTACCCATGCTGTAGGAAGAACCTACCGTCCCCGACGAGGTGCAAACCCCCCGTTGCTCTCCACGGGTTTCGAGTTTCAACGCAAGCTTGCGGCTAAAAACCGATTCGCCGGCAAAAATCCCTACCCTGACCGGCCGTTGACAACACAGGAAGATGTCCCCGCCGTTTTCAACAATAACCTGTGGAGAGATCCGGAGCAGCCACTTACCCACAGCCTGTGCAAGGGCCCCCGCTACTGCGGCCATCGGGCCCACTCCCGCCATATTTCCGGCACGTGCCATCTCCAGAGCAATGGGCGGGGCCCCTTCCTGAACAAGGTGCGGTAATAAAGTCCGTGCGAAAAGGGGGTCCTTTTCAATATAATCTTCTAAAAGGCGCCTTTTTTGCCAGATAAAATGCTCCACCTTGCCGGGCAATCCGGAGACCGGCACACTTTTATCTACAGTAATCCAAAGATCAGTTTCTTTAACGGCCACTGCAAAGGATTCCATATCCCCGGCTGATAGCGCTTGCCGGTAGCTTCTCCTGGAATACTGCACTCAATAAAGAACCTCCATCGCCCTTGCCGGACAGGCTTTTATACAGTGCTCACAGACAATACATTTTTCACCTACAAACTTTACTTTCATCTCCGGGCGCTCCATTACAAGCGCCCCGACAGGACAGATAATAACACAAGCCCCGCATTGGGTACATCTATCTTCAAGCCAAACGATCTCCTGCTCCAGGGGGGATATCTTCACCCCCCTGGATTGTAAAAAATCCATTCCGGCCTGATAATCTTCCTGATCCCCGCAGACTTCCACTACCATGCGCCCCTCTTTGCGGGGGTTGATGTTGGCTTTTAAAATATTCACCATTAGATTGTATTCTTTTATTAAATGATATGTGAAAGGCTGCTCCGTAACTATGGAGGGAAAATGCAAGACAATCTTCTGTTTCACGAATACACCCCCTGTAATAAATACGCCCGAACTACGCCTGCTATCTATTATTGTATTATTGCACCTTTATTGTGCGCTGAACCTGCCTTTTCCGATAACAACGATTAAACGTTTCCGGAATGTTTAACATATATCTTTCCTATCTTTCCGGATCTTTCCGAAACCAATCGGCTAAACGATTTTCCGGTAGTTTATACCTTCGCCCGTTGTTGGAAGAGTAAAGACAGGCTTCGTCAAAAGAAACTGCCCGCTTTTAATCCACTCTTTCAAAATTTCAGCTATCTCCCTGGCTTTAAGATAACTGGAAAGGGAAGCGGTTGGGATAACCCTGTCCCCCAGCGTAATTTCCCCGCTTTTTAGCTGAGCATAGCTTACTTTGCCCAGCGTTTCGCCCGTTCCCTGGGGAGCAGCTTCGCTGTAATCGACGACATCAGTAATAATTTCTTCGTCGCTGATAGCAGTATATCTTAACATCTCTTCATCCAGGATAGGGATAGGAATTCCAATCCCTACCATCATCGATACCCCATAACCTATCAGGCTTATTCCCCGCAGCCATTGGGGAGACATCTGCTTCAGATCTCCCATTACCGCCAGGGTTCCTGCCGGGGAAAGGGGAACACCATTTTCGCCTCTTAAAACTTCCGGAGAATGCTGTGTCCCGAACCAGCTTACATACCCGACACCGCCCCCCAAAAAAATCTTCGTTCCCATTCCGATTGTACGGTAAAAGGGATCGTTTAAGAGCGGGGAAAGCTGACCCGCTGTGGAGTAGTTGGCATTCCCCATATTGGGCTTCAAAATACCCATATATGTGTAGATAGTCCGGTCCGAAAGGTTAACGCTTACGTTATAATTCTGATAAGCATTGCGCGGGTTAAAAAGCAAGGCATAAGGAATGTCGTCCAACCGGATCATTTTTTCTAATTTCTTTCTCGGATAACAATCCGTCCCGTAGGATTCGGCCTCCAGCAGCACTTCTTTACCCGCCAGCAAGTCTTCCAGTACATGCGCCCCGCCGTAATTAAAATCGCCGGGATAATTTGTATTGGCCGGATCTGATTCCGGAAGCTGGGTAGCCCCGAGGTAAACATCAACCGCTGCCACCCCTGCATATGCTTCCACCCCGTTTAAAAAGACGCGGCTCATTCTCATACGGGGTTTAGTATGTCCCAGGTTTAAAAAAGCTCCGGAAGAGCACATAGGTCCGAAGGTGCCAGTGGTAACGACATCAACGCTGGCTGCCGTCTCCTCAATACCCTTTTCCCGAGCCATGGAGATTACCTCTTCCGCAGTCACGACAACCGCTTCTCCGGCCCTGATTTTTGCATTAATTTCTTCGTAAGTTCTCTTAACCATAATAAAGGCACCTCCTTCAAAATGCTCATACTATTAATACAAAAATAAATACAGAGAAACACTTAAAGAAATAATACCTTTACTGCAGAAAGGTGTCAAGGGACAGAATCCTGATTTGAACAAGTATTTATTAGAATATATCCTTTCTCCTTGATCCTATCTCCCTGTTTTTATATACTATTTATGGAGTAAATGCGGCAAAACGGGCTATGTAGAAAAGCAAACGCCTTCCCGCGCCGCAAGAAGGAACGCCTCGGGCACATAAAATAACTGCTTGAAAGCCTCAAAGCTCACGGTTTTCGGTTTTTTCCCGGGGCAATTTGTAAGAAACGGGGACATTTCCCGTTAGGAATATGTCCCCGTACCTTCTTATATCCCGCAGATCACTTAAGAAGATCACGTAAAATATAAATCATATTCTATTCTGTTAAAGGATTGGTTTTATGCGTCGGAAAAATATTTCTACGGATAAAATGGCGCGTATTGGCATCATTGCCGGACTCTACACCGCCGTTACCTTCTTATTATCAGCGATCAGTTTTGGGCCCGTTCAGGTACGCGTGGCGGAAGCGCTGACTCTTTTACCCATTCTATACCCTGAAGCGGTAGCCGGCCTTTTTCTGGGCTGTCTCCTCTCCAACACCCTTGGTCCCTTTGGCGCCGCTGATATAATCTTTGGCAGCCTGACCACACTGCTGGCAGCCTTTATTACCTACCGTTTTCGCTATAATAAAGTTATCGCCTGCCTGAGCCCCATACTGTTCAACGCATTTATTGTCAGCCTCTACCTCTATGCTTTTTTTCGGGTTCCCTACTGGCCGACCGTGCTGACAATCGGCCTCGGCGAGAGCATAGCGGTCCTGGCTCTTGGCATACCTCTCATTCGACTTTTGAGAGCGCGTCAGAAACAAAACCCTCACAAGTAATGCTAAAAAAACAGGGGGATAAGCAATTTCTGGCCTTTTTCCAGCACAGTATCCTCTCCCAGCCCGTTGGCCTCGGCTATTACCTCCGGCAAAACTCCATAGCTACGTGCAATTTTCAGCATTGTATCCCCCTGCCTGGCTGAATAAACCACCATGCTTGTGCCCAACGGCACCCGGTAAGGAATCACTACACTTA
Source organism: Bacillota bacterium (assembly GCA_012837615.1). GTDB lineage: Bacteria > Bacillota > Dethiobacteria > DTU022 > UBA8154 > DUQX01. The sequence continues at coordinate 8,763 of DUQX01000034.1, read as the reverse complement.
GCTCCTGCATTTCCCAGGTTTTTATCTCCAGCAAAGCACGGCTTACCATCAGTGTAGCATTTTCTGTAGGTGCAAATTCTACAGCATCCATATCAAGATATACCGCAGATGCGGTATTTTTTCCCGCTCCCGGCAGGGAAAGGGTATTCTGAAAATCCCCCTTTACTTTTAAAACTGTAGGGAGCAACTCTTTTTCCCCTTCGTCCGGATCTTCTACGCCCCTTTCGGGAAGGTAATAAATATTCTTTTCCAGAGTACCTGCAACCTCTATTTTATCCTCCAGAGCAGCTACATCCAGAAATACAAGGTAGCCGGGCTCCGCTGTAATCCCCGGAGGATAAGGAAAAGATAGCTTCTGTACTATCTCCAGCGGTTCCTTCAACACTCCGGTTGTTTTTGGCAGCAGCAGTTGCTCTTTTTTTACCGCAAAACCCTGGATATCGCAAACCACATCCTGCTGAATAACCCGCTTCGCTCGCAGAAAAATATCGATAAAAGCAGTTTCCCCTGCAACTTTTCCATCAGCGCGATACGTGACATATCCCACGCGTGGAAACAATCTTACCTCAACATTCTTTTTCAACCCGGCAAAATCGATCTTACCGCCGAACTGCTGCCTGTTTTCGCGAAAGCCGCTCGATTCTCCAGCCATATAATATAAAATTGTTACTAGTTCGCCCCTAAAGCTCACCCCATCGTCTTCCGGGTTCCAGGAGAAACCTTTAATGTAATAATTTATAGCTTTAACAAATATAAGTTCCTCTTCAAATTCGTATTCCTTTTTTAAAGTTAAATAAAAAACCTTTTCTCCCAGCAACTCTTCCGCAGTAATAACCCCCCGCTTTATCTTTTCAGCAGGGACATCCTTTACTCCGATAGCCACATTGAGCTGGTGGGGATCGGCAACTGACAGCAGTACCTCCACTTCAATTTTTAGCTGGTAGAGTACTTTGCCCTCCGCCTCCATGGAAGCCTCTTCTTCTCCCAAATAGCAAATTCTTCCGTGGGCTTTAACCTCCATCCCCGGCAGAGCCCCCGGCATTTCTACCTCCCGATAAAACTCCTCTTCCGGCCAGCTTTTCTCTTCGGGACCATGGGCGCTATAAAAAATCGCTTTACCCTCAACCTTTCCCCAGAGCTTTATTTTGCCTTTTTCTTCGATCACTGCATCGGAAAAACCGACCCAAGCCGCCAGATCGCCCAGCGGAAAAGGCCTTCCCTTTTCCCTGGCGGGTTTTTCTTCGATTATGAGATCCTTTAACAAAAGGAAACGTAATACAGTCTCTCCTACCAGCATCTTATAATTATAATTTGTCGTAAGCAGATCCAGCTGTTCTCTCTTTGAAGCGCTTCTCCCCATCGTTTTACCTCCCTTAAACAATATACAAGGCCTTTTATATAATTATTAAACCCATCAATAATTTATGCCTGAAAGCCGAAAATGGAAACGGGGAGCTGAAAAGAAAAAACCGAAAGAAAAAATCCCGGTTTTTTAAACCGGGATTTTTTAAAATCTCCTTCTTTATAAATATAAATGTATATTTAAATAAAATTACTCGCCGGCACAAAGAGCTATTTTCTGATCATTTCCATAAAGGCTCAATTCGACTGTAGATGTAAGAACATCAGCGTAGCTAAAAGACAGTCTTTGATAATAGTTTTCCTCGTCAACTCGAACCACAAAAATAGAAGGGTATGTGTTTTCTAAGACCCCCACTTTTTCGAAAGTCTTACGGCGACCCCGGTTAGCCCGCAGCTTTACTTTTTCTCCTACATGCATCTCTAGCTCCTTGCGGATCTTCCCCAGGGTGTTTTTTACTGCCATGTTTACATCACCTCAAGGGTAATCGTAACACAAAACGGAAAAAAAGTCAAGCAAACTTTGTATTTTACCAGTAATATCGCTAAAGGTCAAGGTTTATGAGGATTTTTTTGTATTTTATATTTTTTTTTCTCCTCTTCGAAAAAGTTATTTGGTATACCGGTCGGCAACTTTGGTTGCCCCATATGAATCAGGCTTGATGCGAGCATCAAAACCGCTGCCGATAACCATTCCCACCACTTCCCTGATAAGCTCCTTAGTATCTCCCATTTCACCAACATCGAGATGTATTTCAACATTGAGGTGAGCATGGCCATCTTCTGAAAGCAGGGCAGTAAAACGTCCGGCAACATCAAGACTTAAAGATGTCTCAAAAAAAATACGCTGCCTCAGACTCTGTACAAAGTGCTGTTTCTTGCGGTGAAAATAGTATCGTCCACCCTTCCCCACTCGGTGGATAATAATCGCCGTTACAAAAATTATCTCGTCATCGAGATGTGTCTGCGAATCAGTCCCTATGATCAGCTTATGTTGTTCCCTGGGATTTTCCCGGATATAACCAATGATATCCTCAAAAACATCCTTCAGGGTCATCTTCCCTTTCGTAGGGCTGGTAAAAATCATCCTCCAGGCCTTCTTTCTTATTTACAGCATAAAGCGACAAAACGAACGAGGAACCCTTATTTATTATAGACCATATCACTTAGGGATGCAAATTCTTCAATAGTGCAGGTTTCTCCCCTGCGTAAGGGAGAAATGCCGGCCTGTTCGAGTATTTTCTGCCACTCCGCTTTACCCAGGCCGGCTATACCTTCAAGGGCATTGGGCAGCGTTTTTCTTCTTTTTTGAAACACAGCCCTTACTATTTTCCAAAACATCTCTTCACTCAGAACAGTAATGGGAGGCACAGGGAGGACATGGAGTAACACGACGGCAGAATCTACAGCAGGGGGCGGGAGAAAAACATTTCTTGAAACTTTAAAAAGGAAACGAGGTTCCGTATAGTAACGGCAAAGGATAGAGAGAACCCCGTAATCCTTCCCTCCCGGATGGGCCAGTATGCGCTCGGCTACCTCAAACTGCACCATCAAGACCAGAAGCTTAAGCGGTAGCTTTCCCTGCAAAAGCTTAAAGAGAAGCGGGGTAGTAAGATAGTAAGGAAGGTTAGCCACAACCTTTAGCGGGCTTCGCCCCCCGCTATATGCAACCAGATCCGCTCCCCAGTGAGCGGAGCATACTTCCTCCAATTCAAGCCGCCGCACATCCCCTTCCACTACGCGAAGATTTGATACCCCCCCTTCCAAGGCCAGCCCGGTTAAAAGTGCCGCAAACCCGGCATCCCATTCTATCGCAATAACCCCGGCAACCTTCCTTGCTATTGCCAGGGAAATAGCCCCGGGCCCGGCCCCGATATCGAGCACAAGATCATCCTTTTCCGGAGAAGCGGCAGCAATTATTTTGTCCAGGATGTTCTCATCGATCAGAAAATGCTGTCCCATATTGCGGTGAGGGCGGAGATTGTTTTCGCGCAGGATTTTTTTTAGATAAATTGGGGATGTAATCTTTGGGTAATTTGAAGTTCTGTTCTTGCCGCCTTTTTTTATATTATCATCTTGAACCACCATACAATTCTCCTCATATAATCTATAGTAAAAAACAACTAAAGAGCTTATAATAATATAATACCCGGTTATTCATCATTTTGAAAGGTTGTGAAATAATCCGTGCTACCCCTCAGAGATAGCGTGCGACCGCAAAGGCGTCCTTATGTAAACATATTACTTATATTTATTAATATTGCCGTATTTATTTTTCAACTGAGCCTGGATGAAGCAGGTCTGATGGAATTTATCTACCAATACGGGGTTATCCCCCACGAGCTTATCCTTTCCCAGGGGCAGGTTTGGCTACCCTTTTTGACCTCCCCCTTCCTGCATGGAGGATGGTTCCATCTTCTGGGGAACATGCTTTACCTCTGGGTTTTTGGCGATAACGTGGAGGACCGCCTGGGGCATGCCGGCTATTTTCTTTTTTATCTGCTCGCTGGATCGGCAGGAAGTATCTCCCACATAATAGCCAACCCCGACTCTCTAGTGCCAACCATAGGCGCCAGTGGAGCTGTGGCAGGGGTCCTGGGAGCATATTTTATTCTGTTTCCCCGGGCACGCGTGCTTACCTTAATCCCCATAGGTTTCTTTATTACAACGGCACGCCTGCCGGCCATGCTCTTCCTCTTCCTCTGGTTCCTGCTGCAGTTTTTCAACGCTTTCCTCTCCGGATTAAATCCGGGAGCGCAGACGGTGGCCTGGTGGGCTCATATCGGAGGTTTCATCCTGGGCAGCATCTTCGGCATCGCCACCATTATCAGAAATAAACTTGCGGGATCGTCTTAGCTACCTTGCCAGCACCGCAACGCTAACCCTCCCTGCTCCGCCGTTTTTCAGGACACAAGAGGCCTCATGGGCTGTTGCCCCAGAGGTAAGCACATCATCAATAAGCAGAATATGGCTCCCCCGCTTCAGCTCCTGAGAACAGTCAAAGGCACCGTGCAAATTCTTTTTTCTTTGAGTTCTGTTAAAGCCCGTCTGGCTTCCTGTATCACGAACGCGAACCAGGGCCTCCAGAACAGGCAGCTGTAGTTCCTTTCCAATAACACCAGCCAACAAGGAGGCCTGATTATACCCCCTCCATCTCTGCCGCTCCCCAAAAAGCGGAACCGGGACCAGGCATTCTACAGAGGAAATCCAGGTCATCCTTGCCAGCTTTAAGCTGAGCAGTTTCCCTAGGGGAACGGCAAGCGACATTTTCCCATGGTATTTTAAACGATGAACAGCCCGACGAATCTCCCCCCGGTAAAGCCCCAACGCGCAGCAGTCATCAAAAGAAAAGTAAGCGCCACCACTACAGTAGGTACAATTGTAATCACCTTCTTCCAGGGGGCAGCCGCAGCGGGCGCAGCCCCTTACAATCCAGGGAAGTTCCTCGGCGCAGCGCGAACAGATGATCTTTGTGCTTTTTTTAAAAATAACCCGCCGGGAATAAATGTCTTCGCTTCCCGCTATATCCTCACCCGTAGTAACAGTCGGCTCTTTGAGAAAAGACTCGTTTGAATCCGCCCTGAGCAAGCTACCACAAAAAGGACACCGGGGAGGGTAAAGAATATCCAATAAAAAACTGAGCATTGACACGGGAAACACCCCCTGGAAAACAAGAAAAGTATTTGACTATTTCGACAGATTCCTTCTATTAGCGGCAACAATTACGAGTGCAATTTGGATGATAAGTAAGAATTTTAAATAAATTTATTTTTACTGTAAAAAAATAGGGTGAAAAATAAAGTTCTTGACAAATTAGATAATATTGAATAAAATAGGCTTGTGTGTTTTTTCGACATGTGTTTTTATTACGCGATAATTATATAGTACAAACACCTTCATAAATATCTTTTTCATAAATATCCTAACGAAGGGATTTTGTTGTCAAAGTGGAAAAAAAGCAGCTGCAAGAAATTATGGATGAAATTACCGGGCTAAGGGAAAAACTGCACCAGCTCGTTATAAAAAATAAAAAAGTTACCAAAGAAGCTCTTCAGGTCTCAACCATTTTAGATCAGAGAATCAATAGTTTCTTGAAGTTAAGCAACCGGGATAATAATTGCTGATCCGTGTTTTTTCCCTTTATTTTCATAAAGCTTTTTGATAAGTTTTCTTTTCATGTCATGCGAAGAGGACTTGTTTTTTACCGGGGCTCCTTCATCAAAAGAAGCCCCGTTTTCATACCGCGCCGCAGGTTGCCTTTAGATCGTAAAACCTGCATCCACCGCTTCTTTCTTCAATATTCCGGCCTTATCGGTCCTCTCCCAAGGCAGATCAAGATCATCCCTACCATAGTGTCCGTAAGAAGCAAGCTGTTTATATATTGGGCGGCGCATATCCAAATGATCGATTATGGCTGCAGGCCGAAGATCAAAATGCTTGCGAACAAGTTTTTCGATAAACTCTACAGGCACTTTTTCCGTACCAAATGTTTCCAAAAATACGGAAACAGGGCGTGCCACCCCAATAACATAAGCTAACTCAAGCTCGCACTTATCCGCCAGCCCCGCAGCCACCACATTTTTTGCCACATAGCGTGCGGCGTAGCTGGCGGAGCGGTCAACTTTGGTAGGATCTTTTCCGGAGAAACACCCGCCCCCATGCCGGGAAAACCCTCCATATGTATCCACGATAATCTTTCGGCCGGTTAACCCCGTATCACCGAGGGGGCCTCCAACCACAAAACGCCCCGTAGCGTTAATCAGGTAGCGGGTTTGTTTGTCCAGGAGTTCTTCCGGAATTACTTCTTTTACAACCGTCTCAATCAAATCCTCGCGCAGGCGGCTCAGTGAAATATCTTCGCTATGCTGTGCAGCGAGGACGACAGTCGCAACGCGCTGGGGCTTCCCGTCCCGGTATTCAACGGTAACCTGCGATTTGCCATCAGGGCGCAGATAAGGCAGGATGTTTTCTTTACGTACTACCGCCAGGCGCCTGGCCAATTTGTGGGCAAAATCTATCGGCATGGGCATCAGCTCAGGAGTTTCATTGCAGGCAAAACCAAAAATAATCCCCTGGTCCCCCGCACCTGTAGTGTTATAGATATCTTCCCTGCCTTCACCATGCTTAATTTCCCAGGATTCATTTACCCCAAGGGCTATATCCGGCGATTGTTCGTCTATAGAGGTAAGGACAGAGCATGTATCGCCATCAAAACCATATTTTGCGCGGGTATATCCTATTTCTTTCACCGTTTCACGGGCGATCCGGGGAATATCAACATAACAATCTGTTGTAATTTCACCGGCTACAAGGACCAGACCAGTGGTGACCAAGGTCTCTACCGCCACCCTTCCCATGGGATCATCTCTCATAATTACATCGAGAATGGCATCGGAGATCTGGTCGGCAATTTTGTCTGGATGGCCCTCGGTAACGGATTCCGATGAAAACAGGAAAACTCCATTTTTATTCATCTAACAGCCTCCTTGTACATTAAAATTAATACTGGCATAAAAACCTCAAAAACAAACAACCTCTTGCCCGGGCAGGCAAGAGGCAATAAATATCCCCTCTTATCTCCCAGGACGACCGGCTGCATGCCGCCGACCCGCAGGAATTGGCACCGGGCGACCCGCCGCTGTATTGTATATACTTCCCTACTAAAAGCCGTTTAAGCTTTTCCAGGTTTTATTATACAGGGCGAATCCGGTTGCCGGGGTTCATAGAGCCCTTCTCTCCCCCGCTCTTGATAAGAGTTCACGCATTATTATTTTTTTACATAATAAAACAAATTCCTGTCACTGTCAATACTGGAAAGGGAAACAGCGGCATTTAGCATACCTCGCATCAAATAATCCTTGCTGACCACCCGCTTTTTTGCCCGTATTGCATGATTCTATAGATTCTGGAATAATCCTCTAATTTTGTTGTGTTTTATTTTTGGTTGGGTTTTGCTTTTGATAATAATCATATAAGACTCTTAATGCGTTCGAGTAACAAGTCCTTTTTCATGCTGTGGCTTTTCACACACCTGACATTTCCTATGCCCTTTTATGTTTTGCTCTAAGTGGTTACGCTAATTTTAGGTAGCCAAATTCTATTAGTAACCCAGCAGGTTTGCCAATGCCGGTACAAGCAAAGCGGCTACTAATATCATGATTATGTTCGGCACGATCCCCGCTTTTATCATGTCACTCATCTTGTAGTATCCTTTGCCAAATGTAATCAGGGGAACAGTATCAATGGGAAGCAGGTAGGTGACATTGGACCAAAAGGCGGTAATCAGGGCAAAAGATGCCGCGCTTAGGGAAGCTATACCGGCTACCTCTACCATAGCTACAAGGGCAAGACCTACTACTGCGGGGCCGGTAGGAATAATAACATGCAGGATAGAGGTTAAGGCTGAAGCTATTACATTAGTTACCATACCCGGCCAAGCAGCGGCACCTGACATAACAGTATTGACCAGCCAGCTTGCTGCCCCGGTATTGACGAGGCCCGCAGCGATAGATTGTATACCGCCAATCATGATCAGCGCTTCCCAGGAGCAGTTGGAAACGAACTCCTTCCAGGTCAAGACCTTGATGCCGGGGAAGAAGAATAAGCACATTCCTGCCACTGCCACCACGGTAGTATCAATAATGGGGAACCAGGTGCTGGAGATCCAGAAGATAAACATCAAGCCCACGATAGCCATCACTTTTTTTTCCTGTACGGTCAGATTTCCGGCTTCGGCGAGGATTTTTTCCGACTCTGCCCTGGCCTGGTTGGAAATGGGTTCCGGTTTATGTACCAGCGTTATCCACCAGCTCACAACAAGAACTCCGATGACGGCCATGGGGATGCCAACAATCATCCAGTCAAGGAACCTGATCCAGATACCCGTGGCATCTTCAAGCATATGCAGGGCCAGTATATTAATCGGTGAGCCGGCCGGAGTCGAAAAGCCTCCCATAACAGAGCCGTAGGCTATACCGATCATCAAGCACTTTCCCAGATTGCTTGTCCCCGGCGCAGGGTCTCCGTTAGCCTTGAGGATAGCTATCCCCAACCCCATAAATAAAGCCGCAGTGGGGACATTGGACATAATACCGGAGAGCACTGCCGTTGCAAACACGAAACCGAGTACCAGTTTCCTGGAGCTGTTACCTGACCACCTTAACATTAAGCCGGCAATTCTAGCGGGAATCTTGGTGTTAAGCAGCGCAGCCGTCATGGCAAATGTAGCCAGAACAAAGAAAAACACTGGACTTATGAACTCTTTCCAAACGGAAGATAGTTCCATTACCCCGAGGTACGGCATTAAGATCATTAAGAGAAACGTGGTAATTGCCAAAGGAAGTGCTTCTGTAACCCAAAGGATGATACCGGCAATAAGTAGTCCGATAGAAGCCTGGGCCGGTC
>DUQX01000008.1 GCA_012837615.1 Bacillota bacterium | reverse complement strand
GATCCAGCAATCTCTTCAATTCAATATTATTGGCTTTTGCCGCTGCGATAGTAGCAGATGATTTTGGTTCGTTTAAAAAGGCCAGTTCGATTTCTCCCATGGCCAATTTTGTAGACATTTCTGTCATGTCCATTTGTACCAGTTTTACATCGCTTTCCGGATCAATATTATTTTGGATTAGAATATGTCTTAAAGTACTGGAATGCAATCCTCCAGAATTTACATCAGAAACAGCTATTTCTTTCCCTTTTAAATCCTCAATAGAGGTAATTTCGATATCTTGACCGACAATATAAAATATCCCCCACGTTGAAACATTTATTAATTTAAGATCTACCCCTTTATTGTAAAGCATAAAAGCCATGGTCAGGGGCATACAGGCAAAATCAACTTGCTCGGAGGTAGTCTGGGCTCCTGAAAAACATAGCCAATTCTTGAACATCCATTTAAGTCAATGGTCCCTTTATCCGGCTTAGATATCCCGGCCACCATCTGTAAAAAAGTGGTTTTGCCGATACCGGAGGCGCCACAGATACAAACAAAATGGCCATCTTCGATGCAATAGTTGAAATCAGAAAATAATTTTAAAGACCCAAAGCTTTTATGGATATTTATAAACTTAAGCAACTCTTTGCACTCCAAAGATTGAAAGTAATTGATTTGGGTTATTTCGAAAATTTAATCCACATCTCAACTGCTGGTAAGTGGTCGAGATCGTAATCGGGAATATCGGTTTGCAACAGGATTTTTCGCCACTTCTCAGGGGCACCTGGGCCAATCCTTCGGAGGACAGCCTCACTCCATCCGGGCTCCTTTCTAGCCATTATCTCATTAATTTGCTGTTTAATCCGGAAATTGCCGAATCCTGCGCCAATAAAAGCTTTTCCACCGGGTGCCAGGATACGGTATATCTCGTTGAATGCTTTGACCGGTTCATCCCAGTAAAACATTGAACCCCGGCTTACGACCAACTGAACAGAATTATCTTCTACCGGTAAATTGGAACTATCCGCCAATAATTTACTTACCCTGGATTCAAGTCCCCTATCACAAATGTTTTGTTGCGCAATCTCGAGCATTTCCGGATCCTTATCAATCAGGCAAATATTCAGCTCGCTCATTTGGGCTAAAGCCAGGCCCAGGTAACCGGGACCGCAGCCTAAATCGATACAGCTACCCTTAGTTATTCCAGCATAAGCCAGGATTTGTTTGGCGTTTTCAGAGTATGCTGGCGCATATATTTCACGTGCAGTCTTATCAAATTCTTTTGCATCCACTTTTCAATTCCGTCCTTTCATTTTCATAACTAATTATGCATATATAAACATAACGGGAATAAAATATAAAGCTGCCTCAAGGAAAAGGCAGCAGCAACAAACCACCTTCTTTCCTAGCATGGGAGGCTCAACCGTTTCCAGTCGAACCCTACCGTTCATGGCTCATAGCTCCTGCCTTAGAGATTCCATAAATCGAAGATGATAGTAGTGAAATAAAATATTTCAATCCCACAAGTAATTTAACACAAATATTTATTCTACGCAATTATTTTGTCGAAATTGTTCTCTTTTGAAATTTCGAAGCAAATACAAAATCCCCCGGCAAGTCAGTAATAATACTCCCTGCACTATTGCAGAGGGACTTGCAAGGGGAAATTAGCTTATAGGTAAAAAGCACCGGGCCACCCAATCCCGGCAAGGCAAATTACGAGTATATATTTTTATTCAACATTAAAACTCGGACACGGGTGTTCTTTTTTCTCCACCCATGGCAGCTTATCCGTTCCATGGGTGTTTTAGTATGTTATAGTATTCAGCTTGTGTC
>DUQX01000033.1 GCA_012837615.1 Bacillota bacterium | reverse complement strand
TTACATGAATTTTTAACTTCGGAGAAAATCAAATTATGCTACGACTTATATCCATTACCCTTCTCTTTGCTTTTTCTCTGGGTAACGCTTTAACCCATCAGGCCAAAAGCGGTTCCAGGGATGACGTCCAGGCTGCTATTAATAAGGCCCAAATAGGTGATACGGTTTTTATCCCGGCCGGTAACTTTGTTTTTAATGGTGGAGTGTCCCTTAAAGGTGGTATTACCATTATGGGAGCAGGAAGAGATAAAACCACGCTTCGACGCACCTCTTCGGGCGGAACCTACATGTTCACCGTTAACTGCTCCAACGGAGGACAGTTTGTCATTACCGGCCTTACAATCGTGGGACTATCGCCAAGCATGAGCCCCGGAATCAAATTAACCAACAACTGCCAGGACTTCAGAATCTACGACAACACCTTCAAAAAATGTATGGACCGGGCAATCGAGATCCATGGAAATACCAGAGGGGTTATCGATCACAACATCTTTATCGATAACAATCTAACCGCAATAGTGGTGTTTGGTGATGGAGACAAGGGATGGCAAAGAAAACTGGAGCTGGGATCTGAGGATGCAGTTTATGTGGAAGACAACTATTTCCGCCAGGAACATATCGCCAGTTCCAACATGCATCATCACATCGCCTCCAATAACGGTTCACGTTACGTGTTCAGATACAATGAGTGTGATGATGCCAGCCTCGCATCCAGTGCAGTTGATGCACATGGTAATAAATTCTACTGGCCCAGGGGAAGCCGCGGTTATGAAATTTACGGAAACACCTTCAAATCCGTTCGACGCTGGGTCTGTGTAAACATACGCGGTGGGGACGGTGTAATATTTGACAATAAGTTCTTCGGAAGCTACTCCTATCCCCTTCAAATCATGCACGAAGGCAGACAGGGTGATGGCAACTGTAAATACCCCTGCGTGGACCAGATCCGACAGCTTTATATCTGGAACAACACCTACGAAAACAAGCGTTTCGAAATACGAACCCCCCATCCCAACATAATCAAACTCGACAGAGATTATTTCCTTAAGGAAATGCCTGGATACAAACCCTATACCTATCCTCATCCGCTTACGAAAAGTGTCGCCGATAAAGATGAAAAACCCACCGGTGTAGCTTCTATGCATAAGAGCCTTGCTACTGGTAAAACCGGTTACATCAATTTTAACAACAGACAGAACATTATCGAGGGACAGCTCTCGCCTGAGTTTGCAGGACAGAACCTGAAAGTCATGATCTTTAATGCGCAAGGTAAACTGGTCAGAGAAATTTCCGCTAAAGCATCTTTGAATGGAAATTTTAGCTTTGGCCTTAACGATCAGCATGCCGATCTTGCAAGCGGTGTGTATACGTTACATTTGAAGTCAGGTTCACTGGAGCTTCAGAAGCCTTTGATTATTTCCAGATGAGAAATATTGCCATGAAGGTATGAATCTCTGGCCGCTAAATCCCGGGCCCCCTAAATCTCCCGATGTGCATCGGGAGGCTTCTAAGCCCCCTAAATCCCCCGAGGGGGACTTTAAGAGTCCTTAAAGTCACTGGGATAGACTTGATCGTGAGATAATCTCATTCTGGTTTCAAGTCATCCAATGTACATCGGATGATTTAAGAGACAAGGATTTTGTGGGCTTAATCCAATAGCGAAATCGTCATAGTACTCCTAGAACGCTTTCTCAGCACACCATACCCTCACCATTGTACATTTCTAACGGTTTTTTAATACCCAAATGGGTTTATCCGATTGCAAAAAGTTTTTTGGAGATAATATCACCTTTTTTGTCCCTTGCAGCTATAAACACTTTGAATTATCTTAGTATTATGTTCTGTTAATATCTTTGTGTAAATAAGTTCGGAAAAGATTAGTGGGTATATGCTTCAGAACAAGAAATATGGACCAGACTGGGAACTTATCTGGGCACGGAAATTCCAT
>DUQX01000032.1 GCA_012837615.1 Bacillota bacterium | reverse complement strand
TTCTAACCCTAGATTGACACTGATCTCGGAAATCTGCTCCGCTATCGGTTTCTCGTTCATTACCTGCTCTTGTTTACTCATCTTTTAAAACCTCCAATGATTAATGATAACTTTGTGTAAGCGCTTAGGGAAAAGATAATATTTTCCACTATCTTCAAAAAATATTTTTCTGCATTTCAAGTTTCTAGTATTAATTATCGCAGAAGCATGATGCTGGAAACGGTACAGCACCTTTTTCAGGAGTCTTGTACAACAGGTGAGCATGCAGACTGGCTTCAAACCCAAAGACAAAAACCGGGTCATCTTTACCTTATTGATTCTTCAACTATCAGTCTTTGCCTAACGCGCTACCGCTGGGCCAGATTCAGGAAAACCAAGAGCAGTGTCAAAATTTCACTTCAGGCTGAGTTGTTTAAATAAGTGGTTCTCCCTGATGCTGCAATAATTACCCCCGATCAAAAAGCGGATAAATCTCAAATGGATGAACTAGTTGTTGAAGAAAAAGGTGCCTAATGTGCATTTAACGTTTTGACCGGGCTTGTTTTTGGATTACAAAAAGTTCGATGATTACTGTGAAAACGATATACTTTTTACCAGCCGCTTGAATTTTTTGTGCAATGCTACCGTTATAACTTTGAATTTTCAATTACTTCTTTAGATACATATTACTCCCTATAGACGCAATTATTTTAGCGATTGCCCGTTCGTTCAAAACCAGCTTCACTCCCTTCTTAAAATCTAAAATTAAAAAATAACTATTTAATGCTCGTTAACTTAAATATGCAAAAGGCATGCCAAGAAAAAAAGATAAAAAATATTTTTAGCCATTTAATAATAAAACCAGGTTTATAAACCTAGAACAACGTATCTCCTAAAAAGTGCTGAAAATTATAAGAACAAATCTCCCTGTTTTTCAGTAAAAAAACAGTACTATCAAATAAATAATGAGTTTGTTTTAATTGTGTTTCATTTTAGCTTCTTTTTGTTGCAGGCCTCGTATTCTTTTTGTTTATCTGAGCCCCAAAAAGAACTTTTAGATATCTAACCCAGCATGATAGCCCCGAAATACGGCATCAAAGACTCTCTGAGGCTTAACGCAATCACCAACCTGAACTACTTCCGGTGCGGCATCAAGTAGGCCATTTACAACCCCCCGTAGAGACCGCTGGCCGACTGCACAAAGAATGGTATCAGCAGCAAATGTTTTTTCCGCTCCGTTTTCATCAACACAAACAAGTCCCTCATCATTCACGCGAATACCCTTTAGGCCGGTTTCAATGCTCACCAATTGCTTGAGAAGGTTCATCAATACTGACCGGTGTCGCACATTGGCATCAATAGCAACATCTTTAAGCATTTCTACAATAGTTACATCTTTGCCGAGCTGGGCTAAGTATACCGCTGCTTCACACCCAACCAGACCTCCGCCTAAAACTATTACTTTTTGGCCTATTTTTTCCTCATCCTCGCCCATGTCGTTGGCCACTACCACCTTCGGGCTGTTTATTCCTTCAATCGGGGGTATAATCGGCTCTGCTCCTACTGCCACAACCAGAACATCCGGTGCTTCTTTGTCTACATATTCTGCAGTAACCTCAGTATTCAGCCGCACCTCAACACCTGCTTGTTTCATCTGAAGCTCCTTGCTGGCGATAAAAGCAAATAGATTTTTCTTAAAGGGTATATGGCGCTCATATCTCAGGGCCCCTCCAAGGCTTCCTGTCTTTTCACACAGAATAACATGGTGACCTCTCTGTGCAGCGGTAATCGCCGTCTGCATACCGCCCGGGCCTCCTCCGGCAACGAGAACTTTTTTAGGAGTCGAAGCCGGTAATGCAAAACGGTTCTCCAGCTCACGGCCAGTAACCGGATTCAGCGCACATATTCTCGTTCCGGTTTGATGACGTTCGGCATAGCAGGATAGACACCTAACGCAGTATACAATTTCCTCATCCTTACCAACCATTACCTTTTGGGGAAGATAAGGATCGACCAGCAGTGCCCGGCCCATGACCACGATATCCGCCTTTCCGGAGGCAATAATTTCCTCCATCATCTGGGGATCATTCAGTGCCCCAACAACAGCTACCGGAACTTTAACGTGCTTCTTTATCTCTGCCGAATATTTAACATTACAGCCTGGCTCTGCAAACATCGACGGATGCGTTACGTCCCAGCAGATCTGGTGAACACCTGCCGAAACATGTAATAAGTCAATTTTATCTTCAATTAATTTGGCAAATTCTATCGCTTCATCCAATCCGTAGCCTTCATCCGTACATTCCACCGCACTCATCCGGTATTCAATGGGGAACTCAGGTCCAACGGCAGCCCGAATACAGTCCAGAACTTCACAGGTAAAACGGGCCCGGTTTTCCAGGCTTCCGCCATACTCATCAGTTCTTTTGTTAGTGGGGGACAGAAATTGCTGCAACAGCCAACCATGACCACCATGTACCATAATCATATCAAAGCCGGCTTTCTTGCATAGGGCAGCCCCTTCGCCAAAGGACTCCACAATCTCGCGAATAATCTTTTTAGGCATTTCTTGTATTACTGCACCGTTTTTCAGCACTTCTGCACACGGGCCGTACCTAACACTCTCTTTGTTCGGCGTTGTATCGACCGCGGAATACTTCCCACCGTGGGACAACTCGATGCTGGCTGCAGCACCATGACGTTTTAAGGCTCTGGCCATATTGGCAAGCCCGGGAAGAACTTCTTTATCCTGCAGATTGATCTGCCTTCCATGGCTCTTACCTGTAGCCATATGAACAATCGCTTCACTGACAGTAACTGAAGCCGCACCACCTTGGGCTCTCAGCTCATAAAATGCTTCGGCCTCCTTATTGAGATAACCTTCGGGAGTAATCTCCGGAAAAGCCATTGGTGCACAAGTCATCCTGTTTCTCAAAGTGATTCCGCCAACTTGGATCGGACTGCTAAGATGAGGAAATTTTCTTTTCATATATCCTCCCAGCGCAGATAACTACGCTTCTCCTTTCTTTTCAATTTATAATCATAAATTTCTATTTGATAATTAACCAGTGCATCTTATTGGAACAATATTATCCAATTCCCAGATTGGTGCTGATTTATATCTGTAGAATTGTAAGTGAAGGGACAATCGGGATTTTGATTCCTCCCAGAGACCCCAGGTTTGGGATAATGCTGTAAAAATTTTACCCTATCGAAGGAATTCTTTTAGAAATTGCCTGTTTTTCAAGAGCTAAATTCGCTCTCCTTTATTTTTTATTAAAATAAAAACTACTTGCCAATTTATTTAGGCATGCAAGAGGCATGCCAAAAAAAAATGCTAAAAAATAATTTTAGCATTTAAGAAACTAAACAGGCATATAAACCTTGCAAACAGCCGTATCCCCTAAAAAAAATTCTAAAACTAATAAAACAAATCCTCTCTGCAATTAAAATTTTTTTGTATAGAAACAATCTTATTAAGCATAAAATGGATAGCACTCTAAATGGCGTTTCAATTTAGTTGCATTTAAGTTGTATTTTGTTTAAAGCATGTTCAAATTGTTTCAGTTTCCCCTGATGCTAAGCACACTCC
>DUQX01000007.1 GCA_012837615.1 Bacillota bacterium | reverse complement strand
GCCTGATGGGGAATATTGATCTTTCGTATCTGCATCATCAAGCGGAAGAAGAGGAGATTATAAAAGTGGTGATGAGGACTGTCGGAGCGGCTAAAAAAGGCGGGCGTTATATTTTTGGGACCTCCGGAGGGCTGCATAAAGATTTGCCCGTCGACAAAGTGAAGACGATGTACAGCGCCGCCATGCAAACAGCCTATTACTAACAATTAAAAGCCATTGAAATATATGCTCTCCGTAAATCCAAGGCGCAATGAAAAGATTTTCTCGTGTCTTTCCTGGGCTGCTCATCTTGAGTGGAATGGTTTATTCTCCGATAACTTTTACCAGTACCCTCTTTTTCCTGCGTCCGTCGAATTCTCCATAAAAGATCTGTTCCCAGGGGCCGAAGTCCAGCTTGCCTTCGGTTACTGCAACCACCACTTCCCTGCCCATTACCTGCCTTTTTAAATGGGCGTCAGCGTTATCCTCAAAAGTATTATGAGCGTACTGGGATAGGGGTTCGTGCGGTGCGAGTTTTTCCAGCCATTTTTTAAAATCCTGGTGCAGTCCCCCTTCGTCGTCGTTAATAAAGACGCTCGCAGTAATGTGCATAGCATTTACAAGGCACAGCCCCTCTTTTATCCTGCTTTTATCGATTATTTCTTGCACTTGCGGAGTAATATTGATAAATTCCACCCTGTTTTCGGTTTCAAACCAGAGGTACTCACGCAGTGATTTCATCTATTACACCCTCCTGTCTCGAGCTTATTTGTTACGATATCGACGGCGCTAGATTATCAATTTAAACGCCACAGCTTCTGCCGCCGTTTCAAGACCCGTTCTTTCAGCAAAAAATTATTGCAGGAAAAGAACTCATACTCTTCTAATTATATCATATTTTCATTTACAAAATACCTCGCTACTGTGACGCGATTGTCAGATAGATGACAGAGTTTTAACGGCGGATCAAATATAATAACTTTATTCAGCTAATTCTAAGGAAATTAGCATTATTGATAGAATACTGAGCAAGGCAAGACGAGGCAGGGCATCTTTAATTATTTTACTTTTCCCGCATTTAAGATAAGTTATTTGTTTCACAGCAATTTTTGAGGCCTTAGCTGTTTGTTTTTGCTATTCGGCTATTTGCAGTCAGGTTTTTTGTAATAAGAAGTCAGAAAGTTGATTGAGTTGGTAAATTGATGATTAGTATGAAGGTTAATTACAAAGAAAGGCAGGGGTGAGGATAAAAGTGAATTCCCGGGAAAAAAAATTTGCTAGTACAATCTATGCCAGAAAGAATAAGATCAGTTTAACAATAAACGGACAGCTTTATAAGTTGGAGATAGGGGAAGAGGCGGGGAAGGTTGATCCAAGCGATACCCTTTCCTTTACGCTCAGGGAAACTCTTGGGCTTACCGGAACGAAGGAGTCGTGTGACAGCGGTGCCTGCGGGGCATGTACCGTGCTTATGGACGGAAAAGCGGTACTTTCATGCATGCAGCTCACCGTAGAGTGTGACGGAAAATCAATTGTCACAATTGAGGGTTTGAGAGACCCGCGGACAGGAGAGCTGGATAAACTGCAGCAGTCGTTTATCGATCATACGGCTTTTCAGTGCGGTTTTTGCACCCCGGGCATGATCATGAGCGCCAAGTCCCTGCTCGATGAGAACCCTTCTCCAACGGAAGAAGAAGTAAAAATGGCTCTTTCCGGCAATTTTTGCCGGTGTATCAGTCACTACCAGGTTATAGAAGCCGTTATGGACGCTGCTAAAAAGGGGAGGTGATCTAAGTGTCAGAGGCTTACAGGTATAT
>DUQX01000031.1 GCA_012837615.1 Bacillota bacterium | reverse complement strand
AGGCGTCTTAAAAATCCTTCCTCCCTCTTCTGTACTGAAGAAAACCCTTCTTCACCCGATAGGAGGCGCATAGCAATATCGCGCGTACACTGTGCAACCCGGGAATGTGGATACTTCAGAATATAGGGAGAACAGTTTAGTACCGCTTTATGAACGTGCAGGTCGTATTCAATGGCCCCCAGAAAACCGATCCTGATATCTAAAAAATTCCGGCATACTTTATCCAGCCGCCAAAAGACATTCTCTGCTTCCTTTAAGCTGTGAGCCATGTTTACCACAAGGTTCACACAGGATTTTAGCCGGTAGTTGTTCACTATTTTAATAATACTATAAACGTCCGTGATGGCCGTGGGCTCAGGTGTAGTAACTACCACCAGCTCATCGGCAGCTGTGATAAAGCTGAGGATATCGCGGGAAAGGCCTGCCGCGCAATCTATCAGCAAAATATCGCCCTTTTCTTCTAGATAGGAAAGGCGGGAAATCAGCTGCTCGCGCTGGTGATTATCCAGGTTGATTATTTCCGAAAAACCGGAACCGCCGGGAACAATCTCCACATTGAAAGGCCCGCGCAGAATAACTTCGCTCAGATCTTTCTTGCCCTTAATAACATCTACCAGCGTATAACCTGGCTTGAGATCTAATAGTATATCAACATTGGCCATGCCGACGTCCGTATCCAGAATAATAATTTTATGTCCCAGCTGTCCAAAAACAATAGCCAGATTGACAACAATATTGGTCTTACCGACTCCGCCCTTGCCGCTGGCCACAACAATAATACGGGAAAGCCCGCGCTTCCGAGGCGTTTTCGCTACTTGGCGCCTATTGAACAGTACCCGCAGATGCTCCGCCTGATCAGCCATTATTCTTCCTCCCCCAGAATCAAAGAGCTAATTTTATCCTTATCTGCCAGGCATATATCATCCGGGACATTTTGCCCTGTTGAAAGATAGATAAGCGGTAACCCCGTGAGATAAACCCCGTTCAGCAAAATACCGTATGAATCAGTTTCATCCAACTTAGTAAAAATAAGGCGGTTATAATTCATACAACGGAAATTCTCGCAAATAAGCTTTAGATCGCGCGCCTTTGTAGTTGCGCTAATCACCATAAAAATCTCTGCCGGGGGAAGATGTCCTAAATAATTGGCCAGTTCCTGTATATGAGCCAGGTTAAGCGTGCTCCGTCCGGCAGTATCGATAAGAATCCTCTGGCAGTAGCTCAACTTTTCCAGAGCCTGCTGCAGATCTTTAGGAGTCATGACCACTTCCAGGGGAAGTCCGGTAATATCAGCATATGTCTGCAGTTGTTCAATTGCACCGATCCGGTAATGATCAATGGTAATGATCCCTACTTTTTCACCCTGATAAAGCGCATAGCGGACCGCCATTTTAACCAGCGTGGTTGTCTTCCCTACCCCTGTAGGCCCAACCAGCACTTGGATAGAAGAACTCTTTTCAGGTGCCGTCTTCAGCCTTTTGCGTATTTTATTGCGCAAAATCAGCCCGACAACCTCCTCCGTAAGTTGTATCTCACCGAGAAGGCCGTGCTTGATCTCCTCCATTAATTCATCAATCAGTTCATCAAACAGTTCCTGCTGCTGCAACCGCTGTCGCCAGCGTTTCAACTCTTCGCGTTCTTTTTCCTTTATTTCGCCGGGAATAGAATCCCGCGCCGCCAGGCGGCTAACCGCTGCCTTAAGCTGCCCCAGCTCTTCCCGGATCTTCTCACCCAGCTCAATTTCATATGTATTATTCTGTTCCTTAAAACGGGAGTTGTTCTCCACCGCTGCGGTAATCTCCATTTTACGGGGGGCAAAAAAACCCTTCAAACCTTTCAGGCGTACTTTACGGCTTTGAACAATAACCGCTTCGGGGCCGAGTTCTTCCCTGATGCGCAGCATCCCTTCTTTCATATCCCGTACGTAATATTTTCTAATTTTCATGCTCTTTTAACACCCCCACCGATTCTACTTCAAGCTGGGGTAAAATTTCATTAAAAGATAAAACGGCAAGATCGGAAAGATAACGTTCCACCATACGGCGGAAAGGAAGCCTAATCCGGGGCGAAGTGAGAACCACCGGGGAAACCCCTTTACCGCGCAGCTTTTCAACCAGCTTGGATACTCCCTGTAAAATTCGCTGGGCCGTTTCCGGCTCGAGCACCGGAAAACTGCCATGGATAGTCTGCTGCAGCGATTCAGCAATCCGCTTTTCAAGCAACGGATCCAGAGTGATCACGCTGAGCTTGCCATCCTCCGCATAACGGAAGCTGATCGTGCGCGCCAACGACTGCCGGACATAATCGGTCAGGATATCGGTATCTTTTGTCGTAGGAGCAAAATCAGCCAGAGTTTCCAGGATTGTCGGCAGATCCTGCAGGGGAATATTTTCGCGCAACAGGTTCTGCAAAACCTTCTGAATTTCCCCGATGCTCATTAAATTGGGAATAAGCTCGTCCACAACCGCCGGGTGGGTTTCCTTAACAGCATCGATCATCTCCTTAGCTTCCTGCCGTCCCAGAAGTTCATGGGCATGGCTCTTGATGACCTCGGCCAGGTGAGTAATAAGTACCGTGTTAACATCTACCACCGTGCACCCTTTTAGTTCTGCTTCGCCTTTCTGTGCAGGAGGTATCCAGACCGCCGGCAGGTTAAAGGTTGGTTCCACAGTGGGGATGCCCCCAAGCTCATCGGCGGATACCTCTTCCGGATTCAAAGCCATAAGATAACCGGGACGCAGCTCCCCGCGGGCAATCTCGTTCCCTTTAAGCTTGATCAGGTATGCGTTGGGGTGGAGCTGGAGGTTGTCCCTGATGCGGATAGGCTTGATAAGCATACCGAGTTCCGCAGAAAGGCTTCTCCTGCAGGCGGTTATTCGCTGCAGGAGATCGCCGTTTTCCCTTTTTTCCGTCAATGATACAAGGTTATAACCGATCTCAATTTCCAGCAGATCTGTTTTCATAAGGGAGCGTAGATCGTCCTCCGGCAAAGGAATTTCTTTTTCAGGTTTCACGAGCTCTTCTTTTTTCACTTTAGCTGCCGCCTGTTCTTCTTTTAAGAGAAGGAAAGCCCCAAAACCGCACGCCCCGGCAAGGATGAAAAAAGGAATAAAAGGCATGGGAGTAAATAACCCCAGGATAAAAAGAATAAAAGCTGTAATCGCCAAAACCCGGGGGAACGTAAAAAACTGGGAGATAAAATCCTCACCAAAACCCTTTTCCGCCGTAGAACGCGTCACAAGCATGCCGGCAGCGGTTGAAACCAGCAGGGCGGGTATCTGCGCCACAAGCCCGTCCCCCACTGTGAGAATAGTATAGGTCTCAGCAGCAGTATAAAAGTCCATCCCCCGCTGGACCATGCCGATAGCCAGCCCGCCCAGGATATTTATTAATACAATCACCACTCCGGCGATGGCATCCCCCCGAACAAACTTACTCGCTCCATCCATAGCGCCGTAAAAATCTGCTTCCCGCTGCAAATTCCTTCGCCTGAGGCGGGCCTCTTCCTCATTAATCAAACCGGCATTAAAATCAGCATCTATGCTCATCTGCTTGCCGGGCATGGCATCCAGCGTAAAACGCGCAGCGACCTCGGCGATGCGCCCTGCACCGCTGGTAATAACCACAAACTGCACCAGCGTAATGATAGCAAAAATAATTAATCCGACTACATAATTGCCCCCAACCACAAACTGGCCAAAAGCATTGATCACTTCGCCTGCGCGTGCTTCTGTAAGAATAAGGCGGGTAGAGGAAATGTTTAATGCTAAGCGAAAAAGAGTAGCGACAAGAAGCACCGAGGGAAAGGTAGCCAGTTGCAGGACTTCGGTTACAAAGAGAGTGACCAGGATGATAACCAGGGCAAGGGTAATGTTAAAAACGAGAAGCAGGTCCAAAACCAACGGCCGTATAGGGATAATGATAACGGCAATAATCAGGATAAAAGCCATGGCAATGATTATATTCGTGTTTTTATAAAGGTTGGATAGAGCTGTACGCAGGGTCAAAAGAGAGAAAGCACCCCCGTTCATCCAAAAAAAATGTAATATTCGCTAATATTATATTGCTTTGATCCAAATTTTGCAAGTACCTGTCGAACCGCCGATCTATTGCAAAAAATTAAACCTGCAGGCGCTGCTGGCGTTCCTTCTCCTGCAATCTGTATACCAGGGCCAGGATCTCAGCTACAGCCCGATAAAGGTCTTCAGGGATTTCCTCTCCGGGCTCAACATTTTCAAAAAGCATCCGCGCAACAGGAGGGTCATGAATTATCGGGATATTATTCTTAGCGGCAATCTCCCGGATGCGCTCAGCTATCCTAGCGGCTCCCTTGGCCACCATGACCGGGGCCTGATCCTCTTTTTCGTCATAACGAAGCGCTACGGCGAGGTGGGTGGGGTTTGTGATCACCACCGTTGCTTCAGGAACGTGCTCCAGGCTCCGCTGCTGTACGATAGCACGCTGCCTTTCACGCTGCCGCGCGCGCAAGTGAGGATCGCCTTCCAGGTTTTTGAACTCATCCCTGACTTCTTTACGGCTCATACGCAGGCTTTTTTGAAACTCCTGCCGTTGAAACAAATAATCGATCAGTGCCAAAAAAAGAAAAACAACAGCTACTCTTAAAGCCAGACCTTGCAGTATCCTATACAAAGTTGCAGTAAAAACCCCGGCTTCCTGTCCCAGCAGGAGCAGCATATCCGGAAGTTTCGAGCAGAGATACAAATAGCTGACAACTCCGATAATACTCACCTTGAGCAGGGACTTGATCAGTTCAAAAAGCGCACGCCGTGAAAGAATGCGCTTGGCTCCTTCGGCAGGGTTAATGCGGTTTAACTGCGGCTTAATCGTTTCACCTGAGACCAAAAAACCGACCTGCAATATATTGGAAAGCAAGCCGAGGAACAGGGCTGCTGCCAGAAAAGGCGCAACCAGAGCCAGATACTGCTCCAGGGTCATCCGCGCCAGGTAATCGAAAAAGAACATTTCGTTTGTAAGCTGCGAAAGCTCCCCCAGACAATGCTTCAAGAAAGATGTAATTGCGTCTAGAAAATGCCGATAAAATAAAATAAAGAAAAATGCAGCCCCCAGCATGTTCACAGCTGCATTCATCTCCATGCTCTTCATTACCTGACCGCGCCTGCGGGCCTCCCTGCGACGGTGAGGCGTAGGCTCTTCTGTTTTATCTTCGTCTCCGGCAAAAAGCTGCAGATCAAGCAAACCACATACTGAAGGCGCTAATGGCATAGCTGCCGTATGTGTTACATCCATATTTAAAGCCTTAAAGCGGCATTTTAACATAAACGAAAAAGATTTTTCAGACATTCATTCCTCCCGGACTTCCGCCATGACAAGGCTGCAGGGGCAGCCTTGAACCAACGGCAGCTTAAACCTGCGGTAGAAACCAAAAAATGCAAAAAAACGCGCTGCAGTTAGAACTATCGCCCAAACGCTAAAATTCACCAGTTTTCCATAATGAGCAACAAATCCTTTTCGAGCAGTTCAAAAAAATCTCTCAATAATACACCAACCTGCGGCAACAGTAACAAAAAAATCAAAAGCACCAAGGCAATCTTTAGCGGTAAGCCTACGATAAAGACATGAATTTGCGGCACAACCCTGGAGAGAAAGCCCAGCGCAAGATCCGTCAGCCAGAGAACAATAATAATCGGTGCGGCTATCTGAAAGGCGATCAAGAACAGAGAAGGAAATATTTTTATGTAATACCAGGCTGTCGGGGTTGATAGCATAGGACCTGCCAGCGGCACAGCTGTAAAACTTTCCTTTAACGCAAGAAAAAGCATGTGGTGGCCATCGATCGTGAGATAAAAAACAACCCCTAAAAAATAGAAAAACTGCCCCAGGAGGGTTACCTGGCTGCCGAACAGAGGATCAAAAGAACCGGCCATCATCAGACCGGCCTTATGATCCATAAATTGTCCGGCCATGAGGAAAACAGAAAAAAATAAATAAACCAGAAACCCGAGAACAAGTCCCGTCAGCAGCTCTCTTACCAATAAAAAGATTAGCTCTATGTCCGTCGCGGGAATTACTACTTCCCCATTATTGGACAGAGCAAGCATGACTGACAATACAAATGCCAAAAAAATTCGTGGCATTACAGGTATTCCGCGCCATGCAAAAAATGGCACCGTGATTATTAAAGCAGCAATACGGGCAAAAATAAGCAAAAGGGACCACCAGAAATTTATAAAAACCGCCTCTGTCAATGGACATCTCCCTTAAAAAAGTCTGCCGAGATTACCCCAGAGATTATATGTAAAATTCATAACCAAACGCATCATCCACCCGCCAAATAAAAGTAAGGAAATAAAAACAGCGGCGATTTTGGGGACAAAAGCCAGCGTCGGTTCCTGAATCTGAGTCGTCGCCTGGAAAATACTGATTAGCAGGCCCACCACCAGACCCACTCCTAAAATAGGTGCCGCCACAATTAGTATTGTTGTTATTCCTTCCCGGGCGATACCCAGGACAAATTCTGGAGTCACATTACTCCCTCCCCTTGGAAGGTAAAGTAAAGGCAAGCGGATACATATAAAGTCACCGCCTTTAAAACACGGTTAAGGAGACAAAATTCAGGCAAAACTTTCAACAAGGGACTGCACCACCAGATGCCAGCCGTCCACCAGAACAAAAAGTAGGATCTTAAAAGGCAGTGATACGATCACCGGCGGCAGCATAAACATACCCATTGCCATAAGCGCACTGGCTACAACCATATCGATTACTAAAAAGGGAACAAAGAGGATAAATCCCATCTGAAAAGCCGTTTTCAACTCGCTGAGAACAAAAGCGGGAACGAGAGCCCTGAAAGGAACTTCCTCGCGGTGTGCGGGCCTTTCCAAGTCTGAAATCCCCACAAATAAAGCCAGGTCTTTCTCCCTGGTATTGTTCAACATAAATTCTTTCAGGAGGTATCCCCCTGCATCAATAGCTTCCTCAAAGGTAATTTCCTCTTCTAAATATGGGGTAAGAGCTTCTTCGTTGATCTGATTAATAACCGGAGTCATCACAAAAAAAGTTAAAAAAAGGGCCAGTCCTATAATAACCTGGTTGGGAGGGATCTGCTGCGTTGCAAGTGCATTGCGCACAAAACTCAGCACGATCACTATACGTGTAAAAGAAGTTACCAGGACCATAAAAGCCGGAGCCAGGCTGAGCACAGCCAGAAGCAACAGCAACTTCAGCGTGCCTACCATCTGTTCCGGCTCTTCGGCGGTACCTATATCCAAATTAATATCCGGGATAGGAATAATCGGCTGGGCAAGAGCCGTCTCCCGGGTACAGCAAAATGCGACAACAACAACGATACTCCCTAATAAGACCGGAAGAAGTTTATTTTTCATACGTTGCGATAACCTCTGTTTATTCTACATCAAAGTCCACCTAATGTCTTATTTCTATGTTTCTCGATTATATCCCATAATCCTCCTTTTTTTTTACTTTTTGTTTTTCCATTCCGTGCTGACAGATTTAAAATAGTTCAAAAATCCTGCAAAATTAAGGTTATCATTCTGTTTGTTTTCCAGCCTTACCCCCGCATATTTATCGCCGTAGCCTTCCTCAAGGACCTTCAGCAGGGTTACACCGTTGGCGGAGGAGGCGAGCAGCAGGTACTCATCGCCGACTCTGACCACAAAAAGCGTAGTCCGGGTATTTAGGACCACCCTTTCCATTATCTGCACGTTCCCTCCCATCCCAAGCGCGGGTGCAAAGCGAGGAATGACATATCGGAAACAAAGATAAATGAGCAAAATAACCAGAGGAAAAGCCAGGAAAAAGCGCAGGTAAGCAAAATATAAATCCATTATTTACTCCCCTTCGTCTGTTGCAGCGGATTCGGATTGGGCCGGGGAAACCTGTCTTTCCGCTTCCTTTATTTCCTTTATACTTATTTCCCTTGCATGCTTTGTTTCTTTTTCATCCCCGTCACCGATCGAAGTAATTCTCAAACCGAAACGATCGTTAATAACCACAATTTCGGCCTGCCCCAGGTATTGATTATTGAGCAGTACCGCAGCGCTTTCCCCAACCATCTTCTCCAGCTTGATAACTGAGCCCTCCTCCAGCTTAAGAAGATCGCGCACCGTTATTACGGCCTTGCCCAGTTCACCGCTGAGGGCAAGGGGAATATTGTTAAAATAATTTAACCCCGGCCTTTTGTTCCTAAAAGGAATGTTCCTTCTTTTCAACTGGGCAAACTCCACCTTCTCTACAACCGGGCCAGTATTATCCGCCTCTAAAGAGACAGCCTTCGGTTCCCGATCGCCGGATACCCCTTGATCAACACCCTTATCTATCTGATTGTTTTTCCCCATATCCTTCAGTAAAGCATCGATTTCACTCTGGCTAATATCACCGGACAAAACATTATCCCCCTTTAATTTTATTAGAGGTGTGTCCTCGACATCCTTTCAAACGGAAAAATCCGTTCGTAATCGTTCGCCGGTTACTGCACCATAACATGCCAGAAATAAACTCCGCGCAGCTGTCCCCGGTGCAGCATGCCGTTAATCACCTGAAAAATTTCCTCGCGCAGGAGCTCCTTGCCTTCCGGAGTGTTTATATCATCAATGCTCTTTTCCCAGAGAATTTTTAGCACCGCGTCCCTGATCTCCGGCATGCGCTTCTCCAGTTCCTTTTCCAGCTCAGGCTCATCATGCCCCAGGTAAAACTTGACGCTTAAAAAGCGATCCCGGCCGTCAACGGTAATGTTCACCAGGATTTCCGGGACAGGATACATGAACCGGGGTTCCTCATCTGCAGCTGTTTCAGCCTTAACACTTATAATGTTAGCCAGCAGTTGCCCGGCAAAGCCCGTTTTAACTGCTACAACTCCAACCCCAACCGCTACAAGGATAAAGAATAAAATCATTCCGCCAATAATCCAAAGCAATTTCTTCCTTTTCCCGCCAGGAGCTTCCGCATTCTTCCCTTCTTTTTTTTCCTTTTCTACATTATTCCCCATCGAAAACCCCCACCTCGCTTTTCTTCTCCATTTCGATAATTGACAGAACAACAGTTACCCGCCGGTTTCTTGCCCTGCCTTCCGGAGTATCATTGGCATCTATAGGGTGATACTCCCCATAACCGGTGGCAATAAAACGCTCCGGAGATAAATGATGCACCTCCACGAAATAACGCGCCACGCTGACGGCACGGGCTACAGAGAGCTCCCAGTTGCTGGGGTAAAGGAAGGTCTTGATGGGAATGTTATCGGTATGCCCTTCCACAATAATCTGGTTGTTTAAACCGGATATCAGCCCGGCCAGCAGGTCCAGCGTATCTAAAACCTCTTCCTTCAACTCTGCCCGCCCCGTATCAAAAAGGATCTTTTCCGGCAGCTCCATTACAATTCCCCGTTCTTCCAAACTGAGCATGATCTCCTCATCCAAGCCTGCGCTTTGGAGAAAAGCTCTTACTTCCTCATAGGTCTTTTCCAGCCGCTCCATCATCTCCAAAAGCGCCAGATCCTGCTCGCTGAGGTTCAGGTTAAAATCCCGGGACATATAATCGGATATATCCAGCCTCTCTCCTGTTTCATTCCCCGCCTCCGTAGACCCCATAAGAATACCGGTACGCCCCAAAAAAGAATGCTGTATAGCCGACATAACCTCCTGGAATTTGTGTAAATCCACGGAGGAAAAGGAGTAAAGGAGGATGAAGAAGGCTAGCAGCAAAGTAACCATATCGGAGTAGGTGGTCATCCAGGCAGGAGAGCCCTGGGAAGGATCGCTGCCCACTTTATGTTTCCTTTTATACCTGCTCAATTATCCCACTTCCTTTAGTCCCGCCGCTTCTTCCGATGAAAAATCATCAGCGGGCGAAGAGGAATGGCTATCCTCTTCCAGCAGCTCCCGCTCCTGCGGAGACAGGTATGCTTTGAGCTTTTCCTGCAAAATGCGAGGATTTACCCCAGCCTGTAGCGATAACACGGCATCGATAATAGCCTCCTTCCGCGAAACCTCCATTTCGCTGCGAATGGCCAGTTTCCCGGCAACAGGATTAAAAATTAGATAGGCTAATAGTACCCCGTAAAAGGTAGTCAAAAGAGCCACGGCCATACCGGGCCCGATAGCTTCGGGATTATCAAGGGAAGAGAGCATCTGGACAAGGCCAATTAGAGTCCCGATCATTCCAAAGGCCGGGGTAAGCGTGCCCCAGGTGCGGTAAAGATTCTGACCCATCTGGTGACGCTGGATAAGGGTTTGAATCTCCGTATCCATAATGTCGCGGATAGAATCCGGCTCAAAACCGTCGATCACCATCTGCAGCCCGTTGCGTAAAAAGGGATCTTTGATTTCATCCAGATCGTCCTCCAGCGCCAGCAACCCTTCCCGGCGGGCCTTCTGTGCAAGTTGTACAAAAAGCGGCCCCAGGGAGATCACATTCTGTTCCTTATCGAAAAGCACCTGCGCGGTAATCTTCATCACCTGGCGGACCTGCCCCATTTCAAAATTTATAAGCATGGCCCCGAATGACCCCCCCAGGGTGATCATCAAACCGGGCAAATTGATAAATGCGCTCAGCTCACTCTCCATTAAAATCCCCCAGAGAACAAGCCCCAAGCCAGAAACCACGCCCGCAATTGTTAAAATGTCAAACTTTTTCATAATAATACCTACCGTTTTATGTTAATCAATTCTACCAGCACTTCGTCCGAGGTGCTGATGACCCTGGTGTTGGCCTGGAAAGCCCGGCTGGTAGTAATCATCTCCGTAAATTCGTTAGCCAGATCCACGTTGGACATCTCCAGGGCACGCGACTGGATCATCCCCCGCCCCTCGGCACCGGGGAGGCCAATATGAGCATCACCAGAGTTGGAGGAGATATCATAGAGGTTGGAGCCCATTTTGACCAGGCCCATTGGATTGGGAAATGAAGCCAGGGCGATCTGGGCAATCTCCCGCACCATTCCGTTGCTGTATGTACCGGTAATCACCCCTGTTTCACCGATATTAAAAGTTGTAAGCACGCCCGGCGCAAAACCGTTCTGGTTTTTGGCAATAACCTCGCTGAGATCAGCAAGCTGGGTCAGCGCGCTAAAATCCAATTCAATATTTAGTTCGGCAGCACCGTTACCGGGATTAAATATCAATTCGTCAACAGATGAATTATCAGGATCGTACTTCCCATTTTCATCAAAGCTTATAGTTCCATCAATATTCGTTAAATCGCCCTCTCCAGAGGTAGATACCTCGTATCCCCATACATTGTCCTCAGTTTTTGTGAATTCTATGGTGAAATCGTGCCTGTTGCCCAGGGAATCGTAAACATAAAAGGGAAAGCTGCAGGAATCACTTCCCGCTTCCGCGCCGGAATTGAGGTTCCCCGTAAAGATAATCTCGCCCGTAGCCCCGGCGATCATCTCCTCTCCCAGGGGAATATAAATCTCGCCCAGGGGCTGGGACGTATCGATCTCATCTTCAATCCCGTTAACAGTCCATCCCATCAGCTTCATCCCGCCGGCATTTACCAGGACACCCGTTGCATCACGGGTAAAGGATCCGTCCCTGGTATAATAGTTCTGAAAACCATTGTTGACAACAAAAAACCCGGTCCCCTCAATTGCCAGGTCGGTCTCCACCCCGGTACCGGTAATAGCTCCCCCGGAATGGTTGGTATTAATTGAAGAAAGCTCCATGCCCAGGCCGACCTGCATGGGGTTTACGCCGCCCCGGCCTCCGAAAGGGGCAGTACCCCCGCTTAACGTCTGGCTGAAAATATCCTGAAAGCGAGCCGATTGGCTTTTATACGCCACAGTGTTCACATTGGCAATGTTATTACCCACCACGTCCAGCTTGGTCTGGTGGTTACGCAAACCAGATATTGCTGCAGATAAAGAACGTAACATCTTTAAAACCTCCCGTTTTAAATAATAGTTAATTATTTCCCCGACAGTGTTTTTGGGCCGCTTCCGCCGTTCCACGGCCCGGGGCTTCCTCTAGCAGGAGGTCCGGCCCCTATTTCACTACAACTGCGCTGTCAATATTCGTAAACACGTGTTCTTTCATGCTCCGCCCGTCTACCGCGGTAATGATCGTCCGGCTGGGCACCCCGGCTATAAAGGCCATCTTCCCATAAAGCAACAGCGAGGAGCGGCACCCTTTAGCTGCGGCTTTTTCCACCGCCGCTTCCAGCTTCTCCAGGTCTTCCGGCTGCAGGTCTATCCGGCGCGCCTCCAAGCGCTGGCGGGCATGAGCGGAAAAATGCAGCTTCTGCGATCTTACTTTCTCCAGTGTTTCCGCAAAGCTCCCCTCTTTTCCAGCAGGGGTTTTTATCTTATTCTGCGCCACGGTTCCCTGTAACGGTAACGGGTAATAAGCCGGGTTTATTCGATTATTCTCCATAAAATCTCACCACCTTCCACCGGTTTCAGCTTTTTCGCAATATTAATTATGCCCGGCGGATCACTCCTTTCATTTCATTTATTCTGTGTCATCGCCGGATATGTCATCGGAAGTATCACCGGATACGCCACCGGCAATCCCCACGCTAATGATATCCTGCAGGTAATACTCCTTATCATTTACACTGATCAGCGGGATCCCTCCTTCAAAGCGCACTTTGGAAACCACCCCGCGCTGAACCTCCCCGTATTTATCCAGCACCTCCACCGTCCTGTTCAAAAAAGTCAGCGCCTGCATCGGAGCCTGCTGGGCGGCGTAATCCTCCACGGTCTGCTGCAGCTTGAGCAGTCTTTCCAGCATGGTAAACTGTGCAACCTGGTTCATAAATTCCCCCATGTCATGCCCCCCGCTGAAAGGGTCCTGATAACGCATCTGTGTCACCAAAAGCTGGAGAAAGGTATCCGTACCCAGCTCCGAATTCTTTTTATCCGTAGAGCTGCTGTTCCGGCTGCTGAAAGTCCCGTAGGAATTAGTTGCAGCTACTTCTGTCATCTAAACCACTCCTTAAACCAGATAATCCACCCTGCCATCCCCATTGCTGTACCCAGAAAGCGGCACTTCCTCTTCCCCGGCACCGGGCAAGCTGTAATACGTCCCCGAAGGCCGGGGCTCATCTCCTCGGGGCTCCCTTCCAAATGCAAAGCCTTCCTCTCCGCCATCTTTTAATAGTACATCAAAGCGCTCCACATTCAGGTTCATCTGCTGAAAGCGCTGGCGCAGCATATCAAGCTGCCCTTCGAGCATTTCTTTAACCGACGGGTGGCCGGTAATTATTTCCGCGGAAAGCACCCCGCGCACCCGCCGCATACGGATGAGCACTTCTCCAAGAAATTCGGGCTGCAATTTGAGGCGCAGCTCCTGTTCGCCCTGCCGTGCCAAAAAATCCATGCGCTGCAGGATCTGTTCCACAACATCTCTGGAATCATACTGTAAAAACTCGGAAGCCTGTGAAGAAACGTATGAAGCAGATGCATTTCCCATCCCTTCCCCCTGAGGCCCTCCGCCAAACAGGGCAGAAAAGACAGGTTTTTCTTTAAATACTTCCCCTTTAAATGATTCACTGTCCGAAAAAAGCTCCTCACCGGACCCCAACTGCCCTTTTAGATCTTTCAAGGCCGGCGCATGAAACTGCTCCAGCGGCTTTTCCCCGCGTAAGAAGGCTTCCGCCATAGCCGCTTCAGAGCTAAACGCTTCCCCTAACCCGGCACCTTCCCCATCAACTTGCAATAAATGCCTCAAATATTTCTCGGCTCCCGCATAAGCAGTGCCCTGCGTATCGAAAGCAAAAGTATTTTGTTTTAGAGCACTTTCACCAAAGAACACCTCCTTGGCGGATTGAGGCTGCCCCTTCGAACCTTCGAATAACAACGCTTGAAACTGCTCCAACAGTTTCTCCCGGCGCAGAGGGGTTTCGACAGCCGCTTCACCCTGTCGGGAACTCGGAAGAGCCTCTGCCGCCGCCCCGCTGCTCTGCTGCCCAAAAGGATCCCCGGGATGAAAACCGGAAAGCCTTTCTTCGGGGTTAGCTGCGCCTTCCTGTCGGTAAAGTAGCCCGGAAGCTTGCAGAAGATTTATTAAATATTCCTCTGCCTCCGAAAAGGCTGCAAAGAAAGCCCCTGCCGCGGAGGAACTCCCGCCCGGGCCTGGGGCCTCACAGGGTTGAGATTGCAACCCAAAAACCTCCCCTGCCAGGATATTGAGGAACTGCTCTTTCATTGGCAGGGGAAATTCCTCCCACCGTGCCAGAAAACAGGAAAAAGAAAATTCCTCCCCCAAAATTTCCTCCAGGGTTTTCCTTAAGCGTTTCGAGTAAAGCTGCCCCGCACCCTCTTTGAGGCCAGGGCTCTTTTCCAACTCACCACTCTTTTTAAAAAAAGATAGTTCCTTTTCCCTTTTGCCCTGGGCAGGCTCCCTCTCAGCCTTTAAAAGCACAGGTAAAGTTGTAGATATAAGCCCGGGGGCAAATAATTCATTTAATATCTTGGAAAAATCACGGCCCGCAAAGCTATTGCGAAACCCTCCACCGCCCTGCGGGGCTTTCTCCGCTAATGCGGTTGGGAATAGAGCTCTACCTAACATTAATTATTCACCCCCTTTCCTTTTACGCTTGACATAGCTGTAAAGGGAAATCTCATCATTTAATAGCTGTTCCCGTTTGTTTTCCTCCCTGTTATAACCGTCCTGCTCTTTTTCCCTGAGCTTTTCGAGCACCTGGCAGCGCTTCCAGTTCTCCACTACCTCCTGCCGCTGCTGCTCGACTTTATCCTTGCACTGGCAAAGCTCCTGCTGCTTACAGCGAAGACGCTCCTGTAAAAAGGCGCGGTAACTTTCAACTGCCCTCAGTGCAAAAAGATTGATCGTCAGCCCCTGCTGACCGCGATAATGCTCCATCAGCCTCTGCTCATCCTGCTGTAGCCTTTCCAGCTCTTCTTTAATCTCCATAAGCTCCCGCTGCCTGCGGCCTAATTCTTCCGCAGCCAGATTTTTCTCTTCTTCCCGGTAATCGAGAAGTTTTTGGAGCCTGAATTGAAAGGCCATATCAGTCCCCTCACTTCACAAACTTTATTAAGCATTCCATAATATATTTCGCCCAAAATATTCTTTTGTTAAGGCCTTGCGGCTAATCACCATTGAAAAGGCCCTTCAATGCCCCTATGCTTTCATCCCAGGACACACCTTCGTCCATTTTCTGCCGGAGAAAAGCCTCCATCCTGTCCCTGTAAGCAATGGCCATGTCCACCTTCGGATTAGAACCTTTTACATAGGCACCGATATTAATCAAGTCCTCAGAATCCCTGTAAGCTGCAAGCAGATCCCTTACACGGGAGGCCTGGCTTTTATGCTCTTCATCGATCAGAAAGGGCATCAGCCTGCTGACACTGTTTAAAATATCAATAGCCGGAAAATGGTTCTGTGCAGCCAGTTCCCTGGAAAGGACAATGTGCCCATCGAGAATCCCCCTTACGGCATCTGCTACAGGCTCGTTTAAGTCATCGCCGTCTACCAAAACAGTATAAAACCCTGTAATAGAACCACGGCGTGACGTTCCCGATCGCTCTAAAAGCCTGGGTAAGGCAGCGAAAACTGAAGGGGTATACCCCTTCGTTGCCGGAGGCTCCCCGATCGCCAGCCCTATTTCCCTGAGGGCCATGGCAAAACGGGTGACGGAATCCATCATGAGGATAACCTTTAAACCCTGATTGCGAAAATATTCCGCAATAGAAGTAGATACAAGGGCAGCCTTAACCCTCTCCAGGGCGGGGCGATCCGAAGTTGAGACAACCACTACGGAACGCTGCAGTCCCTCTGGCCCCAGATCATTGTGAAGGAAATCGCCCACTTCCCTTCCCCTTTCACCGACCAGGCCGATAACATTGACATCGGCATCGCTGTAGCGGGCAATCATACCCATCAACGTGCTTTTCCCCACGCCGCTGCCGGAAAAAATACCGATGCGCTGCCCTTGGCCGCAGGTTAAAAGAGCATCGATCGCCCTGATTCCGGTCACCATGACCTCAGAAATCTGCTTTCTCTCCAGAGGGTTAGGAGGCGCGTTTTCTACCGGTAAAGAAATAGATGCTAAATCACCTTCAAAATCCTCATGAAGCGGCTTTCCCAGGCCATCCAGAACCTTTCCTAAAAGGCCGGATCCGGCTTTTACATAGAAAGGCCCCCCCAGCGCCTGAACATAACAGCCGGGGCCAACTCCCCTCAGGTCACCCAGGGGCATCAATAAAGCCCTCCCCTGGCGAAACCCCACCACCTCCGCTAATACGGGCTCTGCACTCCCATTGACCTCTACCAGGCATAACTCACCCACCGGGGGACGTATTCCGCTGACTTCCATTACCAGCCCAATAACCTGTGTAACCCGCCCCTTGATATTTATCGATGGGCTGGCAGAGATCTCCCGGTAATACTTATCAAAATCAATCGCCCTAGTTCCCAAGCTGCAAGCCTCCAACAATGATAATGAATTTTCCACCATTGCTTAAAAGCACATATTCTCCTCTTCCCCGCAAACAGCTGTTTAGATAGTTGACAAAAGGGTATTAAAGTTCATAATCCCCTTCCCGCAAGGCATCCTCACCTGCAGAAAGGGCCAGTTTCAGTAGTTTTTTGGAAAGGATCTCCAATTCCTTCTGCAACAGCAGCTCTACTTGAGATTCCTCCGACTCTACTTTACAGCTCCCCAGGGGCATATCCTCATCCTCGTGCACCTCAAGTGATGCTCCATTTTTCAGGCGTCCCCTGAGCCTTTGATAGTTCTCCTGGCAGATCTTTGCGTCCAGGGGGTTGACACGCAGGATTATATTTTTCCCCGCAGGAAGGGCCTCCATAGCCCTGTAAATCAGCTGCAGGATGCAGTTCGAATCGGTCTCCACCTTATAGTTAAGGAGTTTTTCAGCAATATTTAGCGCAATCTGTATTATTTCCGGCTCCGCCCGGGCCAGGATTTCGCGCTTTTCCTGCTCCGCCTGTCTCAGGACTTCTTCAGCCTCTTTCAGCAACCCGGCTGCTTCGATCTCACCTTTTCTGAAACCTTCTGCAAAACCCTCTTCCCGTGCCTTTTCTTTAAGAAACCGTGCCTCTTCTTCAGCCTCACGCAGCAACCGCAACCGTTCTGCTTCGAATTCTTCCCGCGCTTTTTCCAGGAACTCCTTTGCCTGTTCCCGGGGATCAATCTCCGCAGCAGGCCCCTTTTCCGTATGGTAAAGGCTTTTCAAGTTATTTTTCTCTGGGAAAGGAGGGCTGTAAACTATAGATCCTTTTATGCTCAGGCCTCGCAGTATCCTAGATGACAACGGCATCTTCCCCTCCTCTCGAAATAATAATCTCGCCGGATTCGTCCAGCCTGCGGATGATAGCTACAATACGCTGCTGCGATTCTTCCACCTCACGCAGCCTTACGGGGCCCATAAATTCGAGATCTTCCCTCAGCATCTCTGCAGCGCGTTTGGATATATTGCGGAAAATACGGTCCTTCACCTCTTCGCTGGCTCCTTTAAGGGCCCTGGCCAGATCCTTGCTATCCACTTCCCGGACAACGCGCTGGATAGAAGCGTCATCCAAAGTAATAATATCTTCAAAGATAAACATACGCTGTCTGATCTCATCGGCCAGTTCGGCATCGTCTTTTTCCAGTTCCTCAAGGATAAGCTTCTCCGTACCCCGGTCAACGCGGTTGAGTATGTCAACCACCGTTTCCAACCCTCCGGCCTGGGTAAAATCCTGCTGAAAGACGGTCGAAAGCTTATCGCGCAGCACACTTTCCACCTCTTTGAGGATCTCCGGCGAGGTGCGTTCCATAAGGGCAACCCGGCGCGCGATATCGGCACGCATCTCCCCCGGCAGGTCGGAAAGAACCATTGCCGCTTGCTGAGAATCAAGATAGGAGAGGATCATCGCTATAGTCTGGGGGTGCTCACGGCTGATCATATTAACGAGCTGCTTGGGATCCGTATGGCGCACAAATGTAAAGGGCTTAACCTTTACCTGTTCCTTCAAACGTTTAATTAGCTCAACCGCCTTGTGGTGTCCCAGTGTTTTTTCAAGAAGCTCGCGCGCATAATCTATCCCTCCCTCGAGCATGTACTGCTGGGCCTGCCCAATAAGCATAAATTCTTCCAAAACCTCATCACGCAGTTCTTTCTCAACACGGCTCAGGTTAGCTATCTCCATGGTAATGGTTTCTATTTCCTGCTCCGTAAACTGTTTTAAAAGGCGTGAAGAGATCTCCGGCCCCATGGATAAGAGCAGGATAGCAGCCTTTTTCTTTCCGCTGAGCTTTTCCTCTTTGGGCAACAATAATCCTCCTCACATCTCAATCTTCCACCAACCAGGATCTCAAGACCGAAACGGCAACCTCGGGATTGTTCTCGATCATCTTCCTGGTCTTTCCCAGCGTTGTTTCTTCGAGAGAAATACCCTCAGCAAGTTCTTCTTCCTGTTCCTGCATAGCCAGCAATTCCTCCAGGGAGCGCCCCTCGAAAGCATCGAGTGCTTCCCTATGGCGGCGTCTCCTTCTAATCGCCAGCAAGATTAGGACCAGCGCTATCAGGATAGCACCGGCAATTACAGCTTGGCGCACAAAACCATCCTGCGCTTTATCGGTATCAACATCGGCAAAGAGCGAATCCAACCGGTCGCTAAAACTGCTGTCAAACTCCATGCCCTCAACGCTTATACTATCTCCCCGCTCTTCATTAAAACCGATAGCTGAAGAGACCAGCGCGTTAATCTGCGCTATCTTTTCCTCATCCAGGCTGTTCTCGCTGCTATCCACCACTACAGATGTATTTATACGCAGGACCTTCCCCGGCGCAGTTATCGTTTTTTCAACGCTTTCACCGATCTCATAATTTACGGTCTCTTCCTGTATTTCGTGCCTGCTTTCTCCCTTGGGAGCCACCCCTACGTAACCCGGATAATTTGCCTCCCCGACTTCATCCATCCCAGGGCCTTCTCCCTCATAGCTCTCTTCCCGTATATGAGTGCTACGGGGAACCCCTGTCTCGTCATAGGCAATGACTGTGGTTTCCCGCGAGTCAAAGTCCATTTCCGCCGTTACCAGAGCCAGCGCCTTGCCGGGCCCGAATACTTTTTCCAGCATAGCCTGTAACCTGTTCTCCAGTTCAACCTCAAACGCCCTTTTGACGCTGAGTTGGGAAAGGGCGGAGTCGGCCATTGCGAGGTAGGGGTCGGAGGAGGTAACCGCATCATAGAGAATATTTCCCTTGGAATCGATCATCACAACATTCTCAGGTTTGAGATTCTCTACGCTGGAAGCAATCAAAAAAACAATTCCCCGCACCTGCTCTTCCTCCAGCGGCACCAGGGGGTTTAGCTTCAGGTAAACTGCAGCGGAGGGCTCCTTAGTTTCTTTCAGGAAAATGCTGGGCTCGGGCAAAGCCAGGTGCACCCTGGCCTGCAAAACCGCATCGAGAGAAGTGATCGTCCGCCGCAGCTCTTCCTGCAAAGCGCGCTGCTTTTTTACCTGCCGCTCAAAATCGGTCATCCCGAGGCTCTCCTCGTCAAAAAGCTCAAAGCCGAGGCCTTGAGCAAAGGGCATGCCTTTCCCTGCCATCTCAATCCGCAGCTCATCAGCCATATCCTGGGGGACCTTAATCTCCGTTCCTAAAGCGTCCAACCGGTAGGGAACCCCCTCCTCGCGTAAAAATTGCAAAACGGGCGATGCCTGGGTCTGATCCAGATTGCTGTAAAGGGTTACATACTGCGGCCTGGATGTATACTGTACAACTATCAAAATAGAAGCTATCAGCGCTGCCGCCAGTATAATAACAACGGCCTGCCGCGAACGGCTCATCCCCCTCCAGCGGTCCAGCATATCATTCCCTTTTCTGATTTCACCTTCACCTTTTCCTCTCTCTTCGGCCAAATACTACACCTCCGCCTGCCGGATACCACTTCGAAATATGCCTTTGCTACAAGGCTTCCCTTACATAAACTCGTTATTCTGCAACCAGTGGGGATCCCGGGCGAGAATGCCCGCCCGTTTTCCACGGAAACCACCAAGCTTAAACAGGCTGTAGCTGCATTATCTTAATTATTGCCAGAAGGCAACTGCCGGCGGCAAAGAAATTTTCTTTAAGATAACCGGTTACACTCATTTTGCTATTTAATCTTCTGCGTATCTTCTGTGTACTTATCTATATTTGCACTATACCTGCATACGTGTCATTTCTTTATAAGCCTCGATTATTTTGTTGGTTACCTGTATGGTAAGCTGCAAGGATAGCCCCGCCTTCTCAGCGGCTATCATCACCTGATGCAAGTCTTCTATTTCCCCGGCAATAAGCTGGCTGGAGACCTTTTCCGCCTCAAGTTGACTGCGGTTTACCTTTTCCAGGGCATTCTGGAGCAGCTCACCAAAATCAGCGACACCGGAATCCTTTTTTTCCTCATTCGCCTTTTCCCCTTTCGCCGTTGCCGTCAGGGGGACAATAAATGGGTTCTCAAAATGTACTTCCATCTCAATCTTCCTTTACACTTATTTTAACTGCATTTAACCTACCCACGCCCGATCTCCAGGGCTTTAAGATAAAGGCTTTTTGCAGTATTGATAGCAGTGGTGCTGGCTTCATAGGAACGGGAAGCAGTTATTAAATCCGTCATCTCCTTCGCCAGGTCTATGTTGGGATAAGCCACAAACCCTTCCTCATCAGCATCCGGATGTTCGGGATCGTGTTCGAGCCGTGGAGGGTTAGGATCCTCAACTATGGCGGCAACCCTTACACCTTCTCCCCGAAACTGCTGCGGTCGCTGCGCCTGTGTAAGCCTCTCCCCAAAAACCACCGTCCTGCGCCTGTAAGGCCCTCCGGCTGCAGTTCTCGTTGTCTGCATATTGGCCAGGTTGCTCGCGACAACATCAATCCGCAACTTTTCCGCCGTCAGGGCTGAACCGCTGATATGAAAAGAGCGAAAAAGCTCCATTTTTATCCTCTCCCCTCATTGATAACCTTCCGCCATTTGGCAAAGCGATCGCTAATTACCTGGACCAAGGCGTTATAGCGGAGCTGGTTGGTAACCAAATCCAGCATTTCACGATCGAGATCGACATTGTTCCCGTCAGAACGCATTGAAGTAGCGCTCTCCACCTGCGTACGGAATCCTTCCGTATGTGCCCCCCCCGGCAGCATATGTCCAGGGTTTGTTCTCCAAAGAGAAAACTTTGCCTTATTCATTTCCTCACTAAACTTAATATAAGATCTCTTATAACCGGGGGTATTGAGATTGGCGATGTTTTGGGCCGTAACCTTCTGTTGCAGAGCCGCCCTGTCAAGACCTCTAGCGAGCGCACCTGTCAACGGATCGTTTAAGAACATGAAATCGCCTCCTCTGGAAATTACCTTTAGATAAACAGTCTCTTTTATATCGGCGAATATTTCAACAAAATACAGCAAAAAGAATGCCTGTTGCAAATGATTCGCTAAAATATTGGAAAATCCTGCAGCTTCAGTTAAAATAATGAATTTCCAAATGGAAAGAATCTAAACAAAAAAAGCCGGTACAAAACAAGCATCCGGCTTGAATACATTCCTCATCCTTGAGTATTTTTTTAATATGTATGTATGCTTTCTTTAGCGAGCGTTAGAAATCATCTCCAGCGACTGCTTCCAGGCATCACGCAGCTCCAAAAGTATTTTTTCCACTTGATAAAGGGGTTCAATGTCTTTTTTTATGTTGGCCTGGATCAGGAGGCGGTAGATGTAATCATATAGCCCTGAAAGAGATGCAGCCACCTTACCGGCACTATAATCCAGGGAAGCCCTCAGCTCGAACACTATATCCTGGGCCCTCAG
Organism: Bacillota bacterium; assembly: GCA_012837615.1. Classification (GTDB taxonomy): domain Bacteria; phylum Bacillota; class Dethiobacteria; order DTU022; family UBA8154; genus DUQX01. Next base: position 7,228 of record DUQX01000031.1, on the reverse strand, counting down.
CAGGTTGGCATTACACCCTTCGAGATCCCCTTCGTCAAGGGCTTTCATGCCCTTGCCGAGAAAACGCAGCGCCCCGTCATAAAGCATCAACAAAAGCTCGCCCTGGTCTGAAGTTTCAACCTGTACTTTCTTGTACTGCGTATAAGGGTTTGACCTCATCACCTGTCACTCCAATCCAATTTTGACCCTTGAGGTTCAGCGGCGAGTATCGATAAAAAGCCCGATAATATTCTGGATCTGCGCGACCATATTCAGTATCCTCTCGGGTGGGATCTCCTTGATAACCTCATTTTCGGCCAGATCAATAACCTCCACCATAATTCTTTCCGACTCTTCGTGGATGCGGAAACGCAAACCTGTATTGAAAGTCTTGGCTGCGGTATTGATCTTTTCAACCTGTTCCTGTAGATCCTCCATATATGTACGATCCCACTCCAGGACCCTCTGCTCCTTTCCGAGGACTTTATCCTGCTGCTTCTGCCTGGGGTCCTGCCTGTAGCTCTCCTGCACAACAGGTTTCTGAGTTAGGTCATGAATTTTGTTCAAGTGTATGGGATCAACTCCGTCAACTTTCATTTCATTTCACCTCCTCCCGTTACTGCGCTACACTTCTCAAAATGTTTGCTTATCGGTTTTTTATCTGCCTTCAAGATCATTATCGATAATAACGTCAGAAGTTTAACTGCATCTGCTAACTTTTTTCAACGGTTTATGAGCTTTAAAGTAATTATCCCATTTTTTTTAAGCTGCCTGCGGTAAATAAAAAGAACCCTAGTAAACCCAGGGTCCCTTAATCGATTCCCCCTGTAATAGCATAAAATTGCAACCAGTACAACTCCGCACTGGAACTTAAATATTGACTCCGAAAGAAACAAATTGACACAGCTGTGTGCAATTGCAGCCCGTTTCACGATAACCAAAAATAATCGGTACACAAATAATAACCGTAAATGGATGCCCGCCCCTCTTACCCTGGGCAGCGTATCCAACAGGGCCTTATACCTGCAAGTAGACAAAAAGGGCATTGAACAGCAGGGCAGGTAGCAGATTGGCTATTTTCAAAGATTTAATCTGCAGCAGGTTAAGTCCGATGCCCACAATAAGTAACCCCCCCACCGCTGAAAGCTCTATAATAACCGGTTCGCTAAGAATTAGGCTTGCCCAACGAGCCAGGAGAACAATAAAGCCCTGGTACAAAAACACCGGCAGCGCGGAAAAAGCAACCCCTATTCCCATAGTAGAAGCGAAGATAATTGCCGATATTCCGTCCAGAGCGGATTTGGCGTAGAGGATCTGGTGTTGCCCCAAAAGGCCACTTTCAAGCGAGCCGGTTATGCCCATAGCGCCCACACAGTAAATTAAAGTAGAATAAACAAAGGCCTGAGCAATCTTGGACCGCCCGCCTCCAACACTGCATTCGATTCTTTTTCCTAGGTCTAACAACTTCTCTTCCAGCCTTAACATTTCCCCGAAGATACCGCCTATTACCAGGCTGAATATCAGCAGCAGTACCTGCTGACTCTTCAACGCCATCTGCAGACCGATGAGCAACACCGCCAGCCCAATACCCTGCGCGGCAATATCGTTAAAGCGCTTTGGAATAAGGCGACCTACAGTCACCCCGACTATAGCTCCAACAGCAATTGCGAAAGCGTTAATCAATGTTCCCTGCAGCGTTCCCAGTAAAGACAATGGGGTGCCTCCCCTTCTAAAATAATGATGTTCACTTAGTACTTTAAGATGAAAAGATACAAAGAAAATTCTTCAATACAATTATTGCCTCTTTTGCCTATTAAATAAACTTATAATTTTTTGAATTAATGGGGATTGGATTTTGACTTCGAGGTAAAGATCCCCAGCTTCCCCTCCGCTTTTTCCCTCTGCCCCCATCCCTTTTAATCTGATTTTTTGACCCTCTCTTATTTTTGGGGGCACTTTCACCGCTATTTTCTGAGGCCTCCCCCATTTTTGGAATGAGTATTCTACTTTTCCTCCCCTTTTTGCCTGCTCTGGGGTCAAAATAATTCTATCATAGAGATCCCTTCCTCTTTCTGGAAATGTTACACCAAAGGCTTTCCCCAGCCTTTGCATTATAAACCTGTTTAAAATGCCCGCAAAGGGCCGTAAGCGAAAAAACGGTGCCTTATTTCTTTCAAATTTCCCTTGGTGTCCTTGGTGTCCTGTATAATCCCCTCTTCTAGAAAGCCTGGGCCCATGAATGATAAAACCCCTGCCCCAAAAACCCGGCCTGCGGAAGGCAAAGGTTTGATATTTGGAACCGTAGAATTCCTTAAATATTTCTTCAAAATCTCTAAACCCAAACATTCTAGACATTTCCTCAAATATTTGACTTATATCCGAATCCCTAAAAATATCTTCTTCTGAATATCTCTGCCTGTATCTCTGCGAGGCAAAAGATCCATAACTATCTTTAAAAGTATCGTATTCTTTTCTTTTCGCCTGATTAGAAAGGATGGCGTAGGCTTCATTTATTTCCTTCATTTTTTCTGCCGCTGCCGTATCTTCTTTGTTCCTATCCGGGTGATACTGAAAGGCCAGCCTGCGATAAGCAGCTTTTATCTGCTCCTGGCTGGCATCTTCACTTACTCCTAATATTTGATAATAGTCCCTGTCCATATTTTTCCACCCTATAAAAACTGTTATTAATTATTACTATCATTATATCATAACCCCAAAGCACAATTATCAATTGATATGGCTAAGCCGGAAGATTGCTATCAGCTCCGGATTTCAATGGCCTAGCCAAAAAGGATTTTTTTGTCTTTACATCCTCTTTCTATTTCCGATATATCTAATAGGAAGGTATCGTATCACACTTTTGATACCTTCTGCCTATACCCAAACCTAAAAACTAACAAATGGAGGCAGATTAAATGATGAATGAAAATGAACAGCAACCTAACATGGGAGAGGCAGATGCTATTTTAGAAACAATTGCTCAAATTGCACCGTTGATCCAGCAAATGGTTCCCTTTGATTGTATGATTGGCGTCACGGACAGGGAAAAATATCTTAAATATATCCCTGGAAGGGATATCAACATAAAAGCTGCGGAGGGCATGTTTGTACCGGAAGGGGATCCCATATACGAAGCGGTTAACACAGGAAAAACAACATCCTCGACAGTTCCTAAAGAAACTTTCGGCATACCTTTTAAAGCAACGGGAGTTCCAATAAGGGACAAAGAAGGCAATATTATAGGCGGAATGGGGCTTGGAGTAAGCCTTAAAAACCAGGAAACCTTAAACGAAACGGTACATGCATTCGCCGCAACTTCACAGGAGATCGTAGCAACAACAGAGGAGCTCGCAGCCTCCGCCCAGGATCTTTCTAACGAGATGGATTCACTTAATGTCTTACAGAAAGAAATGAACGAACAGGTAAAAGCTACCGAAGCGATGCTCGACTTCATTAATAAAGTTGCTTCCAATTCCAACCTGTTGGGACTTAATGCTGCTATTGAAGCTGCCAGGGCCGGAGAGCAGGGAAGAGGCTTTGAAGTAGTGGCAACAGAGATACGAAAAATGGCAGATAGCAGCGCAAACTCGGTTAAAGAAATCAAAACTATTATTGAATCAATCCAGCAAAAAGTAACGTTGATAAGCGAAGCAACGACTAAAGTATCCGAAATCGCCCAGCACCAGGCTGCTTCTACTGAAGAAATCGCAGCTTCTATGCAGCAACTGGCAAGCGCAGCGGAGGAAATTGAAAAAATAGCTCAGATTATCTAAGGCTTACTTTAATGTAAATTCAATGAGGGGGATAAAAAGGGAGGGGAAACCTCCTTTTTATCCCCCATTGTTTTATGGTTAAGCTGTTTATTAAATGGCCACCTTACCCACTCAGATTGCCCGCTTAAATAAAATATCTTTACAAAAAAACTATTTTTCGCTTATGTTTTGCACTCCTTGCACACTTCCCTTTACTTCTCTTTTTGGTTGCTCTTAATTGCTCTCATAAGATCCTTTTAAAAAAATATTATATTACTAATATCTGCAAGAGCATTCTCCAATTAATTATAACTTATGCCGATAAACCCATTCAAAAAGACGCGGAATAATCTAATTCGATTCTTGACAATTGTATTTATTAATGTTAGAATCCAAACTATAATCTTATTAAGGAGTAATCTTTATGCTTACCACGGAGGAGAAAATTGCAGAATTGGTACGCACCTTACCAATGTATATCGGTTTTTTACTGGACGGAATTGAAATAAAATACCCGATAAAATTAAATGTCAGTGAAGCTAAAACATTGTTATTCCTTCACAAACGTGAAGGCAATCCGATGTCCGAATATAGCAAAAAAGTAGGGCTTACAAAAGGATCTTTTACAGCAGTAGCTGACCGCCTGGAAAAAAAAGGACTTATTAAAAGGGTAGCTGTAAGTGATGACAGAAGAAAAAATGCCTTAATCCTCACTGAAAAAGGAAAAGCCGCCGCCCAAAAAATTGACTCTCTTTTTAACCAGCATATTTCCAATAAAATAGCGCGGTTAAATGATGAAGAACTTAATAACCTTAAAAATGCCTTGGAAAAAACAATTGCTATTATAGAAAAAATTAAATAACGGCTCGAGAGCAAGAAAGGAATGATCATCTTGAGCGAAGATATAAATATAAAGCAGGATCGAACTTCTATCCTAGAATCCATGCCTGTAAATCAAGCTATATGGACTTTATCAATCCCTACCATGGCTGCCATGTTGATTCAAGTGATCTACAACATGACAGATACCTTTTTTATTGGCAAGTTAAATAATCCCAATATGGTTGCGGCGATCTCACTCTCTCTGCCGATTTTTATGATCGTTCAGGCCTTTGGCAACGTCTTTGCAACCGGTGGAGCTTCTTTAATCTCCAGGTTGCTGGGAAAAGGAGAAAGAGAAAAAGCCTGCCAGGCCGGAGCGGTTAGCTTCTGGTCGGCTTTAACCGTCTGTGTTTTTGTTTCCCTCCTCGGCTTTCTATTTGTGGAGCCCATCTTAATGTCCTGCGGGGCAAGCGAAAATACAATCGGTTTTGGAAAAAGCTATTTATCAATTATGTTAATAGGAAGCCCGTTTATCGGACTCAAAATGACGCTGGCGGGATTGCTGCGTTCCGAAGGTGCCACGAGAGAAGCGATGGTTGGATTGATGAGCGGTTCCATATTGAATATCCTTCTGGATCCGATATTTATTTTCTTATTTGATATGGATGTTGCCGGGGCTGCTGTAGCAACAGTGATAGGCAATGTTGTGGGCTTTATGTATCTGCTATCTTTTTATTTAAAGAAAAAAGGTATTATCTCAATCTCTGCGAGGTATTACAGTTTTAACCTCCGGATATATGCAGACATCTTTAAAATCGGTATACCTGCATCGGTCGGCATGGCGCTAATGAGCACGGGTTTTGCCGTGGCAAATATTTATGCAGCCGGTTTTGGAGACGATGTAGTGGCTGCCAACGGCGTGGTTATGCGGAGTACTAACATTGCAGTAATGCTTATCATGGGACTGGGTCATGGATGTCAGCCTCTTATGGGATACAGTTACGGTGCCGGGCTATACGGCCGTCTACTGGAGGTAATAAAAAGGGCTATTACCATCGGAACCGTGATTAGCGGAAGCTTTGCGGTCTTCTTTTTCCTTTTTGCCGACTTTACAATTCAGATTTTCATAAATGACCCTAGAGTAATTGAACTGGGAGTAAAAATCATCCGCTTGCTAGCCCTGGCTATGCCCGTTTTGGGAGTTCAAATAATACTAATGACCATGTTTCAATCGCTTGGCAAAACGCTTGAATCCTTGATCATCTCCCTTGGCAGGCAAGGTTTATTTTATATTCCCGCTCTGGTTATTTTTAGTACCACATGGGGATTTAACGGGTTTATTTTCGCCCTTCCTTTTGCAGACGTTGTCACTACAATGCTTTCATCGACGCTTTTTCTTCTGATGAAGAAGAAGCTTTTCGATCCTTCGAATAAGGAAAAAATGCTAGAAAGTAAATGCCCGACATTCACGGAGATTTAAACAAGGCCAGCGCAAGATAGGGGACGGTTCTCTGACACGCTAGTAGCAAATCGGGGGACGGTGGTTTGAACCCCTAAAAATATACAAAACAGGGACACTACTGTATGCTAAATAATGGGGGTGTAATTATAGCTAGAAAATACTCAGATCGGTTTAAGCTATCAGTAATTAAAGATTACTATAGCAGTCCTCTTGGTGTTAGGGCAATAGCTGCTAAATACGATTAGCCATCAAAAAAACTACATAAGAAATTGGGAAAAGCAGCTTAAGAAAAAGGGGTTACTGCTCCTGATGCAACTAAACCTAACAAGACTACTGGTAAAACCAAAGAAAAGATCCTACGGGAAAATACCCGAACTCCTGGAGAAAAACAATATGAAGAAGAAATACAAGTCTTAAAAGCTAAAGTTGCATATTATGAGAAACTAGAGAGCCTGCAGCCATTTGTAAAAAAAACCGAAAATCCGGGAAATGAAATATAAAGCTATTCTTTCACTAGAGTTGGAATTCCCAGTTTGGCTGTTATGTGAGATACCAGCTGAAAGCTTTTTTAGTCACTATAAATGTGAAACTATATATCTGATGAGAAATCAGATAAAGGATATTAATGATGTAAAGCAAATTACAGAAGAATATATGAACTATTATATAAACGAAAGACCACAAAAATCCCTAGGGGGACTATCCCCTAAAGAATATTTAAAACATAAATTAGCCGCTTAAAAAAGCGGGATTTTAACCGTCCTCAAAGTGTATACTCCCAGGGGGTCACTCCAAACCGTCCCTAAAATTGCTTTTACTGGGGGCTACACTGTTCAAAAAGACCAATTAATACAATTCCCTCCAGGTTTGGCTCTACCACAGGAAACCCTGTTTCTGCGGTTACAATAATGTCCTGGAACGGGGCTATTTGTTCACCTTCTCCAAACACAAAAGCCCCCACCCAAACACCGGGCTCTATAACAACGGGCCCTGTCTGGAGCAATTGAAAGGGGACAGGAGGTAAGCCCGATCGCCGTATCCATGCCACATAAACTTCCCCATCAAAAGTTTCCGGAGGCGGTAGTCCAATAGTAGAAACCAGTACGTTCCCTCCCTCAGGGGTTTGGAAGATCCGGGCAACACCACCGGCTTCTGCTTCCGGCAGTACAGGTACGTTTGCTGTCCTGAACAATAGCATACAGCATTCAATAGT
>DUQX01000030.1 GCA_012837615.1 Bacillota bacterium | reverse complement strand
GCAGGCAAGTTAAACGCCGCCTTTCCTTTTTTCCCTGCCCGGCCAAGGTTCTTTTTTTATTCATTTTGTTCAATCCTTATATCGGCAGGGTCTAGAATCCATATTTCTGTTGTTTCCGGCAGTATATTTTTGGTTATCTTTAGCGGTTTATTCCCTTTTTTCTGAACAGTATTCTCGCCTTCCAGGAAAGGATCATAGCTGGAAATGGGCAGGTTCCTGGTAGCTCTTGTCCTGTAATGCATGGGTATAACCACTGAAGGCACCAGCTGTTCGACCACCTGCGCCGCTTCTAGAGCATCAATAGTATAATGACCTCCCACCGGTACAAGCAAAATATCCACGGGAGAAATTCTTTCAACATCCCCCTCGGGAAGGAGATGGCCCAAATCCCCCAAATGAACTATTCTTATACCGGAAATATCAAAAATGAATACCGCATTTCTTCCTCTTAGCCTGCCGGAAGCCTCATCGTGATAAGTGGGAATGCTGGTAATACTAATATTTCCTTCTGTGTAAGATACAGTTTCCCATCCAAGGCCATCGGGAGTTAAACCCCTGATAACTTTAGCTCCGGGAGCAGCCTTTGCGAAATTATGATCTGTGTGCTCATGGCTTATAGTTACCAGATCGGCCTCTTTTTGCAGCGTTCCATAACCAACCTGCGGAGAGAAAGGATCAATTAAAATACGAAAACCATCTACATCCAGAAAGAAACAGGAATGACCCAAATACTGGATTGTCAGTTCCCCAGGCCCGCGTCTTTCCCCTTTACCCCCGGGCCCTTTTTCTTCTACTGTCTCCTCAATTTCAACGCTTTGTTCATCCTCCAGCGCAGCTCCCTTTCCCGGTTCCAATTCAGACTTAACCCTATCTGATTTCGATATCGCCAGGTAGCCGGACCAGCAAATAACTATTATCAGCAGCGCCAGTATTCCACAGATGACATTTTTCTCTTTGCCTTTGCGCACAAACCCTCCTCCTCCCATGCTGAGGGGCTAACCCCGGGAATACAATATTGCTTCATTATAAATTTTATTGAAAATAGCTAAACAATATTCCCTGTAAATTGATTTAGAGGAGGGAAAACAATTTAACTGCTTGATTGCTTTTCTTAAAACGCAATATCATATAAATAAACGCCGGCGCTAAACCGTTTTTTGGTTTCAAAACCCATTTTTTCAAGCAATTTTAGCGCAGGCTTGTTTTCAGGCAACACTTCGGCCGTAAATCCCAGCAGCCCGTTTCTCTTTGCCAGGTAAGTCAGGTAAGAAAGCAGCTCCGTACCAATACCCATATTCTGGTAATCATCTCTTATTACCAGCGCTATCTCTGCAGTAAGCGTGCCTTCGTTAATACCGTACTGCCCTACCCCAATGATCTCTTCCGCACCATTTTGTTCATTTATTATCGCCAAAATTTCCATCCCTTTTGTATAATCAATCACGACAAAATAGTCCTGCAGCATCTCATGAGGCATATCCTGGCGCCTCGTAATAAATCTATTATACATGGATGTATCGGAAAGCGAGTAAAAGAAATCTTTTAACAAACTTTCATCACTTATTTTAACCGGCCTTAAGAGAAAATTGACTCCTGTTTTTGAAGTTTTATGTGTTTCATACTCCTCCGGGTATTCTCCTCCTTTTCCGGGAATGAACGCCTGGTCCTGATAGATAAGCGATAGTTTTTTGGCTTCTTCAATGAGCCAGGGTTGAAATTTCGGATGTGCTATGGCTATTAAGGACATTGCCCGTTCTCTGACATTTTTCCCGTACAGGTATGCTATACCAAATTCAGTTATGACATAGTGTATATCACCGCGGGTCAGAGTAACTCCTGCACCTTCCTGGAGGGAAGGAACAATTCTTGAGTACTTGCCGTCTTCACTGGTAGAAGGAAGGGCAAGCAAACTCTTTCCCCCCTTTGATAGGACTGCCCCGCGCATGAAATCAGCCTGGCCCCCGATCCCGCTAAAAAAAACTTTCCCCAGCGATTCTGCAGTGGACTGTCCCGTTAGATCTATTTCCAATGCACTGTTTATGGCGACCATATTTTCATTCATGGCAATAATTATTGGATTATTTGTGTAATCAATGCCCTTGAATTCAATCCCGGGATTATCATGGAGATACCGGTAGGTCTCCCTTTTTCCCATACAAAAAGCAGCCACGGTTTTGCCACGGTCAATATTTTTTTTTGAGTTATCAACAACTCCTTCTTTGATGAGTTTCACCATACCGTCGTTCAGCAGTTCACTGTGTATGCCGAGATGTTTTTTATTCTTAAGATTATCCAAAATTGCATTGGGCAGCGCTCCATATCCCACCTGAATGGTATCACCATCTTCAACCAACTGTGCCACATACTTTCCTATTCTTTGAACGACTTTGCTATTAGTAGTTATTTCGTACTCGAGTAAAGGCTCATCATAATAGACGGCATAATCCACATCTTTAATATTGATAAATGTATCCCCATGAACCCTAGGCATCTGCGGATTTATCTGGGCAATAACAAGGGATGCACTTTCCGCCGCCGCCTTTGTAATATCAACGCTTATACCTAAGCTTAAAAAACCGTGATTATCCGGCAAGGATGTCTGGATAAAGGCCACATCAATTGGAACCAGCCTGCGTCGAAACAGATCGGGGGCATTGGATAGAAAAATGGGCGTATAGTCCGCCAACCCCTGGTTAACCGCGTCTCTTGTGTTTTTTGCAATAAAGAAAGAATTATGCCGGAAGTTGTGCTTAAATTTTTTTTCGGTATAAGGCGCAACGCCGAGGGTCCAAACGTGAATAATTTCAGTATCAAAAAAAGCCTTGGGGTTTGATTCTACATAATTAATCAAGGCCTGGACCAGGTACTGGGGCTCGCCGCACCCGGTTCCAATAAAAATTCTGTCACCAGCATGAATTTTTTTAAAGATTTCATTTTCGGCTTTAAACTTCTGCGGGTATTTTTCTTTTAATTTATCCAGCTTATTTTTTTCTTTCATAATAAGTTCCTATCCTGTAAATAGCCCATGCCATTTACATTCAATGATGATGAAGCGCGGTTTAAAAAGCCTTACTCTTTTTTTTGACCCGAAATCCCTCTGACAATAAGTAAGAAAATAAACACCGCCGCACCAAGGTAAAAAAGGGGAGACAAAAGCAGTACCGGTACAACAATTATCGTCAAAAATAGCAATAAAATACCGGCTAATAGGAGTATTAAATAGCGCACATGTCCCAGGCGCGGCCATAAAAAAATAATTAATATAATAAAAAGAGTAAGGGCAAGGTCCATTTTGTATCACCGGGAACTAAGCCTTTTTTCTAACTGTACGTTTTCATTATGCCATTATCAGATTATCCTGTCAATTAACCCCGAAACACGCCCGCTGAAACCCGCTGAAATAAAAAAACAGCCCAAAGGCTATAAAAAAAAGATAAAAAACTAAGGTGAAAGCTATTTATAACATGGTTACACGCTGCAATATCAATAGCATGATTATTCCAGGAATACCGAGGAAGCCTATTATAACTGCAGTAATAACATTTATTCCAATCTGTAAACCCCAATAAGCCCCGGCCAAATTGAAAAGGGCCAGCATAATTGCACCCATCACCGTATTACCTAAAAACCGCATGATTATCCTCATCGGTAAATAGAGAAGGCGTGCAAGGATGTACAGTACCAGAATCCCGAAAAATAAAGCGATCATAAAATTTAAATCAAAATTAATCATGGCCTTCCTCCGTCATTTCCTCCTCCCTTAAAGCGCGTTTAAGCTCCCTTTCCCGCTGTGCCTCCTCTAATAAGAATACATACCGGCGTTCTGCTGCATTTAAATTGTATATGGCGTGGTCGATCAACCCCGGGTCCTCAATATTGTTGAATAATGACAATGCAGCATACCAGTCCTGCTTGGCCCTTTCAATAAGATCAGCATTTTTTACATGAAATATTTCCTTCGAAGGGTTTTCTCCCAGGCTTAGTACAGATTTTTCACCGAGCAACTTTTGAGATAACTCTGTTAGAATAACACTTAAACCTTTCATGAGTTTTCCCCCTAAGCGTTTCCGTATATTATATTCATTTATATATAAAAAAATGAGCCTTTCGTAATACCTTTTATCCGGGCCGGTATAAAAATTTTCTTGGCGGAGATATCTAGGAATAACAAAGCTAACAAAAAATATTTACCTGATAAAGGGGATGTTTTTGCTTGTCTAAAATTGTAATTATTGGAGCCGGTTTTGTAGGATCAACAATCGCATATGCCCTCATGATCGGCGGGACAGCACAGGAAATCGTATTAATCGATAAAATTAAGGAGAAGGCGCGGGGAGAAGCGATGGATCTCAATCATGGCGCTTCCTTTGTTAAACCGATCAATATATACGCGGGTGATTACAGTGACTGCCGGGAGGCGGATATCATTATCATTACCGCAGGCGTATCCCAAAGGCCCGGACAAACAAGGCTGGATCTGGTGGAGACCAACACCGCAATAATGAAAGAGATAATATCCCGTATCATGGAATACAACACAGAGGCTATATTAATCATTGTTGCTAATCCGGTAGATATTATTTCTTATGTCGCCTGGAAAAGTTCGGACCTCCCGCATTCAAAAGTTATCGGCTCAGGAACCGTCCTGGACACATCACGGTTCAGGCACCTGCTCAGTGTGCGTTGTGGTATTGACCCCCGCAATGTCCATGCTTATGTTATCGGCGAACACGGGGATTCGGAGCTTCCCCTCTGGAGCACGGCAAATATCGGTGGGATTCCGCTGGAGCGCTTTTGCGAAGACTGCACAAGAGCCTGTTCCTCCCACATCAGAGAGGAGGTTTCACAAGGGGTTCGGGAAGCAGCTTATGAAATAATTGAAGGAAAAGGAGCAACATACTATGCTATAGCCCTGGCCGTGCGCAGGATAACCGAGAGTATTTTGCGCGATGAGCATTCGGTTTTAACCGTGTCTGCATATATAAACAATATTTATGGCATTAAGGATATTTATCTCAGCGTCCCCTGTATCCTGGGCAAACAGGGGGTGGAAAAAATTATTCCGTTTAAACTAGATGAAACCGAAAAAAAGCTTTTTTTTCAAACCGCAGATATCATCAAAAAATCCCTCCCTTCGGACCTGCTCCAACCCTCCCTGCAGTTAACCTGAGCAGTGCAAGTACTTTACCTTACGCCAAAGCCAATCGAGTAGAAGCTGAATAATTCTGCTTCTAACGTAGATACGGCAGTCACAGCCATACATCACTGCATGGGTTGCCGCTTCTGAGTATACGTCCACGGCGTACCTGCCAGACCTCCCCGGGCAAGAACGATAGCCTTCATCCCATCTACCCGCCGCATCTACTGTGTGGAGTTCGGGCAGTGTTGGACTTCGTTTTGTTTTGCAAACTCGTCCGCTCCACTCCAGCCTTATATGCGGATCTTGTTCATCGGGCCGGGACTTTGCCGCCGGCTTCCTTCAGATTCCACCTCACGATGGACACCCTTGCCTTTAGCTAATGGTTCCCACTGCCAAGCCCATAGCGGACTTTCACCGCCAAGCTATCGCCCATGCCGGGCGCACAAAATAAATAGACAGGGGGATACTCCTGTCTATTTATTTTAGCAATAGAATAAATTAATTATTGATTGCTATTGTATATTTTATTTTTGTATACCGATAAACCAAGCTTTAAAATCAAACTTTAGCCCTTACAATATCTTTTACTTTCATTAATCTGGTTAAAGATCCGCGCTCGTTTTCATCCAATTTCATGGTAATATAGCGGACTTTCTCCTGCATCTGGGGAATAAGGACAAACTCCAGGGCATTGACCCGGCGCCTGGTTTTCTCAATTTCATCTGCTAATATCGTAACAGATTTTTCCAACTCGGCCAGCTCTAATAATTTTGGCATAATCCCTGATAGTGTTTCGATAGAGGTATCCAGCTCGGCTGAGGTTCCTACAAAACCATAAGGGAAAATACTGCCCTCCTCATCACCGGTAGTTTTCTCTTCTTCCCACGTAAAACGCGGTGCATAAACACTCATGATATTTTGTTTTTCCACTTTCAGGGCCAGCTTCGCGGTAGGGTACATCAAAGCTTCTTCCAGGGCTTCTGCAGACATAACGGCTCGGGCCAAAAGAAACTTGGCAAAAGCCTCCGTTAGTTCTTTCTCTATTTGTTCCCGCAGTTCTTTGTTCTTTCTGATTCTCAGCATGAACTGGCGTATAAGCTCATCTCTTTTGTCCTTTAACAGTTTGTGCCCCCTCAAAGCCATTTGCAACCGTTTTTTCAGGCGGTTTAACTCCATCCGCGTAGGGTTTACCCGAATTTCCATACCTTAGTCCTCCTTCCGAGCCGGAAGGTACTTTTCTATAAAAGCATCGCTTACCCGTTTCAGTTCAGCGCGGGGCAGGAGAGAAAGCAACTCCCATCCGATATTGAGTGTCTCTTCAATCGTGCGGTCTTCCTCTTCTCCCTGGTTGACATAACGAAACTCGAACTCATCGGCAAACTTGGAGAATTTTTTATCAGCCTCGGATAAAGCGGCCTCGCCCAGAATAACAGCAAGTTCTTTGGCTTCTTTTCCTCTGGCGTAGGCGGCATAAAGCTGGTTCATTGTATCGGCATGGTCTTCCCGTGTTTTACCCTCTCCGATACCCTTATCCTTCAGCCTGGAAAGCGAAGGCAATACATCGATCGGCGGATAAATACCTTTCCGGTAAAGGTCACGGCTAACAATAATCTGCCCTTCGGTAATATAACCGGAAAGGTCTGGAATAGGATGCGTCTTGTCGTCTTCAGGCATAGTTAAGATAGGCAGCTGAGTAATAGAACCTTCGCGTCCTTTGATACGCCCTGCCCTTTCATAAATACTGGAGAGGTCGGTATAAAGATAACCGGGATAGCCCCTGCGCCCCGGCACTTCTTTTCTTGCTGCGGAAATTTCCCTCAATGCTTCAGCGTAATTTGTAATATCCGTGAGAATAACCAAAACGTGCATACCTTGCTCAAAAGCAAGATATTCTGCCGCAGTAAGCGCCATTCGGGGCGTAGAAATCCGCTCAATAGCGGGGTCATCTGCCAGGTTTATAAAAAGGACAGTGCGCTCAATCGCCCCTGTACGGCGAAAATCGTTGATAAAGAATTCGGATTCTTCAAAGGTAATACCCATTGCAGCAAAAACAACGGCAAATTTGGCTTCAGTCCCTAAAACTTTTGCCTGGCGGGCAATTTGTGCCGCCAGCCTGGAGTGAGGAAGGCCGGATCCAGAAAATATTGGAAGCTTTTGCCCTCTTACCATAGTATTTAAACCATCAATAGCAGAAACACCCGTTTGAATAAACTCTGAAGGATAATCCCTGGCGTAAGGGTTAATAGGATAACCGTTAATATCTAGTCTTTTGTCGGGTATAATCTTAGGACCTTTATCCCGGGGGTTTCCCATACCATCAAAAACGCGACCTAAAATATCTATGGAAACAGGAAGCTCAATACCCTTACCCAGGAAACGGATCTTCGTTTCACGGATATCGATGCCGCCCGAACCTTCAAAAATCTGAACAAGCGCTCTATCTCCATCTACTTCCAAAACCTGCCCGCGCCGTATCTCCCCGCCGGGCAACTCAATTTCGGTCAACTCCTGGTATGTTACACCTTCCACGTTTTCTACCAGCATTAAAGGTCCTGCTATTTCAGCAACGGTTTTGTATTCCTTAAGCATCTAAGTCCCCTCCTTCCCCGCTAAATTCGGCTATTTGCTTTTTAATTTCATTTTTAATATCATCCATCTCGGCAAGGTTATCTTCGGGAATATACTTTGCACGGGCGATGCGCTCGCGTACCGGCAGTGCAAAAAGTTTCTCCAGATCCAAATCCAGCTCGCCTTTTTCCACTACCTTGAGCGCCAGGTTATGAAAACTCAAGATCAGCTCCATCATGCGAAACTGTTTTTGCATAGAGGTATAGGTATCGATTTCATGAAAAGAGTTCTGGTGCAAAAAGTCTTCCCTGATTGATTTTGCCGTCTCCAGAGTAAGTCTTTCACTTGCTGAAAGCGCATCTATACCTACTAGCCTTACAATTTCTTCAAGCTCTGCCTCTTCCTGCAAAATCCTCATCCCTTCACGCCTCATCTCGATCCACTTTTCACCCAGAGTATCGCGCAGATAGGGATCGATATCTTCCTGGTATAACGAATAGCTCGAAAGCCAGTTGATCGCCGGGAAGTGGCGCCGGTAAGCAAGCGATGCATCAAGGCTCCAGAAGACTTTTACAACACGCAGGGTAGCCTGGGTAACCGGTTCTGAAAGGTCTCCTCCGGGAGGCGACACAGCACCCACCACAGTAAGGGCCCCTTCGTTGTTGCCGCTCCCAAGATTAATTGTCCTCCCTGCACGCTCATAAAACTCCGCTATCCGAGAACCCAGGTAAGCCGGGTAGCCTTCTTCCCCGGGCATCTCTTCCAGACGGCCGGATATCTCTCTTAAGGCTTCAGCCCAGCGGGAAGTGGAATCGGCCATTAAAGCAACACTGTAACCCATATCGCGAAAGTATTCAGCAATTGTAATACCTGTATAAACCGATGCCTCTCTTGCAGCCACGGGCATATTGGAGGTATTGGCAATAAGCACCGTCCTTTTCATTAAAGGCTCGCCGCTTTTAGGGTCCTTTAACTCCGGAAACTCCATCAGCACATCGGTCATCTCATTGCCGCGCTCTCCGCAGCCAACATAAACTATAATTTCAGCATCGGCCCATTTTGCCAGCTGGTGCTGTGTTACAGTTTTGCCGCTGCCGAATGGCCCGGGGATACAGGCGGTGCCCCCCTTGGCAACAGGGAAAAAGGTGTCAAGAATTCGCTGGCCGGTAATCAACGGAACATAAGGGCCTAATTTTTCCTTATACGGACGACCTTTTCGCACAGGCCATTTTTGCATCATCGTAATATCGGCAACTCCGCCTGTCGTTTCCAAAGAAGCAATCACATCGGTAACGGTAAACTCCCCGCTGAGAATTTTTACCACTTTGCCGGAAGGAACATCGGGAGGTACCATAATTCGGTGTTCTACTAACGCGGTTTCCTGCACTGTGCCGAGTATGTCGCCGGCCTGGACCTGGTCACCTTCCTTAACACGCGGAACAAATAACCATTTACGCTCTCTATCCAGGGCCACAGCCTCTACACCTCTAGTAATATAATCGCCTACCTTTTTCCAAATAACATCGAGGGGTCGCTGAACTCCGTCAAAAATAGCTTCTATCAAACCCGGCCCCAGCTCCACGCTCAGCGGTGCTCCGGTATTGTAGACGGGTGAGCCCGGGCCAATGCCGCTGGTTTCCTCGTATACCTGGATAGAAGCCCTATCTCCACGTATCTCAATAATTTCGCCAAGCAGTCCCTCGTCACTCACCTTGACCATATCATACATCCGTGCATTTGCCATATTTTCAGCAATTACCAGCGGACCAGAAACCTTGATTACTTTGCCGTCCTCCAAGTTATCAACCCTCTTTCCTGAATAAGATATCAGCACCAATTGCTTTCTCTACGTTTTCTCTTACTTTAGCCATTCCGATACCGAGAGTTCCCTTATTATTAGGAATGGGAACAACTGCCGGTAAAAAACGTTTATTCAGTTCTGCTATAGGTTCTTCCAGCTCTCGGACTATTTCTTCAGTAATAAAAAGTACAGCGTAATCTTCTTTGGCGACCTCTTTTAACGCTGACAGCGCAGAATCAGCATCGTTTACAGAAAACGTCGCTACACCCAAGGTTTTAAAACCAAGGATAGAATCTTTATCCCCGATAACAGCAATTTTAAATGTAGACATTGCGCAACCTCTCCCTGATAGCTTCAATAGGCAACCCGTTTATCTTTCCGACTAAAATCATCCGGATATTTTTAATTTCAATTTCCTTGGCATGGATATATCCGATAAGGGGCGCCAGACCAAAAGGCATCATCTTCCCCTGCTGAAGGTATTCTGTTAGGAAATCATCAGATAGTTTTTCCAGCCTGGTAATCGTACCCTTTTCCTGCCACTCCCGTACCCCTTCACTAACCACGGCCTCATAATCACTCATTGATAGGCGATCCACCAAAAAATCCAGCGGCTCCTCCAACAAGCTTATAAAGAAATCCATGGTAAGGGTGCCCTGGGGAAGAAATGCTTTTTTGAAGAATTCCTTACTTCGCCCCATGCGTTTAATACGTAAAAAAGTCTTAATATTTGCCAGGTCCACTTCACGGACAAATAAGCCTTCTAAAACAGTTGCACGCTTTTCCCGAGCAACTGTGATTAAATGATTATAAAGGTGTTGATCCAGGTAAAGGTCGATTATCTGGGGATCACGGGATACAATAAATTCGTCCATAATTTGTTCAACAGCTGCACGAAGGACTACGGGTAAATCACGAATATTTTCCTCAGTTATCATGTTCTGAAGTTTGTCCGGCGGTATCGTTCCTACCGGAAACAGAAGATTCCCGCTATCCTCACCAAGGTACTTAGCCTTTAATAAAACTTTAAGATTGTGTACATCATACTTCAAACTCAACAAATCAGTCAGACTGGGCTGAGGACTAATTTTTCGCATCAACGAAAATACATTAACAATTTCTTTCTGTAAAATATTTTCAAAATCATAAATGCTGGCCTGTTCAGCTACAAGATTTGCATAATCAGTTTCCGATAGTACTTTTAAAGCTTCCTCCCCGGAAGCGGCTTCTACCATTCTCTCAAGCTTACCTTTGTCTAAAAGGCGTGTTTCCAAAGCGCGGACACGCCCTACTGCATAAGCATATACCGTTTCATTTGCAGGCATTTCATCTTGCCTCCTTACCCCTCACGCTTCAAGCCTTATCCTTCATTAAAGAGAATTGCTGCCACTTCCATTTCCAGTTCATCCCTGTGCATCTCTAAAAGAGAATTAAAAGAATTGTTCATCTCTATACCTCCGGATTGAAGGATAAAACCGCCGGAAATTTCAGCAACCTCTTCGCTAATAGAAAGCTTACTTTTTATCCCTGTAGCAGCCAGCTTACTGTTGAGTTCTTTCCAAAACAGTTCCGGAATCCTATCTTTGTCGCGCGGGGATAAAATAATAACTTCGTCGCCGGTTTTTATTGACGCCAGGAGCATCTCCTGTAATACGGCTAAATAAGTTTGCTCATCTAGATTCAAAAGCGCATCGAGAGCTTGCTTAAATGCTTCATCGATCAACTCCTGTTTGGCTGCCAGCATTTTTTTACGCGCATCGAGCTGAGCAATTCCCAAAATACGCCGTTTTTGCTCTTCAGCCTCTTTTTGAGCGCGCCCCAGGATTTGTTCCCGCCGCTTTTCGGCTTCTTTTTCGGCTCCAGATAAAATATCATCTGCTTTGTTAGCTGCTTCTGCTGAAATCTTCTCAGCCTTTTCCCGGGCATCGGCCAGTATTCGCCGGCAGATCCTCTCCGCTCCCTCTTTCATACCTAACACTCCCTTCTGGGCTGGAACATCTGGAACAATCTTATCCCCTAAACCGCTATACCAAAAAGCATCATAATGGAAGCTAACAGGGCCAATACAGCATATGTTTCCACCATAACGGCGAAGATAATTGCTTTACCCAGTTCTTCCGGGCGTTTTGCTATAAGCCCTATACCGGAAGCTGCCGCTCTACCCTGATAAATCCCTGAAAGCAGCCCCACTATTGCAATCGGCAAGGATGCCATTAAAATAGAAAATCCTTGTTCGGGGGTAAGAGGTAGAAGCCCCCCTCCGATAACACCTATACGCTGCATGATAATGAACCCGGTAAGCAGCCCATAAATCCCCTGGGTACCGGGAAGAGCTTGTAATAAAAGCGTTTGCCCAAACTTGTCGGGATCTTCGCTAATCACGCCGGCTGCGCTTTGGCCAACCAGGCCCACTCCCATCGCGGAACCTATCCCCGACAAACCTACTGCCAAAGCAGCCCCAAAAAGTGCCAATACTATTCCTGTCATAATATTATGCCTCCCTTTCCTCAATATCAACATATTTTGTTGTTTTGCAAAAAGGTTGAAAAGCTTTACCTCCACCTTCAAAAAACTTACCAAAAAACTCGATATACTGCAAGCGGCTGGTGTGAACATATGCTCCCAGGGTACCGATAATTAGATTAAAAAAATGACCCCCGATCAGAAGAATGATCATTATGATCACACCAACGATACTTCCGGCCAGAAGGCCGCCCATCGTATTGATAGCCGACGCAATAACGCCGGTTGCCAGGCCCAGGGCCAGTAAACGGGAATATGAAAGCACATCGCTGAGATATCCTGTGATATTATAAAGGCTTACCAGCCCGCTAAAAAATTTCCTGAATATATTCTTTTGGCTCCGCCCCTGGGTGAGAATAAGGCCTATTGCTCCGCAAATAGCCAGCCATTTGCCGGCTGCGCTGAATTGGGGGAAAGCCAGCGAAATAAGCCCGATCAATAAAATAAACCATAAACCCTGGTCAAATACAGCATCCAGAATTCTACCCGCCTTAATATCCTGGTAGGCGCGCACTCCCATCCCAAAGAAGATCTGAATAAACCCCAGGACAAAACATACGATAAGCATCCGCATGGGATCATCCAGAGGATTAAACCATAGAGGCTTAAGCTTTACCAAGTCCCCAAACCAGCCGCCCATTAATACTCCCATGATAAATGAGGATATCCCACCTAAAAAAAGCAATTTAATCAACTGTTTACCCATACCGGCCAATTTTATTTTGCGAAATATTATAATAGCCAAAAGGGATAAAAGAATACCATAACCGGCATCTGTCAAGCAAAGACCAAAAAATACAAAAAAGAAAGGCGCCATCAGCGGTGTGGGATCAATTTCCCGCCGGCTTGGAGTGCTGTAAAGCTTGGTAACGACCTCAAAAGCGTCTGCCGCGCCGCCATTCTGGAGCAATACAGGTGCTTTTTCTTCAGCTTTGGGATCGCGGGATAAAAGAAAAGCCGTTTCTGTTTTTTCCGATAAAACCTTTTCCAGGCTGGATAACAGCGGTAAGGGAATCCAACCTTCCAACATGAAGCTGGTTTTCGTTCCGGCTAATTTATTAATCGCTTCTTTCTTATCCCGTTCATCTTCAAGAAAATCATAATAAGCCATTAAATGAGGCCGGTAGTTGATTAAATCCTCCACCTTCTTTAACAATTCCGCCCTTTCATGCTGAATATTTTCCAGCTTTTCTTTCAGCATACTAATGGCCTGAGCAGCCGTGCCTGCTATCCCCGGAAAAGAGATCTCTGTGGCCCCGGATTCCTTTAATGCTTCCCGGACAACCCCAGCTTCCTCTGATAGCGATATAAGAAGGAAATATGTCAATTCTTTATCCGAAGATACAACCTCCAGATAGTGGTCGGGGGATATTTCTGTCAGAGATTTCTGTAAAGACGGCAGTTCATCTGTTGCTACTGTAAAAAGCTGCATTTGTATCCGCAAGGTGTTTTCTACTTTTTCCAACGGTAAAGAGAAACCAGCCCAAGGGGCCAAACTTTGCAATAAATTATGACATCTTGTTTCTTCGTTCCGCAGGTTGGTTAATTTTTCATCCATCTTTCGGCAAGATTGATAAACAGCCTTGATCTCCTCTTTACGGGAAATATAATCTTCGTACTGAGCAGGTGTCAGGTTTATTTTCGCCCCTGCAAATTGTTGTACAAAGTTCTTTTGCAGGGGAAAATGCCTTTGTAAAAAATCCAGGCAATACCGGACCTCCCCTAACAGGGATTCGTAAAATGATACTGCATCTGCTGACCATTCCGGAACCAGTAAAGATTTCATTTCCTCCCATTCGTTGCTCTCTTTTATATCTACCAGTTCCACAACTCCAATATCCCTCAGGATATTGATAACTGTATCCTTTTCCTGCTGGTGAGAGAAAAGAAAAATTTTTTTCATATCAACTATCGGCATGAGTTTTCACAACCCTCTCCGTAATCCTCGCTACTGCTTCCGGTAACCTGGCCCTGGCACCGGATAGCATAGCATCAATTTCTTTTTGGTGGGCTTCTAAAAAAGCTGCCGCTTCCTTTTGCGCTTCTGCTTCCGCTATACTTAACAATTCCTTAGCCTGAGCCCCGGCATCAGCTGCGGTTGTATTAAGCAATTGTGCTGCTTTTTCTTCAGCTTCCTTCACCTCCTGGCGCGCCTTTTTCTGTGCTTCGCGAATCACATCGTCAGCCTGGCTTTCTGCCTCCCTGATCGATTCTACCAGTTTTACCGTCAAACATATCACCACCTTCTTTTATTACTCTTCTTATTACTACATAACCACATAACCACAAAAAAGAGCTTTTACACTTGCTTATTAATATTATATTAACTTATTCTTCAATATTATTTAATCTACCTCTATATAACTTTATAATATTTTATTCTTTTCTTTCTTTCCAGCATTCCCATTAAAAAAATTGCAGTGATTAGAACATATGATACTAGAAATATAAAACTGATAAACAAATATTCGACAACCTTCTTATAAAACCTTCTTAAATTAAAAAAATAAAACCAAATACCTGAAAGATTCCCGGCAAAACTAGGATTTCAGGCCCCCCAGCGATACTATTCCCCCAAAGAAGAGCATTACGTAATACGTAAAAAATCTCCAGGACATAACGAATATTCCCAACGCAGATGATGGAACAAAATACATAAATAGGCTTGCCAGGCTGAACTCGGCAAACGCGCTCCCCCCAGGGACAGGAACATAAATGATAATCATCTGTATTACCGCTACCCAGGCCAGGGACTGAAAAAAAGGAACCGTTTTGTTTAAACCGAGCAAAAGCACGGGAGCTATACTAAAAAAACAAAACCAGTAGGCTATTGTTAAAATTAAGATAAAAATTAAGTTTACTGCCTTTAAACGATTTATTGAACGTGTGGCCTGGAGATAATCCTGCAGCTCATGCATTAAAAAAACATATATTCTATTTCCCCTTGGGGTATTAAGAAAAAAATATTTCCCCCAGGAATAGTCGACTACTTTGAGAAGAAGCAGGTTTAAAACCGCAGGTTTCCATAAGAAAAAAAGTAAAAGCAAAACCGTACAGGTGGAGACAAAAACAGCATAGACAAAAACCTGATTTAAGAAATTAGGTACCAGTTGTCCGCGAAACAATACCAACAGAGCGATGGCTGAAGCTGTTAAAACCAATTTTGTAAGAAAAGAGCGCGTCAGCGTGACAGCCGACGATTCTCCTATAGAAAGCCCTTTTCTGTTCAAACCATAAATATGGGCAGGCCATTCACCTGCATGAAAGGGTGTCACCGAAGCAAAAAAAAAGGTCGCCAAAAATACTTGCATGCCATCAGTAAGCGTAATGCTTTTATCCCCGGCAAGTGCCAGTACCAGTAGTTTAATCCTCAAGCCCTCTATAACCCAAAGGAGCAAAACCATCAAACCGGCCGCTAGAAGATACTCCATCCTGATTAATAAGAGGCTTTCCAGGGTTTCTTCTTCAAAATAATAGATTAGAATAAAAAGCGAAGCGACAATACTCAGTGCCAGGGAAATTACCAGTCCTTTTTTCCATGCAGGAAGAGGCTCTGTCACCTTAGCTTTCTCCTTTAGCCTCAAAATAAATTTCCACCTTAATCCCCGCCTCTTTAAATAATTGCCGGGCGAGCTCATCCGGATAGTTTTCCTTC
Source organism: Bacillota bacterium (assembly GCA_012837615.1). Lineage (GTDB taxonomy): Bacteria > Bacillota > Dethiobacteria > DTU022 > UBA8154 > DUQX01. Next base: position 76,103 of record DUQX01000030.1, on the reverse strand, counting down.
AAAACAATTCTTTTTATACCTGCATTGACAAGCATTTTGGCACATAAGGAACAGGGATAATGTGTGCAGTAAAGGACAGCTCCATGAATCGAAACACCATGCAGCGCGGCCTGAATAATCGCATTTTGCTCTGCATGGAGCCCCCGACAGAGTTCATGACGTTCCCCGGAGGGGATATTTTTTTCCTGTCGCAAACAACCTATTTCCAAACAGTGCTTTAGCCCGGCTGGTGCACCGTTATAACCGGTTGTCAAAAGGCGCTTGTCTTTTACAATAACCGCTCCGACCTTGCGGCGCAGGCAGGTAGAACGCTGTGATACAACCCCCGCTATCTCCATAAAATAGCTGTCCCAGGAAGGTCTCATGATAAATATCCCCTTTAGTCCTGAATATCATATAAAGGAAAGGAAGCACAAAGCTCTTTAACTTTACGCCTTATCTGCGCCATGATTAAGGGATCGCCCTGTCCTTCAAGAGCTTGTGAGATAAGTTCGGCAATAACTTTCATTTCGGCTTCCTGCATACCACGAGAAGTAATTGCAGGAGTGCCTATCCTGATGCCGCTGGTCACAAAAGGACTTTCGGGATCATCCGGAACGGCATTTTTATTAACGGTAATCCCCACCTCATCCAGCAGGGTTTCCGCATCTTTCCCACTAATATTTTTATTTCTTAGATCTACCAGGATCAAGTGGTTATCCGTCCCCCCCGATATAAGATTAAAATCCATTTCCAGGAGTGTCTCAGCTAGCACCCGTGCGTTTCGGACAACCTGTTCCTGGTAGCGGATAAACTCCTCTCCTTTTGCCTCCTTTAAAGTAACGGCTTTCGCTGCAATAGCGTGCACGAGCGGTCCGCCCTGAATGCCGGGAAAAACAGCTTTGTCAATAATGTTGGCATATTTCCTGCGGCAAAGAATAATTCCACCCCGCGCTCCTCTTAAAGTCTTATGCGTGGTACTGGTCACAAATTCGGCGTGGGGAACAGGATTTGGATGCAAACCGGCTGCAACAAGACCGGCAATATGGGCCATATCCACCATCAGGTAAGCATCTACCTCGCGTGCAATTTTTTCAAAAGCCGCGAAATCAATTATGCGAGGATAGGCACTGGCACCAGCAATAATCAGACGAGGGGAAAGCTTTAAGGCAAGTTTTCTGACCTCATCCATATCAATAATGCCCGTAAGGGGGTCAACACCATAAGTGTGAAAATTATAATATTTTCCGGATATGTTTACAGGACTTCCGTGCGTTAAATGCCCCCCGTGTGCCAAATCCATGCCGAGGGCTGTTTCTCCCGTCTGCAAAACTGCCAGATAAACAGCCATGTTGGCCGATGCTCCGGAATGGGGCTGCACATTAGCATGCTCGGCCCCAAAAAGGTCTGTTGCCCTTTTCCTGGCCAGCTCCTCCACAATGTCGGCATATTCACACCCGCCATAATAACGACGGCCGGGATACCCTTCAGCATATTTATTGGTGAGCACAGAGCCCTGTGCCTCGAGCACTGCCCTGCCGGCATAATTTTCTGAAGCAATAAGCTCAATTTTTTCCTGCTGGCGTCTTTTTTCGCCCTCAATAGCCCTGGCTATTTGGGGATCAACAATGCTTAATAAATCTTTATTCCATCCTCCATCAAAAAAAACCATCTTGCTTGTGCCTGATTCGCTGGGAATCAGGACCCACCCCCTTCCCGCAATACAAGAATAATTAATGCAATTTTCATTTTCCTTTAGTCGATTGGCCCAAAATTATTTTTTCCTTCGAGATTGCTTATTTTTTCAATCCTTCGGTGGTGCCTTCCTCCTTCGAAGGCCGTGTTCAAAAAGATATCAACGATCTCCAGAGCAAGTTCCCGATCGATAATCCTTGCTCCCAGGGTAAGGATATTAGCATCATTATGAGCCCTGGCGCAGCGCGCAGAAAAAGTATCACAGCAAAGAGCAGCCCTGATCCCTTTCAGCTTGTTGGCTGTTATAGCTACACCGATACCCGTACCGCAGATGATGATCCCTTTTTTAAATTCCCCTTTTTGTACCGCGCTCGCTGCCTTTAAAGCGAGATCGGGATAATCAACGGGCGTTTCGTCATCTGTTCCGAAATCCCGGTACTTTATCCCCTTTTCTTCCAGGTACTTCTTGATGTGCTCCTTTAATAAAAAACCCGCATGATCACTTGCCAGAGCGATTTTCAAGTTCCCGTCTCCTTTTCTTTGTAAATTCGCCTTTTTTTATTTTTTTCCTGCAACGCTCAATTATTATTCCCGTCCCTGTCCCTGGGTTTGTCCTCCGCCTGTATACTCATTAAATCTTCTATAATAATAGCCAGCGCCTTCTTGATCTCCTCGGCAACCGCACGGTAGCGCTCTATTCCCTGGCCAATGGGATCCGCAATATCCTTTATATTCTTTTTCTCGCCCTCCTCTAGCAGTTCATTTAATTGAAATATTTTGCCGAAAGCCTCCGGATAATTGGCCAATAGAAAGTTTTTCTGCTCTTTAGTCATTGTATACAGGTAGTTGGCCTCGTTGACCATTTCGGGAATTAACTTCCTGGAACGGTGCTCGCTCAAATCTATGCCTTCCTCGTGGAGTATTTCCAGAGCATCAGGACTGGCGCTAATGCCGTCGAAAGCGCTTACCCCGGCAGAACAAGCCTTTACGTTAATCTTTTTATCCGCAATATTATCCCACATTTTCTGAAAAAAACCCTGAGCCATTACGCTCCGGCATGTATTACCGGTGCAGACAAAAAGAATGCGTACGGTTTCCTCCAATTTATATTACCTGCCTTTTAAATGTACTACTTCATATATGCCTTCGCATGTGCCTTAAACATACTGTCTTTACTTTTCAGTTTTGATGATCGCCGCCGCAGCTTTTCGCAGGCGATTCATCACCGCTTTTCCCATACCTTTCTCATCAAATCCCTCCGCAACAATTACGTCAACCTCTAAAAGATCCATTTCCCGAAGAACGCTAAAAAGCCTCTCCGCAACCTGCCGGGGTTTTTTCCGGGAACCCAGCACTCTGAGAACCGGGGCTTGGCAAATCCCTTCCGATTCCCGCGAAAGAAGCAGCGCTACCTTTCGTCCCTGCATTAAAAATCCCTCGGCTAGAGCGACCAGCTGTTTTTTCAGCAGCGGATAATCCCCTACAACGAGGTAAAGGGGTGCCCGCGGGGCATAGTGCCTGTATTTCATTCCAGGAGCCGGGGGGGGTATTCTCTTATATGTTTTTCCCCCTCCCTCAACAGTTAAATCCAACACCTTCAGCTTTAAAACACTTTCCAACATCTCCAGGGTAACACCTCCCGGTCGGAGCAACGCTGGCGGGCTGGAAAGAAAACTGATCACCGTGGACTCCACACCAACAGAACACCTGCCGCCGTCAAGCACAGCTCCAATCTGCCCGGCCAGATCCTCCAGGACATGTTCCGCTGTGGTGGGGCTGGGGCGTCCCGAAAGATTGGCGCTAGGAGCGGCCAGCGGAACATCTGCTGTGCGGATAAGCTTTATGGCCAAGGGATGCTTGGGAACACGTATAGCAGCAGAAGATAGCCCGGCAGTTGTGATGTCGGGAACCAATTTTTTTTTAGGCAATACTATAGTCAGGGGGCCAGGCCAAAAATTTTCTGCCAAAAGAAACGCCTCCGGGGGAATATCTTTCACCAACCCCACAGCCTGCTCCACTCCGGCAACATGAATAATTAAGGGATTATCCGGGGGCCGCCGTTTTACCTTATAGATGTTTTCAACCGCAGCGGGATTTAAGGCATCAGCCGCCAGCCCGTAAACAGTTTCTGTAGGAAAAGCGACGAGCCCCCCTTTTTTTAGTATTTCGGCTGCAAAGAGCAATGCCCTCTCCTCATCTTCAGGATTTAAGGGTTTTAAGACTGCTGTTCCATTAAAGCTGGCCCAGATCAATATCATACCCCCATCAGCACAGTAATAAATAAGGTCATTAAAAATATTACCATACTCTCTTCCATTTTGATATAATATTTTTTAAGTAATTAGGAAGAAGGTATAATAAGATATGTCTGTTCCCGTTATCTATTTTGATTGCGCTGCAGGGGCCGCCGGGGATATGATCCTAGCTTCGTTAATCGATTGCGGCGCTCCCCTGGAAAAAATAAAGGAAAAGCTCGCGGATCTCCCTTTGGAGGGGTATGATATTAAAACCTTTAAAACCCGGAAAAAAAGTATGGCAGCCCTGCGGCTGCAGGTAGAGATCACGGAAGAACAGCCGCCCAGGCATCTGCCTCAAATTAAGGCTATCATCAATTCGCCAGCGCTATCGGATAAGGCAAAAAAACAAAGCCTGGCTATTTTCCAGGCCCTGGCGCGCGCAGAAGCCCGGGTGCATGGGATTGCCGAAGAAGAGGTTCATTTTCATGAAATAGGCGCGGTAGATTCTATAATCGATGTTCTGGGCACCGTTATCGCCCTCGAAATGCTCCAAATCGACTTGATTTATGCCTCCTTTCTTCCTTTGGGCAGGGGCTGGATGGAAACAGACCACGGGAAAATACCCCTTCCCGCACCGGCTACAATGGAGATAATAAAAAACCATCGCATCCCCTGCTACGGGTTATCCCTTAATGAAGAAACGGTAACGCCTACCGGAGCGGCTATACTGGGCGCTATTTGTTGCAGGTTTACCTCAATACCTCCGATGATTGTTGAAGAAATTGGTTATGGCGCGGGTTCAAAAGATTTTGATTTTCCCAATATTATTCGAGCCATGCGGGGCAAGACCTGCCAAATCAATCCCGGACTAAAAGCAATCACCCGGAACAACAATGTAACAGAAGAGGAATTATCTGCAGAACCCCTGGAAATAATCGAAGCGAATATTGATGATCTCAACCCGGAAATTTACGATTATGTGCTGGGTCGCCTTTTTTCTTCAGGTGCTCTGGATGTTTATTTTACCCCTGTGCAGATGAAAAAAAACAGGCCTGCTATAAAAATAACCGTTTTGACAGCCCCACATAAATCCCATGAGCTTGGGCAAATTCTTCTCCAGGAGACCAGCACCCTGGGATACAGGCGCTGGAGTGCGGAAAAAATTATGCTGCCTCGGGTACAAAAGGTGGTTGAAACACCCTGGGGCAAGGTTAGGGTTAAAATTGCCGGTTCATCATCGGATTATTATAATATTGCACCCGAATACGGGGATTGCCTTCTGATTGCACAGGAAAAAGGTATTCCGTTAAAAAAGATCTATCAAGAGATCTACGCATTGCTAGGACAATAAATGATCGGGAGCGGGACTGCGGGGCAAAAGTTGGTATAAACCCTAAGGGGAAAAGGGGGCAATCTCCGAAGTGGCGCATTGATAGGACCAAATCTTACAAGTGATAATAGTGCTAAGGCGCCTTTACGCCCTTAATTCTTAACTTTAGCGTACATTAGATAAGACTTTTTCAAGCTATCTTATAAGCGTCGATGTATTCAATGTTTAGGGAGGTTGCCTTAAAATTCAATTTTTTTGTTACCGGCTCGCCCAGGCTGGGTTTCGTGTATTATTATTGGGTTTCAAGTATTTTCCTTATAGGTCTTTACTCGCATAGTGGCATCGGTTACAATATCCAAAAAACTGCAGGTTATGGTCTACGATTGAAAACTCGTGTTTTCTTTCTACTATTTCCTCCAACTTATGGAACAACTCCTCTTCGACCTCCAAAATGCGCCCGCAATTAATACAAATTAGATGGTGATGGTTATGGGGTTCATTCAAATTATCCTGTGCCAGTTCATACCGGCTGCGACCGTCCCCAAAATTAATTTTAGTCAAAAGGCCCAATTCTTCAAATAAATCCAGCGTGCGATAAATTGTAGCCAGGCCAATTTCTTCCTTCTGCCTGCTGAGCTGGTAGACATCCTCAGCGCTCAAATGCTTCTCCTTGTTTTCAAGAAAAACTTCCAGCACCAGCCTCCGCTGCGGGGTCAAGCGATAATGTTTAAAATGACTTTCCAGCTTAGAAATATTTTTCTTCATAACGCCACCACTTTTTTACATATTATAACCTTACAAGTACCTTAAAAATCACCTGATGCTACCTGTGCCAAGTTAACGCAATGATCTGCCACCCTTTCTAAATTGCTTAAAACATCTAAATAAATCACCCCGACAGCGGGAACACACTCTTTGCGGTTAACTCGTTCAATATGATTCATTCTCAAAATCCTTTCCAGTTCGTCAACAATATCATCCTGTTGAACAACTTCCCTGGCGAGGTGAACGTTATCATCGGCCAAAGCGTCAATTGCATTTTTCATCATCTCGGCAACCTTTTCAAAAAAGCCAAATATTTCTTCCTTTGCCTTGGGGGAAATTTGTAATTTGTCATCCATCGCCATTTCTGCAAGATAGGCAATATTACGTCCATGATCAGCTATACGCTCGAGATCATTTGCAGCGCTCATTATGCCGGAAACGCTATTAGTTTGCTGCCTGGTAAGAGAATGCTGTGATAGCTCCTGCAAATAAACATTTATCTCCTTCTCCAGCCCATCGATCAAATCTTCCGCCTGTAAAATATGCGGAATTTTCTTCCGCCCCCCCCTACAAAAAACATCTACCGCATCTACTACAATCTCGCGTGCTATATTGGCCATCCTCAAAAGCTCCTGTTTGCTTGAATTAATTGCAACTGCAGGCGCTTTTAGCATTCTTTTATCAAGGTATTTTGAACCGGCATCCACCGCTATATCTTCACCGGGAACAATAATATTTACAAGGCGTATAAAGTATTTAAAAAAAGGGAAGAGGACAATTGTGTTAAGAACATTAAAAAAGGTATGCGCGTTAGCGACTTGCCGGGCTACCGTATTCGCCGACTCCAGAACCAGGAAGGTAAAGGGTTTTAAAAGAATCAACATCAAAATTACCCCTATTGTGTTAAATAGAACATGCGCATACGCGGTTTTCCTGGCGGGCAGGGAAGCTCCAATAGAAGCTAAAAGCGCTGTAATACATGTACCAATATTTGTTCCTAAAATCAACGGGATAGCTGATTGAAGGGTGAGCAGTTCCTGTAAACTGAGGGCGATAATTATACCTGTTGCGGCGCTGCTGCTCTGAATAGCAGCGGTAAAAAGAGCCGCAGCCAGAACCCCGAGCAGCGGCTGTTCACCGAACCTCACCAAGTAGCTGAGGAAAAAAGCGTTCTCCCTGAGCGGGTACATAGCATTAGACATAGTTTCCATGCCCATAAACAGAAGGCCAAACCCCAGGATAGTTTGGCCTAAATAACGATATAGCCTGCGCTTTCCAAAAAAATTAAACAGGCCTCCAACCCCGATGAAAGGAAGTGCCAAATATTCCAGCTTAAAGGATACTATTTGAGCAGTTATGGTCGTCCCTATATTTGCCCCCATAATAACCCCTACGGCCTGGGAAAGGTTCATTAAACCGGCGTTAACAAAACCGACTAGCATAACCGTAGTAGTACTGCTGCTCTGTACAAGAATGGTAACAATTAACCCCGTAAAAATACCGATTATCGGTTTTCCTGTGAAAATCTCCAGGATGTGCCGGAGCCTATCCCCGGCCATTTTCTGCATTCCCGAAGCCATCATTTGAATGCCGAAGAGGAACAATCCGAGGCCACCGAGCATTCCTATAGCTATAAACCAGTACATTTACGGCAATACCTCCTGGATTAAGATAAGTTCCCGGTCTAGAAAACTATAAAAAAACACCTGTTTCCTTTCTCTTAGAAAAGAATTCTCGATCCATTTCTTTTTTCCTTTTTTAATAAAACGTATTCACCGAAAATTATTAATCCACAATCTTACCAATAAAGAAATAAAAGACAGGCTCGCTTTCTCAATGCTAATGCAAGCCTGTCCCTCCGGGATCAGTTAAACCACAGTATATTTACCTAAAAAAAGTATCCCAGAGCCAGGATCTAAGCTTTATTTTGAGATGATCTCCTTTTTCCCCATTTTTTTCCGTTCTGAGTTCTCCACTCTTAATACCGTCACCCCTTTTTAATAAATCGAGATTTTGTTTATCTTTACTTTCTATAGAATCTCCCCCATCCTCGCCTGCCTTTTGAGAAGGGGAAGGAAGAAGGTTAAAGCACAGCGGCGGGAACAACACACACCACCAATTTTCTCCGGCACCTTTCCCGATAATCATATTAAGCGCTTCATATTCTCCGGGTGGGTATAACTTCCCTTCGTAAAGACGTGCCGGGAAAACGCCTTTATCAAGTGAAACTTTAACAGTGTGTGCACAGCCATTTTCTATTAAGATTGCATTAGCCGTTTTTTCAATCGTCTTTCTGTCTTTTACCAGCAAGGAGCGAAGCTCTTCAATACTGCTGCATCCGCCCCACAATGGTTTGTATATATTAATTATCGTTTGGGCCAGATAATTTTTCAACGCCTGGTCTTCCGGACTGTTGCTATTCGCCTTTACATGAAAGCGAATAATATTTTCCGGCTGGATTTCTTCCATCCTCTCCTCCGCCTTGTTGGCAGAAATAAAAGCAGGCAGATGTAATTCAATCATGAAAACGCCCGTAATAATAAGGATAATTACAGTAAATCTGAATAACGCGCTCCTATAAAAAAAATGCCGCATTTTCATCATTTTGCTCGCGATATAATAATAACAGTCTTTCATTACCCTCATCCCCTTACCTGGATGAAAAAAGCTCTATATTTTTTCGCTTAGAGCACCCGTCGCCTGTTCCCTGTAATGCTGGCGGATAAAACGTAAAGCAGCTTTTTCTATCCTGGATATCTGGGCTTGTGAAATTCCAACCTTTTGAGCTACCTCCATCTGTGTTTTTCCCTGGAAAAAGCGTGCTATAAGAATATACCTTTCCCTGGGACTAAGCTTTTCCAGAGCTTCCTTTAAAGCTATGTTTTCCAGCATACGTTCTTCATCGTTTTCCACGTCTTTAACCAAATCAATAATATGTAAGGGATCCGTGCTGTCGTTATAAACCGGCTCAAAAAACGACAGCGGCTCCATATTGGCGTTGTATGCCAGAACAATCTCCTCCGGCGGAATTCCCACCTCTGCTGCCAAGTCTGTTAATGTCGGCTCCCTTTGGTTTTTCTGAAGAAACATTTCCTTGGCATTTTGTATCTTTTGTGCGGTTAGCTTTATCGAACGGCTCATATGTACATAATTATTGTCCCTCAGGTAGCGCTTTATCTCTCCAAGAATCATCGGAACGGCATAGGTTGAAAAATTTACATTGTGTTCCAGTTTAAAATTATCCACAGCCTTCATCAACCCAATACACCCAATTTGAAAAAGATCGTCCATATTTTCCCCGCGATTTGAAAATTTTTTGAGTACGCTCAAAACCAACTTCAAATTACACTTTATTAGCTTTTCCCTAACTTCTTTTTCCCCTTCTTCCATCTTTTTAAACAGGGGCTTCATTTCTTCCCAACTAAGAGTTGGAAGGTTATAAGTATTCACCCCGCTGAGCTTTACTTTTTTATAATTATACATAAGTCCGCTCCCCCCGAATTTAAAAAACATTTACTCAATTATCCCTTCGTTATTAGTATGAGCCAAATTGTAATTTTTTAGACATTCTGTCCAAAATTTACTTAGATTAAAGATGAAAATATGTTATAATTGAGTTAATCTATTACCTGATTCTAATAATCAACTAAAAATAATTCCCGGGAGGTTAAAATGGCGGAATTAGTTCGTTTTGGGGTATCCATCAGTGAGGACCTTCTCGAACAGTTCGATAAGTTAGTCGTTCAAAGAGGTTGCAATAACCGTTCTGAGGCAATACGCGATCTGATTCGTAACCAGCTGGTTGAGCTGGAATGGGAAAGCGATGAGGAAGAGGTCGCAGGTACTATAACACTTATTTACGACCACCATGTAAGGGGATTAAGCGACTTGCTTTTGGAACTACAGCATAATTATTATCAGCTGATTCTATCTACAATGCACCTGCATTTAGATCACCACAACTGCCTTGAAGTTCTGGCGGTAAAAGGCACCGCCGATAAAGTGAGACAATTGGCCGAACGCCTGATCAGTGTCAAGGGCGTCAAACACGGAAAGCTAACCATCACCTCAACAGGAAAAAATTTAAGCTAGCATGACAACCCTTTCAATTCCGGCATAATCCTTTATAATATCGTTTTTCCGAACAAAACCCGCCATACGACCCATTTCGAGAACAGCACCGGCCTGCCCCTCACCCACCTCGAAGGCTAACAAACCGGCCGGTAAAAGATACTCACGAATATTGGAAAGTATTGCCCTGTAAGCATCCAGGCCGTCGACGCCCCCATCAAGGGCAATACGCGGCTCTCGCTGTACCTCCGGGGAAAGGGATGCCAGAAGATCAGCGGGGATATAGGGTGGATTGGAAACGACTGCTTGATATTTTTGTTTTTCCCTGGGAAGGATCTGCCGGTAATCACCGTATAAAAATTCAACACGGTCCTGAAGCCCATGCTTTGCGGCATTATAAGCAGCCACTTGCAAAGCTTTTTTTGAGATATCTATCCCTGATACCATAACCCAAGGCAAATAATATGCCAACGAAATGGCGATATTGCCGCAACCTGTACCCAAATCAATTATACGGTGATGCCCTTCTGTAGGCTGCGGGCAATACTCTTTAAACCAGCTTATTACACCCTCGACAAGGTGCTCGGTCTCGGGGCGTGGAATAAGCACTCCGCTTTCTACACGAAATTCAAGGCCCATAAACTCCTTTTTCCCAGTAAGATATGCCAGCGGTTCTCCTTCTCCGCGGCGCCGGACGAGATCCCAGTACTCTTCTTCCAACCGTTCAGGCAGCTTTTCCTCCCCGTGTAAATATAAATATAGCCTTTCCTGCTGAAGAAGAAAGGCCAGTATCAACTCTGCTTCTACACGGGGAAAAGCCAATCGGCACTTACTTAAAAAAGAAAAGGCCTGCGAAATAGCCTGCTTAATAACGGTCATCCAACAGCCCCCTATCCCGAAAAAACATTTCTCTTAATTAGTTTACCTGATAAATAAGTTTACCTGGCTTCTTCCTTGAGACGTTCGGTCCGGTCATACGCAATGAGCGCTTCTATAATATCGTCAAGCTCCCCTTCAAGCACTTGGTCCAGCTTATGCAGGGATAAACCGATACGATGATCCGTTACCCTGTTTTGGGGGAAGTTGTAAGTACGGATTCTCTCGCTGCGGTCCCCGGTCCCAACCTGGCTGCGCCTTTCCTGCGCCTGCTCCTTTTGCTGCTCGGAGATCATCTTATCCAGCAGGCGCGCACGGAGCACCCTCATTGCCTTATCCCGATTCTTAAACTGGGATTTTTCATCCTGACAGGTTACCGTAGTGTTTGTTGGCAGATGCGTGATGCGCACCGCTGATTGCGTAGTGTTTACACTCTGCCCGCCGGGCCCTGTAGAACAAAAAGTATCTATCCGCAAGTCCTGGGGGTTGATCTCCAGTTCCACTTCATCTGCTTCGGGTAATACTGCAACGGTGGCCGCCGAAGTATGAATACGCCCCCCCGACTCCGTTGAAGGTATTCTCTGTACCCGGTGAACTCCTTTTTCAAATTTCAACCAGCTATACGCACCCCGGCCTTTAACAGAAAAGGATATCTCTTTAAACCCTCCGATATCCGTTGGGTGATTGCTAAGAACTTCCGTCTCCCATTGCTTCTTTTCAGCAAAACGCAGGTACATCCGCAATAAATCAGCTGTAAACAGCGCAGCTTCGTCCCCTCCGGTACCGGCACGAAGCTCCATAATTACATCCTTTTCATCGTTGGGGTCTTTGGGCAGCAGGAGCACTTTCAAGTGCTCTTCCAACCGCTCCTTCTCACCGGATAGTCTTGATATCTCCTCTTTCAAATAAACAAGCATTTCTCCGTCCAGACTATCCTTTTCCTGAAGAAGCATATCCCTTGCTTCCTGCAACTCCTGTTCAATATTCTTTAAACGGCGATAATTATCTATTGTATCAAACAGTTCTGCATGTTCACGCGTATACTTTTGCCACTGCGGCTGGTCTTTAATAATTTCAGGGTCGCTCAGCTTTTCTTCTAAAAAAAGAAAATGTTCTTCCAGAGCTTTTAATTTTTCCCACATATCCCCTTGTGACCTCCATTTATTTCTTAAGGTCTGTCGGCAAGACAGCCTCAAGTGAAGAAAGCGCAACTTCCAATTGATCGTCAGCCGGGTTTTTCGTAGTCAATAACTGTAACCATAACCCCGGCCGAACAATAATCCTGGTTATTATATTATCAGTTTTGCTCGCCAGTTTAATCCCTTCATAAGAGATACCCGCAACCAGGGGCAATAATAAAAGCCTAATAACAATTCTTTGCCATACCCCGGGCCATCCAAAAAAGGAAAAAAGCAATATACTGGTAACCATAACTACCAGCAAAAAACTGGTTCCACAGCGCGGGTGCAGCCTGGTAAATTTACGTGCATTCTCAACGGTAAGGGGTTCCCCTGCTTCATAGCAGGCAATGGCCTTATGCTCCGCACCATGATATTCAAATACACGTCCAATTTCCTTCCAGCGCGAGATAAGGAAAAGATAGCCGAGGAAAATAAAAAGACGTAAACAACCTTCACCGAGGTTCATCAAAAGCGGTATTTCAAACCCATACCTAAAGTACTTCATCAGAACTGTAGGCAGTAGAATAAAAAGACCGATAGCGGCCCCCAATGAAACTACCAGCGTTAGCGGCAATTCCCATCCCTTGAGCTCTTCCTCTTCTTCGCCAAGGGCCTGCTCTGCAGATATAGAAAGGGTTTGCACTCCCAAAACAAGGGACTCCAGAAAAACAACCACACCCCGCAAAAGAGGAAGCCTCAAAAAGGGATAACGTTCGCTGGGAGAGCGATATTCTTTTTTCTGGACGACTATATTACCCTCTCCCTGTCTGATGGCAATAGCAACCTTGGATTTGTTGCGCATCATAACTCCTTCAATCACTGCCTGCCCGCCGATCAGCAATTTTTCTTCTGCCATGATTGACACCTGCTTTCCGTGAAGGCGTGCCGAAAAAAGCAGGGCTCTCTCATAAGCCCTGCGGATTATAAAACATAGCTAATAGCCTTTTTATTCCCTGCCGTATTTACGTTTAAACCTCTCCACACGGCCACCCGTATCCACAAATTTTTGTTTACCTGTAAAGAAAGGATGGCAGTTAGAACAGATCTCCACTTTCATATCCTTTTTTGTAGATCCCACCTCGTAAACAGTACCGCAGGCACAGGTAATAGTTGTCTTTTCATATGTGGGGTGTATCTCTTTTTTCATTAAACTTCACCTCTTTCCCCGATCAGGAAACACTGTCTTCAAGCTTCTATATTTTTAGGACAAATTATATCATAGCAAAAAAAAAGGCTTTTGGCAATACCCAAAAGCCGCCGCTAACCGCCATTTAATGCCCTCCTTTTCCCGTGCAATCTAACCCCTATAAGGGGCAGGGGTTCCGAAACCCTGGCAAAGGAATAGTCCCCGGGACAACACAGCCTGCCTGCCACCATTATTTATCCCGTTATCGAGGCAAATAAAGCAGCGGATCAAGCTTATTGTTGTTGTAGATTATTTCCAGATGCAAATGGGGACCGGTAGCATTTCCCGTAGCACCGATAAGACCTATCGGCTGACCTTGGTAAACCCTCTCGCCAATACCGGCCAGCAACCTGGAGTTATGCGCATAAAGGCTTTTCCATCCGTTTCCATGATTAATAGTGAGCATTAAACCATAGCCGCTTTTCGTTCCTGTATAATCGACAATGCCGGCGGCCACTGCCCTGACCCGGGTTCCAAGAGGAGCAGCAATATCCAGCCCATAATGAAAAGATCCATTACGTGGCCCATAAAGGGAAGATATTCTTCCGCTTACAGGCCACTGAAAAGAAGGCGCCTGTCCCACGGCATATCCCCTTACACCGCGCGAAGCCAGCATTGTAGCCTGCAACCTCCTTTTTTCCTCCGGAGGAACTTTTCCTCCCGGGATAACCAGTTTTTGACCTGCAATTAAATTGGCGGAATCATTCAGGAGGTTAAAGGAGGCAATAATTCCGGGCTCAACGCTAAAGCGACGGGCGATCGCTTCCAGGGTGTCTCCTTTATGGACACTGTACAATGTTCCTTCGATGGTAAGGATATCTAGAACCTGCTCCGGAAATATCAGGTTGGGATTGCTTAATCTGTTCCAGTAAGCGACAGATTCAACATCTGTTCCGTATAATCCGGCAATCATGCTCAAAGTTTCCCCCTGCCGGACAACATGAGTTTGCAAAGCCCGGCGGAGATTTTCCTCTTGTCTGTGCCGTTCCTCCTGCCTCTTGTACAGCTCCACCTCATTCTTATAAGATTCAAGCTGTTTTAGATACAGTGGCTTCAAAGACTCTTCAAGGGTGCTTGCCGCTCCCCCCGAAGGAAAGACTATTAGAGATAACGGCACACAGATAATCGCTACTTTCAGCGCCGTTTTAATTATCTGCACTAACTTAAAAGCATTCCTAAAAAAAGAAGAATAACCGCAAGAAACTCCATTTTTTACGCACAAATCACTTACACTCCTTGAAAACATTTAACAGTCGATAGATGTTATTCTTTACTACTTGAAAAATAATTATGCGTAAAAAATGGATAAATTTGGAGATATTTGCACCTTATTTTTTGGCTTTATAAATTATGAAGATTAGCCAGGAAAGAGGCATTGTTTTCCGTCTTTTTCAGGCGGTCGATAAGGGCCTCAATAAAATCTGAAGAACTAGTAGCATTCATAGTTCTGCGCAGCGCCCACATTAATTCCAGCGTATGGTTATCCAGCAGTAATTCTTCGCGCCTGGTGCCGGAACGGGGAATATCAATGGCCGGGAAATACCTGCGTTCAGCGAGCTTGCGGTCCAGATGCAGCTCCATATTGCCTGTTCCCTTAAACTCTTCATAAATAACATCATCCATACGGCTTCCTGTTTCTATCAGCGCTGTTGCAAGAATAGTCAGGCTTCCTCCTTCTTCAATATTGCGGGCGGCACCGAAGAAGCGTTTGGGTTTATAGAAGGCAGCAGGATCAATTCCGCCGGAAAGCGTTCTTCCGCTGGGAGGGATCACCAGGTTATAAGCCCTTGTAAGACGTGTTATACTGTCAAGGAGGATCACAACATCTATACCTTCCTCAACGAGACGCTGTGCCCTCTCCAGGACCAGCTCTGCCAGCCTGATATGGTTTTCCGGTTTTTCATCAAATGTAGAGCTGAGGACGTCACCGTTGACAGATCTACGCATATCGGTAACCTCCTCCGGCCTTTCATCGATAAGCAGAACAATCAGTTCCAATGAGGGATAGTTTTCTGTTAGGCTATTGGCAATTCTCTTAAGAAGGATAGTTTTCCCTGCTTTGGGCGGTGAAACTATTAATCCCCGCTGTCCCTTCCCGATCGGAATTAACAGGTCAATGATACGGGTAGCATACTCGTCAGGCTCTCTCTCCAGAATAAGTTGCTCCGAAGGATGAACCGGCGTAAGTTCCGAGAAAAAAGGGCGTCCGGCAGCCTTATCGGGGACCTCGTTATTTACCGCTTCTACGTGCAGGAGGGCGAAATAACGCTCGTTTTCTTTTGGAGGGCGCACCTTTCCTGTAACGAGATCTCCTGTACGCAAGCCAAAACGCCTGATTTGGGAGGCAGAAATATAGATATCGTCTTCATGGGGAAGATAATTCACCCGGCGCAAAAAACCATAACCGTCGGGCATAATTTCGAGAACGCCTTCAGAAAAGAGTAGCCCTTCAGCCTCAGCCTCATTTTTTAGGATTAAAAAGATTAAGTCCTTTTTTTTCATGCCCGCTGTTCCCTTGAGATTTTTATCTTTGGCTATGCGGTGCAAGTCCTCCAGATTCATGGTTTCCAGTTCTTTTAAATGCATAACCTACTCTCTCTTTCTTAAGCTTTATTATTATGTTAATTGTAAAAAAGTAAGATAATAGTAAAAAGATAACCGATGATAATTATATAGGACGATAAACCCATGCGGAGAAAATCCCTCCGCAGGGGATATATAAAACTAAGTAGGACTACAATCGTTAAAAGGATACTCATTAACGCAACAATAAGGTTTTGGGAGGATAAATTTGTGAACAGGAGACCCTTAACGTAGAATAAATCAGCAAAAAAGAGGAGCAAAATATTAAAAAAGTTAGAACCCAAAACATTGGCAATGGCCATGTCTACAAATCCTAAACGCACGGCGGCTACCGATGACACCAATTCTGGAAGGGAAGTAACCACACCGGCAAATAAGGAACCCGCCAGCGTGCTGCTAAGGCCGGTTTCCAGGGAAATCCGATCGACTGTGTCGGTCAAGCTGGTACCTGCCAGGAGAATAACCACCGAAGCTGCCGCGAAAATCCCCAGGCTGTACAACATTTCCCTGCGGTGCTTTTTTTTCAGCCTATCCTTGTCAGCTGTATCTTCGTTTTCTGTGCCAGGCTCAACATGGATTTTTTTACGCTCCAGTTTTGTAATCATCCCCGAGCCTAGAAAGTAAACCAGAACCAGTGCGATACTATCAACGCCTACCCAACCCACCCTATAGGGTAAAGCCAGGAGGATGCCGAACATTGAAAAAATAATAATAGTAATACTAAGAAGGGCGGTTAAAATAAGGCTTCTTTTACGCCGGGCTTTAAGCGGCCCCCTGCCTTGCAAAAGATCGATTAGAGCAATAATGGTGAGGTTAAAAATGACGCTTCCGTAAATATTTCCCCCGGCAAGATCGGGAGCATTAATTAAGACAGCTCTGCTTGTAACAACCAGTTCGGGCAAGGAAGTGGAAACCGACAAGAGAAAAATCCCCGCCCAGGCGCTGCTTAATCCCAGCCCTGTTGAGATCTTTTCGGCGTTTTTCGCTAATTGCGTACCGGCAACAACAATCATTACTGTATCAATCAAGAAAATCAACCATATATTCAATATTATACCCAGTTTCCGCCAACTCATTACTCCCGCGACACCAGGCTATAACACCTCCCCTTGTGATCTAGAAAACTACAGTAAGATGTCCCTAACGGCCCTCCTGGTTAGCAGAAAACCCTCTGGCAATATAATGAGGTTTGAGATCCAAGCGGTGCGCTGCTTTAATAAAACGGACCGTCCCGGTTATACTTCTCATCACAATCGAATGTGTTGTAGCTGTATTTCCGGAATACCTCACTCCCTGGAGAAAATCCCCATCCGTAATGCCGCTTGCGGCAAAAATAACGTCATCTTCTTTAACTAAATCATCCATTAAGAGCAACTGTTCCGGTTCTTTTAAACCCATACTGATTATTCTGTCTCTATCCTCATCATCCTCCGGAATAAGTCTTCCCTGGATCTCTCCGCCCAGGCACTTTAGAGCTGCTGCAGCCAGAACCCCTTCAGGAGCACCGCCAATGCCAAATAAGATATCCACGCCTGTCCTCTCAAAAGCAGTTGCTATCGCGGCAGATACATCACCATCAGAAATTAGCTTAACCCGGGCACCCAGGCGGCGCAGCTCGCTGATCACGGATTCATGTCGTGGGCGGTCCAGAATAATGGCAACGATATCTTCCACGCGTTTATTCAATGCCTTCGCTACCTGCTTGACATTTTCCTCCACAGACGCGTCAAGATTGATACAGCCTTTCGCTCTTGGGCCTACGGCAATTTTGTCCATATATAAATCAGGGGCGTGAAGCAGGCCGCCCCGCGGAGCAACAGCCAGAACTGCCAGAGCATTTGGAAGGCCTTTTGCTACAAGATTGGTTCCCTCCAGGGGATCCACCGCCACATCAACCTGAGGAGGAGTACCCGCGCCTACCTTTTCACCTATATAAAGCATAGGAGCTTCATCCATCTCCCCTTCCCCGATAACCACCACTCCATCGACATAGACCGTATCAAAGGCCATGCGCATGGCTTCAACGGCCGCTTTGTCAGCAGCAATTTTGTCCCCACGGCCCATAAACCGGCCTGTAGCCAGAGCTGCCGCCTCTGTTACACGCACAAACTCCAAAGCCAGCTCCCGTTCCATAAGCTACCTCCTCCCTTAATTATTAGCCGTTAAAAGCTATCAGTGTAATCCGAAAATTAGAATACTTCTTCGGGGCGGGCTTGTGCCCAATCACGTAAAAAACGCTCTACTCCAAGATCCGTTAGCGGATGGTTAACCATCTGCTTTAAAACGGAAAAGGGAACAGTAGCAATATGCGCCCCTGCCGCTGCTACTTCGCGAACGTGACGGGGATGGCGGATACTGGCTGCAATAATGGCTGCGCCGATTTTATGTTTCGCAAAGATATCCGCCATCTCTTTTACAAGCCCGACGCCATCCCAGCCTATATCATCCAGCCTTCCGACAAAAGGACTGACGTACGCAGCTCCGGCCCGTGCAGCAAGGATAGCTTGATTCACTGAAAAAACAAGCGTAACATTACACTTAATTCCTTTCCCGCCCTGACTTAACTGATAAACGGCCTTGAGACCTTCAATGCCCATCGGAATTTTAATCACTATATTGGAAGATAAATTGGCAATTCTTTTCGCTTCTTTTACCATATCTTCCGCCGCTGTACTTAAAACTTCAACGCTTACCGGATTTTTCCCGAGCATCCTGCAAATCTTTTCTACCAGAGGCGCCGATTCCCCCGTCTCTTTCGCCATTAAGGTAGGGTTTGTTGTGATACCGCTGATCACCCCCCAGGAAAGAGCTTCCTCGATTTCCTCAAGGTTTGCCGAATCAAGATAAATTTGCATCATCTTTCCTCTCCACATTAAGGATTTTAATCAGGCTTTGCCGGAACTGCCAAAAAGGCGCATTTTTTCCCTGATAATTTTTTTTGCGCTCTCTTTTGCGGGAGCAAGTATTTTGCGGGGATCGATATTGTCAGGATTTTCCTTCATATAAGCAACAGCGCTCCTCACAAATGCCTGCCGGATATCCGTGTCTATGTTTATTTTGCTTACTCCGAGCTCCACAGCCTGCCGGATGGCTGCGTCAGGAACCCCGGATGAACCGTGCATTACAATGGGAACATCCGTAAGCTCTTTAATCTTTCTTAAACGCGGGAAATCCAGTTTTGGCTCACCCTTATAAACACCGTGCGCGGTACCAATAGCTACGGCCAGGGCATCAACACCGGTTTCCTCGACAAAGATTTTCGCTTCCTGAGGATCGGTAAAAAGCGCATCTCGTTCATCAACGGAGACATCATCCTCAGTCCCTCCGATTTTTCCGAGTTCTGCCTCCACGGAGACGCCTACCGCCCTGGCAACTTCAACCACCTTTTTGGTGATAGAGATATTTTCGTTCAAAGGAAGCCTGGAACCGTCATACATTACCGAACTAAATCCATGACGGATACAGCGCATTACCTGGCTAAAATCAGTACCGTGATCCAGATGCAATACAACGGGCACATCGGCGCTTTCAGCGGCGGTCATTACCATGGAAACAATAAAATCCAGGCCGGCATACTTAATTGCACCCTGACTGGCTTGGATAATTACCGGGGAGCGCTCCTCTACGGCTGATTCGATAATAGCCTGTACAATCTCCATGTTATTTGCGTTAAAAGCCCCCACTGCATATCCGCCTTTTTCGGCTTTACCCAAAATATCCCTCAACGTTACAAGCTTCATTCCAATTCCCCTTTCTTAATTGTAAACTTGCTTTTTTGCGGTTCATACATAAATAAATAATAACGAAGATACATCCGTTGACTGCATTATCAGCGGAATGAGAAAAACTATAGCGAGGAGCAAAAAAAGAACAATTGCAACTAAAAAGCTGATAGCCGGCATGAAATAAACCAGCACTGCCATCCACCATGAAAAACTGTAGACCTGCTTTAAACCTACTATCTTTAAGCTTAAAGACCATAAAAAGGCAAGCAGTATCAGCATACCGGTTACATTGGGGAAACTGCAATGCGTTAATATTATTCCTGCCGTAGCAAATAAAAACGGGAAATGTCCATATCCCAATACCGCCCCTAACCTGTTCAAGCCGTTCCCACCGCCAAACAACACCGCTGTAAAGTTTAAAATTGCTACTAAAAGAAAAAAACAGAGAGGGCCAAAAACCAAATTAAGCAACAGGACTGTTAAGGGTAAAAAATGAATCATACTTGTTATTGCTTCAGGGGGAAAATCTGGGATGAAATACGGAAGTGTTATTAAAGAGCCCGCCTTCCACTTATCTCCGGCAAAATTAATCGCTGCCGGCAAAAACAACATGTTTATGATCTGATAAATAAGGAGTCCATGCCATATATTCCTGTTTTGAATTAAGTGCGCTACCCTTTTCCTAAAATTAAATAATAATATATAAAAAAAATCCTCGAGCAGTTCTTTAAACATAATTTCTCCTCTCCGGCAAAAAAAATTCCTCTTACAAGCTTTCTTTTGTCTTTCTTTATAGTTAAACTGCCCGCAAAATAATTCTTTTGTTTTAACTTAGTAATATATTATTTCTCCTTTTGAAAAATCATTCCTGCAGGATTATTGGATAGAAAAAGTACTAATACCAATTTTTATTGTTTTTGCTGAAGGGATATGCTCACAAATTCTTTGAATAGCGGATGAGGATTATTTGGTCGGGACTTAAATTCGGGGTGAAATTGGCAGGCAACGAACCATGGATGATTTTTCAGCTCAACTATTTCAACCAGTCTATTGTCCGGGGAAATGCCGCTGAAAATAAAACCGGCATTTTGAAGCTCATCCCTGAACAGATTATTTAATTCATAACGATGGCGGTGTCTTTCATAGATTGTTTCTTGACCATAGGCCTTACTGGCCTTACTGGGAGTTAAGATTTTGCAGGGATAAAGGCCGAGCCTCATAGTGCCAGCCCTGGCCGAAGTCTCTTTTTGCCCCGGCAATAAATCTATTACGGGAAAAGGAGTATGCGGATCAAACTCCGTAGAGTTGGCACCTTTCATGCCACATACATTTCTTGCCACTTCTATTACGGAACAATGCAAACCCAGGCAAAGTCCCAAAAAAGGTATGCCTTTTTCACGGGCAAAACGCACAGCCTCGATCGTACCTTCAATGCCCCGGCCTCCGAACCCCCCGGGGATAATAATCCCTTGAACATCTTTAAAAAGAGCCTTCTTCTCATGCCAGGCAACTTTTTCAATCTGTTCCGCTCCAATCCAGCGTATCTCCACCCCGGTATTGTTATGAATACCGGCATGATCAAGAGCCTCCGTCACACTGAGATAAGCATCCCTGAGAGCGGTATATTTACCCACCAGGGCTATGGTAATCTTTTCTTCAAGGTTATCGATCTTTTCCGCCAGTTGCTCCCATTCCTCTAAATGCGCTTCCCGCAACGGCAGCCCCAACTTTTCCAAAACAATTTTGTCCAGCCCTTCCTGCTGAAGGATTAATGGAACCCGGTAGATATTGGAGGAATTTTTATTTTGAATAACTTCCCGCGATTTAATATCGCAGAAAAGGGCGATTTTATCCCTGATATCGCTTGTAAGAGAGTGCTCCGTCCGACAGACAATTAAATCCGGCTGTATGCCTAGACTGCGCAGCTCTTTTACGCTATGCTGGGTAGGTTTCGTTTTTAGCTCTCCCGCAACTTCCAAAAAAGGTATCAAGGTAACATGTATATAGCATACATTTTCTTTTCCCAGGTCTGTCTTCATCTGGCGTATGGCTTCCAAAAAAGGAAGGCTTTCGATATCCCCCACGGTACCGCCTATTTCCGTAATTACTACATCCACCCGAGGATCCTCGGCGGCACGCTTGATACTTGCCTTTATTTCATTGGTTATATGAGGGATAACCTGGACAGTGCTCCCTGAATATTCACCAGAGCGCTCCTTATTAATTACTGACCAGTAAATTTTACCGGTAGTTACATTATTATACTGGGTTAAATTAGAGTCTAAAAACCGTTCGTAATGTCCCAGATCCAGATCTGTTTCCGCCCCATCATCGGTCACAAAAACCTCGCCATGCTGGAAAGGGCTCATTGTACCCGGATCAATATTAATATAGGGATCCAGTTTCTGAATAGTAACGCTATACCCACGGCTTTTAAGAAGACATCCTAAAGAAGCTGCTGTTATACCTTTTCCAAGTGAAGAAACAACACCTCCCGTAATAAAAATGTACTTGGCAGCCATCCCCTTCAACTCCTTCTATTTAATAATACAATGTTTAATATAATGTTTATAAAAAAGTAAGCAAGGCTTCACGCATGATCTTTGCACCGAGGAGGGCGGTTACCTGAGAAAAATCATATGGAGGACATATCTCCACCAGATCAAAAGCGATTAGCTCTTCCTTCAAGCCTCCCAGTAAAGAAAAAATATTCAGTATTTCCCCGGATGTTATACCTCCCGGCTCCGGAGCGGCAACCCCCGGTGCAAAAGCAGGATCAACTACATCCATATCAATTGTAAGATAAAGGGGAGATCCTTTTAGTTTCGGCAATATGTCTTTTAAGGGTTCCCAAACAGCAAACTTGAACACCTTTTCACCGTCCACAAAAGCCATTTCGCTCCTGTCAGCAGAGCGTACACCAAACTGATAGATTGTTACGCCGTTCAACTGTTGGAGCAAATAAGCTACTGACGCATGTGAATGTGTTACCCCCCCGTATGAGGGTCGCATGTCAGCATGGGCGTCGATAAATATAACGGTTAGTTCCTTATATGTGCTTAAACATCCTTTCACGGCACCAACGGTAACAGTATGTTCTCCCCCTATAATAAAAGGTTTTTTTCCGTTATTGATAAATCTGGAAACCCCCCTGGCAATGATATCAAGCGAAGCTTCAGTATTGCCGGGGAATAAAATAAAGTCCCCGGCATCATAAAAGTAAATATCGCGCAAATCCCTGCGCAGGTTCAAACTGAATTCTTCCAGTGCCCTGGATACCATCCTAACGGATGACGGAGCAAAGCGGGTGCCCGGCCTGAATGATCCTGTATCATCGAGCGGTGCACCCAGTATTACGCCGCCAGCCTTATCCAATTCTTCTCCGGAGGACATAAAAAAACCGTTTTTCTCCATAGGAGGATATTCAAAAGACATAAAATACCTCTTTTACCGATTAATCTTTTAACAAATCCCCAACGAAATGTGGAAGCGAGAAGGAGCTGATGTGAATATCCGGATTATAATATTTGGTGTTTGCGGGAACACAGCTACCGGCAGGCTGTAGAGGGTTATATAATTTTGACCCCAGGGTAAAACTCCAAAGGCCGCTGGGATATGTGGGGACAGAAGCCAAATATAAGTACGTGTAAGGGAAAACAGCTTTTATACGGCGAAATACCGTTCTGATTAATTCGGCGTTTATAAAGGGCGACTCGGTTTGCGCAACCAGGATACCATCTTTTTTTAAAGCTCTAAAAACTCCCTCGTAAAAAGAAGAACCAAATAACCCTGCCGCCGGGCCTACCGGTTCGGTCGAATCTACAATAATGATATCATAGGCATCTTCAAGAGAGCGGACATATTCTATCCCATCAGCAACCTGAAGATCTACCCTGCAATCTTCCAAAGAAGAACTGATTTCCGGCAAAAAGCGCTTAGCCGCCTCAATAACCTGATCATCAATTTCTACCAACGTAACCTTTTGTACATCAGGATATTTTAGAATTTCACGTACTGCCCCGCCGTCCCCTCCTCCAATAACAAGCGCATTTCGCGGACGGGCATGGGTCCTCATCGGTATATGAGCAATCATCTCGTGATATACAAATTCATCTGAAACCGTGGTTTGGACCATACCATCGAGAACAAGCATTTTTCCGTACTGGAAGGTATCAATTATTGCTATTTCCTGGTACTTTGTTCTGCACCGGTACAGCGTCTCTTTCACTTTACAGGATAATCCTAAATTAGGGGTCTGTTTTTCGGTAAACCACAATTCCATCTTTTAAACCCGTCACCAACCTTGCCTCAAAATTGACCCTAAACTTGCAGATATAATGTTACCATAGGGAACACAATATGCTTATCATCGCCAGAGTGCAACAGCTGCAAGAGCAGCGCCGGCCTTTTCAACCCTGTGTTCCACACACTTTATTTTCATATCTTTAAGTGCCTGTCGACGATTGAGAAAAGCTTCCCTGATCATTGCTTCTACGTTGTTCCTGGCTTCTTCAGCGCTGCATTTTCCGGAAAACTCCATAATAACACCAAAGCTATCCTGGGAAAAACCGATACCGACAGCAGCAGCGATAAGCTCTCCCTTAGTTTCGCTGCAGATAGACCCATAAGCTGTGGGGACAAACGCGCCGGGAGGAAAGGAAATACCATTTTCTTCCTCGCTGCATCCCGGTGGTAAGATACTGCTAATCTTTACCAGGTTAACGTTTCCTATACCTGCTTTGAGTAATGCGTTATCAAATGCCGTTAAAGCGTAATTTGCCTCCGCTGCAGCCGATACTATAATAAATCTTTCAGGATTTGTTATCACAGCAGCCACCTCTTTCAAACCAATCAATGATCTGGGCGTTGTACACAATTGAAATTATACCAAATTGCTCTATAAAAATAAACTACCCTCGTAAATTTTTATTCAATTATTTCCGGGTTTTTTCAGGATAAGAAGGGGTTAAAACGCCGCTCCTCCCCAACGGTTGTTACCGGACCGTGACCGGGAAATACTTTTGTCTCATCGGGATAGGTTAATATTTTCTCCTTGATGCTGCGGATAATCTGACGATAGGAACCTCCCGGAAGGTCGGTTCGCCCTATGGAAGTGTTAAAAAGAGTGTCTCCAGTAAACAGGGCACCGTTTATATCGAGGGTAATGCTACCCGCGGTGTGCCCCGGAGTTTCAATAACTTTAATCTTTAACGTTCCTATTTCCAGGATATCCCCTTCAGTTAAAGATCGATCGGGAAGGCCGATCTTGCTTTTGTTGCTAAAAAGCGCCAGGCTAGCCTGGGGGCTACGGTACATTGGAACCTCAGCCTCATGTACCAGTATGGGAGCATTAAAAGCCTCCTTTATTTCTTCGTTCGCGCCGATATGATCTATATGAGCATGGGTATTAATAATATACTTAATATCCAGCCCCAGCTCATTAATGCGCCTGATGATAATCTTTCCTTCGGCTCCTGGATCGATTAAAACTCCCTCTTTTATCTGTGGGCAACCCACAATGTAACAATTTGATGCAAAAGCTCCTACTTCTAATTTCTCAAATATCAACTAACTCCGCCTTTTCCGCCAAAAAACCGGGCGAAACAGGCAACCTCCTCTCAAAAAATAATATTACCATAAAATGTTACCAAAATATTACCTTATTATATCAAGAAATAAGGATTATTCAAAGGAATATTTTTCTTTTCTAAAGGAATATGTTTCTACTAGAGCAGAAAACTATAGTCTATAAGTAAAATCTTATTTGTGACGGGAAAAAACCTAAAAAATACTTTCCGGTATGATATAATAAGATAAAAGATGCGCATGTTCGTGTCATGAGTGAATCAGGGGGTGTTTTTCGATGATGGAGAGCTTACTGGATGCAATTGGTCATACACCGCTGATCAAAATTAACAAGCTCAACCCTAACCCCCGGGTAACATTGGCCGTTAAACTTGAAGGGACCAATCCCGGAGGCAGCATAAAAGATAGGGTCGCTCTTTATATGATTACGATGGCCGAAAAATCAGGCCAATTGACCAGGAATAAAATTATCCTCGAACCCACCAGCGGCAATACAGGCATCGGCCTGGCGCTGGTAGCAGCGGTAAAAGGATACCGCTTGCTGGCTATCATGTCCGAGTGGATGAGTGAAGAACGCCGTAAAATGATGGAAGCTTTTGGTGCGGAAATCCTTTTAACTCCGGGCGAAAAAGGAACGGACGGGGCTATTGAAAAAGCGCGGGAGCTCTGCTCCAAATATCCTGAACGTTATTTCATGCCGGATCAATTCTCTAATGTAAATAACGCCCTTGCCCATTATGAAACCACTGCCCCGGAGATCTGGGAACAGACGGAGGGAAAAATTACCCATTTTGTTGCCGGGATGGGTACAACAGGAACCCTCATGGGATGTTCCAAGCGATTCAAAGAATTAAACCCCAATATAAAAATCATCGGCGTTGAACCTTTCAAAGACCATAAAATTCAAGGTCTAAAAAACATGGAAGAAGCTATAGTGCCCGAAATATACGACCCATCCCTGCTTGATAAAAAAATAAATGTATCCGATGAGGACGCTTTTAAAATGGCAAAAAAATTAGCCAGGGAAGAAGGAATATTTTCCGGAATGAGCGCAGGTGCCGCCTTTTACGCTTCCTTACTGGTTGCAAATGAACTTGAAAAAGGCCTTGTTGTTACAATTATTCCCGACAGCGGCGAAAAATACATGTCTACCCCCCTCTACTGTCTCAAACCCTGTAAACATAGAAATAAAAACTGCATACTGCAAGACTTTATTGAAATTTAGTATTCGAGGCCGGTGATAGAAGATAATATGCTAACTGCTATATAAGGTGCCGGTTTCTTTCCGGCACCTTATAATCTATTTTTTGCACTTAATTTTTGCCTTCCAATGAATTATTAATGATGTGCTCTGAAGAGATTGTACATATTATCATCCATTAAGAGATGTTCATTAAGAGATGTCGAGCATTATTTTTTCTCAATTACGGATATTTTAAAGGATGCTTTGACCAAAGGCCAGCATCCTTTAAAAAAATGCAAGCTAGAATCTTTTTGATACTCTATAAGAGTTACCAAGCTAAAATAATCACTTAGCCCGGCTAGCCCGTTACCTTAACAATAAGAGAAGCGCCCGTGTCCCCGGCAGCGCATCCGGTGAAAAGGCCGTAACCGCCGCCTAATATAACCAACTCCTCAATTAATTCAGCAATACAACGGCCTGCAGTGGGCCCCTGCGGATGGCCAAAAATCATGGAACTGCCGTAGTTGTTAAAAGTCATAGGATCCAACCCCATTTTTTTAGACATATATGCATCGTTGGCCGCGAAGGGATTATGAGTTTTTATCGCTTTGATATCTTTAAGGCTAAGCCCCGCATTTTTCAAGGCCTTCTCCGCCGCCGGCACGGGGGCGGCAGCCATAAAACCTTTATCCACTCTTGTAAAGCCGTAAGAAATAATCTGAATTTCTATATTTTTGTCGGCGCTCAATTCCTGAGCTTTTTCGCGGGTGGTGACGATAAAAGCACAGTTGCCATCAGCGGGATGCGTCTGGACATCGGAACTGTGAACCCCACCGGGGATAAAAGGTTTTTTTGCCGCAAGACTTTCCTTTGTTCTAGGCCTGATGCCTTCATCGGCTTCCAGTACTCCCGTTTCTTTCCTGCTGATCTTATATTCAACGGGAAACATGTAGCGCTTCTGGAACTCCCGGTCATTGGCAAGGGAATCCTGGTACTGCTCAAAACGACGAAGGGCGATCTCATCACAGAGCTCCTTAGTGATGCCTTCAATTGATGCGGCAGTATTTTCCGCCGTCTGAATCATTGGAAGCCCCACCCAGGGATCAGCATTGAAGTTATCCATCATCCAATTTTCGGAAATTACTTCCCCTCCCGGCCCCATAGGATTGGGCCAGATCGTATGCGGGGCATTGGAGCAGCGATCTGTCATCAGGCAAAAAGCTAAATCATAGTTTCCTGTTTCCACACTCATGGCCGCATAATTAAGGCATGTGGTGGATGTAGAACAAGCCTGCGATATATGAACAGCGGGCACCTTTTCCGCTCCGAGCATGCCTCCTGCCCAGGTGGAAGCATAAAAGCTGTGGTGCTGCCCAACAGTTTTTCCAAAAACAACATAATCAATCATTTTGGGATCAAATTTCTTTGAGGCAAGCCACCGCTTTGCCGTAGCCGCCCCCAATTCAATGGAATTTTCATTCTGCAGGCTGCCCTGCCAGCGTGCAAACGGTGAACTATAATAGCCACGGAATGGTATAAATGCTTTTTTATACATTAACTGAAAACCTCCTTAATAATATAGTATGAGGCAATGTTTTTGAACATAATAACCCCGCTAAAACCATTACCCCTGTCATGCCGACGGCTGAAAAATAACAGCCAATTAACGCTATTCCCTTAAACCCCTCTCTTTAGAATTCGCCATTTATTTTAATTATCCTGTTAAGCTAGTAAAATTTTGAAAAAACATCACAAGGAAATTTTACTCCGTGACAGGCTATTGGCATACAAGATTTCCCCATCGCCAGTAATAATAATTGTCCCTAATAGCCGCTTAATAAAAAAAGCAGCAAATGCGGCTATCCCATACTCAACCGCACCTGCTGCACTTTGCCTGGCTTTTTCAGGGTTTCACAAATACCTCACAATAAAATGCTCATAGAATTTATGAACCGGTTAATACCTTTGGTTAATTACCCCCTTATAAAATTCATTTAAATGGTGACTACTCCATTTATATTAAAATAATTATTTGGGAAGATAGCATCCTTCTCCAACCACAAATGGATGCATCTTCTTTTTTGGGATGTATACCGGAGTGCCTACTGCATTGTTCCTTTTTTACCCCGAATAGGGGTAGTTCCCGCTAACAATCAGGGGCCTTTTACTTGAAGGTCATGCCTTGGCCCCCCGGTATCTTCAAACACCTGCAATACCGGTAAACACTTCTTAAATGACCGGTTGCATTTTACCATGGTAAAAGGTGGAGATATTAAATTTTTCCTTTTAAACCTTTATCCGGGTTAAAGAAGAAGCTCGGTATTTAAAAATCAAATGGTTCCCCGTCACAACGGCCCCTTTGGTTCAGGGGCAGCCCTGGCGGGATAATTACCGGGATACTCCTGCAGGAGAAAGAATGGTATAGAGGAAATACATACAAGTTTAGGCGGGGCAAATGCCGGCCGAACATTATATTTAACCCGCACATTAAGTAGTATGGATTCCCATTTTGATATATGATGAGTAAATATATCATTCTCTATAACAAACCCGGTCTCAGTAATAACGGGCATGGCTTCCACACATTTTTCTCTGTTGATACAGGTTGAACTGCTGTTCATCCCGCCAAATATTACTGTAACCCAACAAAAGATTGAAAATATTAGGAATACAGCCAAGCTACGCCATCTCAATGAAAGCACCGCCTTACAATGTTTCGCTTGCCGTTTCTGAATTTGTGTACCTCACTAAATTCTACCGGCAGCAACTGCCACTTTGAGTGTTCTCAGCTTACTCTGAGAGGGAAATCTTTTTGTGAAATACTTGTCCACCCTGATTTATCTGGTAAGTAGCCCGGCTTATTTATTATAACGGTATGCGGTTAAAATATGTGTTGCATCCTGCCACGGTCAACAAAAAAAATTGCGATATAAAACAACAAATAGTACATGCAAACTAACAGATTATTATGAAAAATATGCCTTCCAGATAGGACATAATGTCTGCAATTGTCCCAATAGATATCTAAGAACTTTTTCATTTATGGTATTTTTTTATATTAAAGCACATCTCCAGCCGGATGCTTCAAAATTAGCGATGATACGGTTCGCCCCTTATTATTTTAAAACAACGGTAGAGCTGTTCCAGCAAAATAAGCCTGGCCATACGATGGGGAAAGGTAAGATCGGAAAGGGAAAGGCAGAGATCCCCGTTATTTATTAATCCTTTCGCCAGCCCATCGGGCCCCCCGATGATAAAATCTATTTTACTCTTACCCTCAATCATTAACCTTTCCAAAAAAATAGCCAGCTCCTCTGAACGCATCTTTTTACCTCCTGCGTCCAGCACTATTGAGTATGCGTCACCCCTGAGGTTTTTCTTAATTTCTTCCGCTTCTTCATGGAGGGCTGTCTCGTGAAAGTTGTCCTTTCCTACTGTCTTTCCTTCCTGTAGCTCTATAACGTTAATTTTTGCATAGGGCTTCAGCCTGATTAAATAATGCTCGATACCTCTTCGGTAGAAATGCTCCTTAACCTTCCCCACGGCGATAATCTGAATATTAATATGCTGTCACCCCATTTTTTATAGTTACCCGATTGAACAGTCATCGGGCAGGACTTGCACGGGCTTTCTTTCTGCAAGCACTTTCAGTACAGCAGGAAAAACACCGCTGATGTCTCGCTTCGCTTTCAAGAAATTAACCAGCTTACAGCGATCTTTACCTATGATTAAAGCAGGCACAGGATTTATAGTATGTACTCTGACGCTCATATCTTCTATGTTACCGTGATCGCTGGTTACCAGAAGTAACTCTCTTTCCGGATTAATATTTTCTACAACAGAACCCAAAAACTTATCCAATTTCTTCACTACTTCCGCCGCCATGGCTGGATCACCGCTATGACCCGCAATATCCGTCATAAAATACTCGTAAAGGGTCAGGTCATACCCACGGGAAATGTGAACCAGCCTTTTCCCTGCCTCCTCAGGCGAGACCAACGGAACATCAAAACCTTTTTCCCTTAATGATTCATTTGTAATATCCATATTAATTGCATTGCCGGTTTTAAGATCATCGAGGGTACGAAATTGTAAACCAGCATAGTAGTTTATAAGTGTAGAACATGAAAAAGATCTTTTCACCTCTGAAGATAAGCTGGCGAAAAATTCCGGCCTGTAGGAGTTCACAAATGTTCCATTAAGGGATCTCTTCTGTAACTGCAAAAACATCCCTTTCTCGGAGAGGATTTTTCTCAAGCGGCGATTGGGAAAAGCGCGTAAATGGCGTCCCATGATTTTGGCTGCATTAATTCCAGTAAAGAGTGTCGTCTGCCCTGTGGCGCTCTGAGGAAGCCCATCCACCCCCAGAGTAGCGTCTAGACCCAACAGAGATACCTGTCTGTATTCTCTTTCAGCAGCTTCACTCGATAAATGGCTTCCTTCAAGTATCTCGGTAAAAAAGGGGGTATCATTTACAAAAAATGGGTTGCTTTCTTCTTGTGAACCCAGCCCTAGGCCATCAATAAAAATAAATATGACCGACAATCAGATGTCCCCCCAGACAAAAAACGTTAAAACAACACACAGGAGCTGATAGCTTTACCGTTTCTAAAAATAAACCAAAAACTATTCGGCACTAAACAGGGAAAATAAACAGATACAATCATATAATATAATTATTATACATGATTATTATACATGATTCCTTTACATATGCTTCCTTAAAAAACAACCGGGGACATCTCTCTAAGGGATGAGACATGTCCCCAAACCTTAATCCTTCGCAGTTCCGCTAAAAAATTGCAAATATCTCTCATCCGAATGGAAATCCACATCCAAGCCCTGGCAGATATCACACATAGATATTGACATTCGGCCAGCGGAAATCCAGATGGCATTGCAAGTGCATCGCCGCATGATGGCAAAAGCATGATATTTATATTTCACCATTGGAAGATGGAGCTACCGTTTACAGAAAAATATAGATAACTTAATAATAATTAATCATTAATACTCCTAACAAGGTATATTTTAAAATCATCTTTTATATTCTCAAAAATATCGCTTTATTCTCACTTATTTATGTTATTTTAGGACATATGCTTTGGGAGAACAATCAATGCTAAATCATCCGGATTGCATCAAGGCATCTTATCTAGCGTTACTTCCAGGTCTACCTTTCTTTTCTCCCTGTAAACAGTTACCGTTACTTTTTGGCCAACTTTATACTGGTAAATCAACTGCTGCAGATCAGAAGTATTGGTAACGCTATCACCTTCAAGGGCAACAATAATATCCATCGGCTCCAGGCCTGCCCTTTCAGCAGGGCTCCCTGTAACTACTTCCATTACAATTACGCCGTAATCAACATCCAATCCCAGCTGGGCTGCTTCCAATCGTGATAAGTTCCTTGTGGTAATCCCCATCCAGGGTCTGATCACCCTTCCGTTTTCAATCAGATCCGCTGCTATCTGCTTTACCGTGTTGCTCGGAATGGCAAAACCCATTCCCTCAACCCCGGTAATCTTAATTTTGGCCGTATTAATCCCGATTAACTTTCCATTGATATTAACCAGCGCACCGCCGCTGTTGCCATCATTGATGGCGGCATCTGTCTGGATAAAGGTAAATTTTTGCCCCTGTATCGTAATGGACCGCTCGCGGGCGCTAACTACACCCAAAGTTACAGACTGCTGGAAATCCAGACCTAACGGGTTGCCTATAGCGATGGCCGGTTCACCAGCACGTAAATTATCCGAATTAGCAAATTCGGCAGCGGGAAGGCCCGTTTTGTTAATCTTAATCACGGCCAGATCTGTAGGTGAGTCTGCCCCGATGACCGTTGCGGGGAATTCTTCGCCGGAACCGAGGGTAACAACTAACTCTTTTGCGTTTTCAATAACATGATAATTTGTAACAATATAGCCGTCACTGCCGATAATAACCCCTGAGCCGGTAGCCCTCTCTTGCAGGCTGCTTTGACCCCAAAAATCAAATACAATTCCGTAATTGCTTATTCCCACCACGGAAGGAGTCGCCTTTTCTACGGCATCAACTACAGCCAGATGATACTGATACTGAGCAGTATCCGGGTCAGCATCGTTTTCGTTCTCCCTGCTTTCTTCCCCGGGTAGGGGAGCAAGCGGGTTATCCCGGTTTTCTTCTGCCCGCAGGTTCTTCATAAAAGAATTAAAAAACAATACCACCAAAAGCAGCGCCAAAATAACGATTGTAATAACAACAGTTCTCCTTAACGAAGAATGTCTCCTTGGCACTTCATTAAAATCATCGTAAAAACCCATCGTTTGGAAAACACCACCCTTAATCATCAGTATAGAAGGCCGTCAAAAAAGCTTTTTAACCTAATATATCCTATTTACCGGCTAAACTTCCCCTTAACCTCGCAGGTGACAGGTATCGTTAAACAACCGCATACGTCCGGCCTTTTTAAAGTCTCCATCTAGAATTGTAAGGGAAGCCGGGCTAAAAGAAAAGGGCCAAAAATTTCTTGGATCATACTTTAAGAAATATAATGTAAAAGCCTGCAAAAAGCGGCCATGGCTTACAACGAGTACCGGTAAAGATTTTTTATTTCTCTTTTTAACGGTTGCTAAAAACCGGTAAAAAACCTTAACCCGCCCAAAAAGGCTCTCTAGTCCTTCCGCTCCCGGAACATCAACATGGTGAAAATCCCGCTCAAGCTGTTTAAATAACAAAGGATACCTTTCGCTTATCTCTTTTCTGGTAAGCCCCTGTATAATTCCCCAGTCATATTCCTGCAGTACAGGGGAATAGAGGGGGGAAATATTTTGTACTTGAGCAGCGATAATTTGTGAAGTTTCCCTTGCCCGGGAAAGATTGCTGCTTATCAAAGCATAAAAAGGCTGGTTTCTTAACCGATAAGCCAGCGCATATACTTCATTCCTGCCTAACGGGCTCAAAGAGAAATCTAGCCTTCCCTGTAACCTGCCTTCCAGGTTAGCATCTGTAACACCGTGCCGAACAAGCCAAAGTTCCATTTTTCTCACCGCAACCGTTTAACATGCTTTGCCAAAATGCAACATATATTTCCCGGGAAATATATTTTTCTACTTTTGTATACGCTTTATATCTACCCCAAGGGACTTGAAGCGTTCTTCAATTCGCTCGTATCCCCTATCAATATGCTCTACACCTGCGAGATGAGTCTCTCCCCTGGAAACCAATCCGGCAATGATGAACGCAGCGCCTCCTCTTAAATCCATCGCTTTTATAGGGGCGCCGCTTAACTCATGCCCTCCCTCAATAATTGCTGTTCTACCACCAAGTTTTATCTCCGCTCCCATCTTCCTCAGTTCACTCAAATGGTTAAAGCGTTCTTCAAAAACATTTTCAGTTACAAAACTGGTACCTTTAGCCTGAGTTAAAAGCACTATCATTGGAGCCTGTAAATCCGTTGGAAAACCGGGATAAGGAAAGGTTTTAACATCTGTAGGTAACAGTCTGCTGTTCCCCTTTACCCGAACCCAATCAGGTCCCACTTCTATTTCACTACCTACTTCTTTTAGTTTTGCTATGACCGCATCGAGGTGTTTGGGTATCACCTCTTCTACAAGCACTTCTCCCCTTGTAGCAGCTGCAGCGATCATAAAAGTACCCGCTTCAATGCGATCGGGGATAACAGTGTGCTCGGCTTCGCCCAGTTCAGTCACTCCCTGAATTTTTATCACATCGGTACCTGGCCCTACAACCTGCGCCCCCATAGCATTCAGGAAATTGGCTACATCAACGATCTCAGGTTCCTTGGCAGCGTTTTCAATCACAGTTTTCCCTTCAGCACAGGCGGCAGCCAGCATGATATTGATCGTAGCCCCAACGCTCACTACATCTAGATATATATGCGTACCTTTTAGTTTTCTGGCCTTAATTTTCACTATACCATGTTCCAACTCGACATCTGCGCCCATTGCAGTGAAACCTTTAATATGTTGATCAATAGGGCGAGGCCCAAGGTTACAGCCACCGGGCATGGGAATCTCCACCTGCCCAAAACGGCCCAGCAATGAACCCATAAAATAGTAGGAAGCACGAAACTTATTCACCATGGATTGAGGGGGGCGAAAACTATTCACCCCGGAGGAATCAATGCTTATGGAACGTTCACCTGTTGAACTAACTGTTGCTCCAAGGGATTTTAGTATTTTCAACAAAATATCTATATCGGTAATTCGAGGTAAATTATCAATTTTAACTGTCCCCCGGGTAAGTAACGCCGCAGGCAATATCGCTACTGCCGCGTTTTTCGCACCATTTATTTTTATTTTTCCATTGATTTGTTGTTTACCTTTAAGTAACAAGTACTCCACCGGGTTGTGCCTCCTTAAATATCCCCTTCATTATATCCTTGTATATTTAGATATATCACCTTTTATATACCCTTTCTATATACCTCATACCTCTTCTGACATTATATATCTCGTCTGGCATTGCTCCGTTTTTCCTACCCCCGAACTAAATTAAACTCTACCTTTCTAAATTACCCGTGAAAGCATTAATATAATATACTTCGCCATTATCGAGACGGATCCTCCAAACGGGAGGAATTTCCCAGCGTTCCGCATCGTATTCCTGGCTGTAGTAACCCAGCGAGAAATCAATTATCCTGGCCTGCCGAACGCCCCCTTTATATGCTTCTATAAGACGCAATAACGCCGTTGAAGGAGGTATAGCTTCCCGTTTTTGCTCGGCAAAGCCGATGGGTTCAAGACAGTACAGATAACACTCCTCCGGTTTATGGCCGTGCATAAAAAGCTGTAAATACCCCGCGTAAAGCGGAAAACTATCGTATTCCTGCCTGAAATTCAATACAGGACCTTTCTGCCCCTCCTGCACATAGTCATAAATAAAATTTTTCATAAAAGATATTCCTTCTATCCTCTCCTGTGCGGATTGTATAATTTCTTCCCTGCTACCGCTATTGCTATTTTGCACCTTGCTGCCCTCTTTGAGTTTTAATGAAATGGATCCTCCTTTTCGGACAATCAGCTCGTATTCCCCAATAGCATATTTGTTTACACCCGTTTTCTCACTATCCGCCTTATCAGCGGCCTCTTCAACTGTGGGAAGGGTTGTATTTTCCCGGCCTTCAAATATCTTC
Organism: Bacillota bacterium; assembly: GCA_012837615.1. Taxonomy (GTDB): domain Bacteria; phylum Bacillota; class Dethiobacteria; order DTU022; family UBA8154; genus DUQX01. The sequence continues at coordinate 40,570 of DUQX01000030.1, read as the reverse complement.
CATAATTCAATTGCCAGCTCATCCAGTTGAAACTTAAATGGCTCTACTACCAGGTGGGCAACCTGAATACCGCCTTTGGGAAGCGGGACATCTAGAAAAAGATTTGCTTCATAAAGAGCTATTTCGAGTCTTGATAGCTCTTCTTTGCGACCAAAAGTGCTCAGGCTTCCTTTTCCCTCGTCCTCGAATATTTGATATAAAAGAAAGAAATTAAGAAACAAGAAAGTCATAATCAACACGGTTTTAGCTTTGGATAGATCCATACACCCACCTCACAATAAACCCTCTACAACGTGCCATTCATTTACCGGATCGGCGTGCAACCGGGAGCAGCATAACTATCCCCCGCCCCATAACGCCACGACCTGTAATCAGATCACAGCGGTTCCAGGGTGTTCCAGTGCAGATATTTTACTTCCATCCCTTCAAAACGAACAGCCCATGCCGGTATGGCTTTCTTAACTACTCCACCGGAAGGGGGGAGATAATAAACGGGTTCTAATAACAGCAAAACAGGATTTTTTTCCCGAAAGCGCTCCTTTTCAAGGGACAATACCCGCCAGAGGGCTTCCTCATAGGATCGAAAGGGCTTCCTTTCCGAAACGTCTTCTTCAATTGAATAAATATTTCTCCGGTAATAAGATACTCCCTGCTCATCTATCTCCATTTCGCAACCTGTTTGTTCGCCTTTGAAAGCCAATCCCGCAGAAACCGGGCCCCACAATAAACTGTAGCCCCTACCCAAATTATCAACTCTATCCAAATATATTCCCGGAGGCCATCCTCCGTACAAACTCAGGCTCTCCGCAGCTTTCTGCAGGGCAAGGCTGTACGAAATACCGCTTAAATTGCGCTCCAACCTAGGAAACGCAAACTCTACCAGGCCCGATGCATAAATACGAAGGCCCTTTTCCCCGTCAGTATAGTAAATTGCCCCATCTCGCTCCTCAATACGCCTTGCCAGGGATAAATCAATAAAAAAGGCTCTCACAAATTGTTCGTGATCAATCTCTTCTTCTTTTAAACTGACTTCTGCTGCAAGAATATCTTCCTCAGGAACATAAATATCGCCCTTTATCTCTATTTTCCAGCTCAAATGCCCTTCATTTTGAATTATGCCCTCTCCTTCATTGACGATAAAATTGCCCTGGCCGCCTGCTTCTTCTTCAATATCCGGGGTGCCTTCATTATCCGGGGCACCTTCATTTCCCTCACGGGGGGATAAATCCAGTTCCAACAACGGGGGTAAAAGCCGATGCGGTTTATTAAAGTCCGGAAGAAGAGCTTTTTTAAGATTATCAACCCCGCCCAGGGGTAACAGCAAATTTTCCTCACCTTGGAAAACAACATATAGCGACTCTTCATCCCAAAGAAAAACAGCTTCCTCAAGGGGCATTTCTTCAAAAACAGGTGGCTCTAGAATAAAATCCATTGGTATAGAAGGATCAAAATGATAAACAAGCCTAGAGGAAAATGTCGTTATCAAGCCGTCTAAATCGCTTATGCTTATTCTTTTCGCATTCTGTAGATCTGCTTTTTCTTTTATTATGGAAAGACCTTTATTGCACAGCTGCTCAAATCCCTTGCAGCCTCGCGGGAAAAAGTGTATCCCTTGCTTATCATCACAGTAAATAATCTTTGAAGGCAGGATAATCCTTGAGGGCAAAGGCGGCACAGTGAAATAAATGTCTTCATAATGGGGTACCGTTTCCTCCTCCAGGGGAGGCTGGCCAAACCACAGCTTGTACGTTAAAAATATGCTTAAGAAGATCAAGAATAAAAGAATGCCGCTTTTAATTTTTTCGAACAATCGGAGCACTCCCTTAGATGCTTGGCAGGGGCAGGCTGAATGTAACCTCAGTTCCCTTGTCCAGTTTACTCTTCAATAATATTGATCCGCCGTGTGCTTCCACAATCTGCTTTGCTATAGAAAGGCCCAGCCCGGTCCCGCCTGAGTCCCTGGATCTGGTTTTATCCACCCGGAAAAACCTATCAAATACCCTTTCCACTTCCTCCTCTGGTATCCCTATCCCAGTATCCTTTACAGTTATCCAGACATAATCGTATTTTATGATAACGCTTACATTTATTCTTCCATCATTCGGAGTATACTTAATTGCGTTGTCCAGCAAATTAAGCAGCACCTGGCGTATTTTATCTTTGTTTATCAGAACAGCTATATCCCCTGGTGGCAATGAATTGTGGAGGTAAATATTTTTTGCCCGGCACTCCAGCTCCACTTGTTCCAATACTTCACGTACCAAGGAGACAATATCGGATTCTTCTTTTGGCCAGTTTGTTTCCTGGTAATCCATTTGAGAAAGAACCAAAAGATCTTTTACCAGTTTTACCATACGGTCTGTCTCTTTATCAACCACTTCAAGAAAGCGCAAACGAACTCCCGGATCATCCTGTGCACCGTTTAAGAGGGTCTCTACATAATTCTTAATGGTTGTTAGCGGGGTTCTTAACTCATGGGACACATTGGCCACGAATTCCTGTTGCAGGCGAGAAAACTTTCTTTCTCTGGTAACATCGTGCATGACGACCAGCATCCCCTGGGGACTGCCGTTCTCTTTAAACGGTGCAAAATAAACTTGGAGTATTTTTCCCCCTTCATCCCCTGCTTGAACCTCTTTAATCGAGGGGCTGGTCTGTTGAAGTAGATGAGACAACTCTTCTGAATTAAAAAGATTGCCGAGAATAATCTCTCCCGGTAATCCCAGCTCTGCCGAACTACCTGACCGTTCTAAAATCTGCTTTGCCGCAGGATTAAGGTGAATTGCCCTTCCTTCCCTGTCCAAAGCTATAATGCCATCGGTCATATAATTCAAAATCGCTTCGACTTTGTTTTTCTCAGAAGAGATTTCCTTTAATGTTTCCTGCAGCCTGGCTGTTAAAAAATTGAACATTCTTCCCAGTTCGCCGATCTCATCCTGAGAGCGCACCTCGATCAACTGGGAAAAATCGCCTCCTGCCATTGCGGCTGCCCTCGATGTTACTTCTCTAATCGGTGCAGTAATCGTTCTGGTCAACAGGAAGCCAATTACAACAGCAATGCCTAGCACTATTAACCAACCGGTAATAAGAATAATCTTTATTTCTTTCAAAGTAAGGTAAATATGTTCCAGGGAGCCCCTTAAAAAAACAACCCCTACCACCGAGGATGATGTACTTTTTACGGGCAGGGCAAGGAAATAATAACGCGCTCCGGTTTCTGGATCTGCCCGAATCGCTTCTACTCTGTTCCCGCTCAGGGCTAATAATATGTCATCCTGAATCACCCGCTCTCCCAATAAGGAAAACGACTTGGACTCAGGACCGCCCAGCAAGCGCCCGTGACGGTCCAGCACCATGGTTTCAGTTCCTTGAATATTACCGCCGAATTCGGCTATGAGCGTCGAGATGAGTTCACCCTGCTGCTCTTCTTCAACCAGATAACGTCGAATAAAGCTGCCCAAGAGCTCCCCCTGGGCTATCTGACTGCTCGCGTAATTGCGTAAATAATAATTTTCAAGGGATCGAACAAGATAAACACCGCTCAACTGCATGGCAAACAGAATTAGCAGGGAATAGAGCAAAACTATTTTCCCTTGCATTCCTAATCGCATTAATCCGGCCTCCTCAAATAATAGCCGGCTCCCCGTTTGGTACATAAATAGGTCGGATTTCCGGGATCATCCTCAATTTTTTCCCTGAGGCGCCTTATAGTAACATCTACTGTCCTCACATCGCCAATAAAATCATAACCCCACACTTCATCCAAAAGCTTTCCCCGGCTGAACACATAACCGGCGTTTTTTAGCAAAAAGGACAGCACCGTAAACTCTCTGTATGTTAGCTCGATCTCTTTATCCCCTTTTTTGCACTCCATTTTCCCAATATCCAGGGTTAATTCACCGCACCGCAGGATTTCCTGCGGGTTGTTCTGCATTTTCACACGGCGGAGCATAGCTTTAATCCTGGCAATAAGCTCCCTGACGCTAAAGGGTTTAGTAACATAATCATCTGCACCGAGCTCTAACCCCAGAACCTTATCAACTTCGGTTTCTTTGGCAGTAAGCATAATAATCGGTACATTCATTTTTTGACGTATTTTCTTACACACGCTAAATCCGTCGATAATGGGAAGCATAATATCGAGCAAAATAATATCCGGCTGTTCCTCAAAAGCCAGGCGCAGCGCCTCTTCCCCGTCATAGGCTACCAATACCTGAAAACCTTCTTCTTCAAGATTATATTTCAATATATCAGCAATGGGCTTTTCATCATCAACAATCAATATTTTCCCGTTCAATGAGCTACCCCCCCGTTTCCATATTAATTCGTTTACAGCATTTTAAACTCCTTCTTCAAAAAAAAATCGTGGCCTTAAGGCCACGATTTTCAAGACATATGATATATCATAATGTGACACCTATTTCTCTTAGGGACTAAAGAAATTCAACGGATTTAATGTCGACCCGTACATGCTGCCCGTTCTTATTTCAAAATGCAGGTGTGATCCTGTACTCATTCCTGTTGATCCTACATGGGCAATAACCTGCCCCTTATTAACCGCCTGACCTTTTTTTACCAGGTTGCGAGAATTATGAGCGTAACGGGTGTAGTAATGCCCGTGGAAAATCACTACCGCGTTTCCATACCCCCCATCCCAGCCGGAGAAAACAACAACCCCGCTATCAGAAGCCAACACAGGTGTCCCCGTCGGGGCAGCAATATCTAAACCGGCATGAAACCCCCCGCTGCGCCATCCATAACCTGAAGAAATTCTGCCCCCGCCATCTACCGGCCAAATAAAACTTCCTGTACCTTTAGAGGGTATATTAGCAGTTCCAGTAGCAACCAAACGATTTTTAGGTTCCTTGATCACGGTTTCACTGATTATCTGGCGATCTATTTCCTCACCGTTTTCACGGGTTATCTGATAAACCACTTCCTTACGTCCCAAAACGCCCTCTTCAATTACATTAGATTGCGTTCTCCACTTACTGTTATCATAAACATACTCCGTTTTAAAGGGAATATTCTCTTCTTTTACCATGCGTTCTACGGTAATAACATTAACCATCGGTTCCGGGACAATAAGGCTTATCTCATCCCCTTCCCTGATTAAATCACCTTCTATCTGTGGATTCGCCTCCTTCAGCTTATCCACGGAAAGATTGTAATTGCTGGCGATTTCCCAAAGGGAATCGCCCCGGGAAACAAGGTAGACCTTTTTTTCATCCGTCCCCTTTAAAAGAATAGCGGCCACTGCTTCTGCATCATAAAGTTCCTCCGGGTAAGCATAATATTCCCTGCTCGAGATTTTTTCTTCCATTTGAACTTCCTGCAAAGAAACCTTCTCGTCATTGGTTACAAAGGCGCCCTGTACCAGCTCTATAACCTTATCCACATCCTCTGCCGTAGCTACAGGATAGACATCTTTTCCATTAACAGTGATCATCCTGGAATCTACCTTGTAGCTTAACATATAGCGTAAAAGTGAAAAAACCTTATCTTCGTTTGGCTCTTCCCGGGAACGATACACTTCCTCAACAGTAACAGATTCTACCGGAACTACAGGCCTTTCATAGTACATCTCCGCTTCTTCCCGCAGCGCTATTAACATTTCTTCAAGCTCTTCCTCTTCTGCCAGCAACCCTACTTCTTCACCATCGACATATACAGCATAAAAAAATCCCGTCTGCTGGGCATTATACTGTAAGGCACCCCAGAGAGGGACAACGCTGAAAATGAAAAATAAAATATAAGCACACCACGGTTCCCCGGCATGTCTAATATACTTCTTTACCTTAGGTAATAAAAAATTCATTAAAAAGCCCTCCTTACCGACACGAATTATATGTTCGTTGTTGCAGAAGAATGTTATAAATTATTAAGTTTGTTAAGATCTCTTAATAATTTAATATAATTTCGTGCTCGGGAGGGAAATTCCTGCTAATTTTTTAAAAATGTTATATTTTTTTCTTGGAATATATAAAAATAAATGTTTCTTACAGTATATGAGAATCCGCGGCGCATTGTTCAAAGGGATGAAAATTCAAAAAACTCATGTTGCAGCCCTGCTGCGGCACTAATATCGAATATATTTACTTTGTTTCAAGTTAGTATTCCAATTCACTAACCTAATTAATATGGTTATTGCTAATAAAACAGGGAAAGGATACAAAGTTAAGGCAGGCAGCCGCCTGCTACCTCATCCAGAACCTATACCCTCCCCTTGCTGTCCTTGCTTTCCCGAGTAAGCAATATTGACAAATTTATTTAAATGATCCCTAAAGTAAAGTTCAATTTTTCCAATAGGACCGTTTCTCTGCTTGGCAATCACAATTTCGGCGATATGCTTATTTTCAGTCTCCGGATGGTAATAGTCATCTCTATAAATGAAAGCAACTAAATCGGCATTCGCCTCAATCCCGCCCGATTCCAATAAATCGCTTAATATCGGACGCTTATCAGGACGTTGTTCTACCGCCCTGCTCAGCTGAGAAAGGGCTACTACCGGACAATTTAATTCCTTGGCCAATGCTTTTAGCGAGCGGGAGATGTTGGATATCTCCTGCTGCCTGTTTTCAACTTTTTCATGTCCCCGCATCAGTTGTAAATAATCTACAAAAATAGCCGAAAGACCTTTTTCCCTTTTCAGCCGGCGGGACTTGGCTCTCATTTCCATTACTGAAATCGCCGCCGTGTCATCGATATACAGCGGAGCTTCGGAAAGTGGGCCAACCGCCTGTGTTAGCCGCGGCCACTCCTCCGGGGAAAGAAAACCCCTGCGCAGCTTTTGGGAATCTATCTCTGCGTATGCACAGAGCAGCCTCTGGGCCAGTTGTTCACGCGACATCTCCAGACTGAAAAAGGCGACCGGTTTTTTCTCATGAACGACAATATGATGCGCTATATTCAGTGCAAGTGTGGTTTTACCCATACTGGGACGGGCGGCAATAATTATAAGGTCGGAATCCTGCAATCCGGAGGTGATGTTATCCAGATCAACAAATCCTGTCGATAGGCCGGTGACACCGCTTTTCCTTTCATAAAGCCTTTCCAGGCGTTCAAATGTTTGTTCCAGCGCGTCTTTGAGATGGATAAAATTTTTGTTGTCTTTACTCCTGGCAACTTCGAATATTGCCCTTTCTGCTTCGTCTAAAAACTCCTCAATGTTTTCTACATGCCCGTAGCATTTCCCTACAATCTCGGTAGATGTATGTATCAGACGGCGGAGTATAGATTTTTCCCTCACAATATTGGCATATTGAGCCGCATGCGCTGCCGTGGGGGTCATATTTGCCAGAGAGGCGATATAGGAAGCCCCTCCAACTCTATCCAGCAAACCTCTACTTTGCAGATCTTCACAAACCGTGACCAGATCTACCGGCTCTCCCTTATTGGAGAGAGCCGTAATCGACTCAAATATTTTCTGGTGAACTTCCCGGTAGAAATCTTCAACATTTAGTATTTCGGCTGCTTCGAACAGAGCATCTTTATCGATAAGCATCGAACCGAGCACAGATTGCTCAGCCTCTATATTCTGCGGAGGTAAACGTTGGGCTATATCCTTCATCTTCCATTCTCCCCAAAAAGGACAAGTGGAATGATTTCTTCCACGCAGTCCACATAATTAATTTTTATTTCCTTAAACGATGAAGGAAGCTCTAATATATTTTCTTTAGGCAAAAATACTTCTTTAATACCCGCAATCCGGGCTCCGTATAGCTTTTCCGTCAGCCCGCCGACAGGTTTAATCTTACCCTGCAGGGATAGCTCGCCGCTTACCGCAATATCCTGGCGCAGAGGAACCTTTTTTATAGCGCTATAGAGCGCTAAAAATAATGCTGTTCCGGCGGAAGGACCTTCAATATTGGCCCCGCCAACCACATTAATGTGCAAATCGTATTCACTTACATCAAAGCCGCTGATTTTCCTTAAAACAGTAGCCGCATTAAAAACAGAATCTCGAGCCATTTTTCCCGCCGCTTCGTTAAAACGGATCTTCCCTTTGCCCGGTTCAGCGGCCGGAAAAGACACAGCTTCGATCTCCAGAATTGAACCCAAAAACCCTGCAGCTGCCAGCCCATATATTTTTCCCACCATTGGTTGAGCTGTGCTTTTCGGCTGAGTTAAAGGGACCAGGCGGTTGCTTTGTAGAACCTCTTTTATGATTTCACCGTCAATAGTTATTTTTTTCTCCCGGGGATTTGGAAGACCTTTTTCTACGGAATTATAAAGAACCAGACCATATGCATCAGCCAACAGATTAATAGCCCCCCTGCCCTCGCTGGTATAGCAAGAAATTATCTCCCTGACTTCATCGGTTAAAACCACGCCCAGCTTTAATGCGGCATTATCAACTATTTTTTTAATGTCATCAGGAGAGAGCGGCTCGAAATACACCGCACTGCACCTTGATCTCAGGGCGGGTGATATATCCATCGGGGCCCTGGTTGTGGCACCGATTAAAATAAAATCAGCCGGGGCTCCTTCTTCAAAATATTTTCGTATATACTTCGGCACTTGGGGATCCGTCGGATCATAATAAGCAGAATCAAAAAAAACTTTTTTGTCTTCAAGCACTTTGAGGAGCTTGCTTTGGAGATGGATATCCATCTCCCCGATCTCGTCGATAAACAGCACCCCTGTATGCGCTTCCGTAACAAGCCCGGTTTTTGGCTCCGGAATACCCCCCTCGCTCAGCTCTCTTCTGGCTCCCTGGTAAATCGGATCGTGCACCGACCCTAAAAGAGGATTTGTTGTTTCCCTCGGATCCCAGCGCAAAGTTGTTGCATCTACCTCTACAAATGGCGCATCCTCACTAAAAGGAGTGTGGGGCATTCTTTTTGCTGCTTCCAGCGCCAAACGCGCCGCAGCTGTCTTTCCTACTCCCGGTGGGCCGTAGATGAGAATATGCTGGGGAAAGGGGGAGGCTATTTTTGACATTAAAGACCTTATACCCCGTTTCTGGCCTATTACCTCATCCAGTGAGGAAGGCCTTAAATATTCCATTGCCGAACGGGACAGGCTAACGGAGTGCATCTTTTCCAGTAAGGCATATTTTTTTAAAGTTTGCGGATTCTCCGGCCCGGCCTCCTCTTTTAAAAGCTGCATCTTAACATCCTTGATATAATCCTCATGTCGCTGCTGCAGCTTGAAGTTAATTTTCTGTTCCATCGACTCCTGCAGAGTACGCCTTGCCAGAATATCCGCCGCTTTCTCTTCCAAATCTTCCAATATAGAAGGGATCGACACCAGATCGGGAATCCTATCCAGCGTAGGATCTTCAAATATAATCTTTTGAAGACCGAGCACTTTTTTCCCCAGCTTTTTTGAGCGCATGCAAGAAAGGGCGTCGAGCTTCGTTGCTTTCAGAATTAGTTTATCGGTACCATAGATATTTTTTAACAGTTCATAAAATGCATTGATCCTTTTTCTAAGCCCCTCACTACCGGAAATCAACTTGTAAGTTTTTTTCTGTATATAGTTCATTACAATATTACAGGCAGGACTTCCGCATTCAATATAGCTTGCCTGCAGTCTCCTTTCCTGCTATCTATCTCTATGCCAAATCTATTGCTTAGCATTTGCTCCTTATTTACTCTAACGCTTCTACATTAACATCAATTGTAGCAACTACCTGGGGATGAAACTTAACCTGTACACTATAGCTGCCGAGCGATTTGATTTGTTCTTCAAGTTCAATTTTCCTTTTATCGACATTTATACCCTCAGCAGACAACGCTTGGCATATATCGGCCGAAGTAACTGATCCAAACAAGCGCCCTTCTTCGCCGGCTTTTGCTTTAATGGTAATTGCTTTTCCGGCAACTTTTTCGGCCAACACCTTTGCCTCATCTATTTCCCGGGCATTTCTTTTATCCATGAATTCTTTATGCATTTCAATATCCTTAATCCTGCCCGGAGTCGCTTCAAAGGCCAGCCCCTTGGGTATTAGATAATTGCGGGCATAACCAGGAGTCACATCCTTGATCTCACCCGCCTGACCTAAATTTGCTACATCCTTCCTTAATATGATTTTCACCTTTTCAACTCCTTCCATTGTTCAAGGCTTGCTCTAAAAAGAATTCGCCTTCCCGCTAAAAACTCCTGCTCCGGGTACTGCTGCCAGTATCTTCAAGTTATCTTATCTTTTTTTATTCATTTAAAAAGCGGCAACCCGGTTAGTTTAACGCTTAGAGTCGCCGCTGCTTCTTTTACTCAGAGGTATATGGTAGAAGCGCCATCTGCCGGGCTCTTTTTATTGCCGTGGTAAGCTGGCGCTGGTGTTTGGCACAATTCCCGGAAATGCGGCGGGGTAAAATTTTTCCCCTTTCGGTGATAAAGCGCCTCAATCTGTCACTTTGTTTATAATCAATATAATCTACTTTATCGACACAAAAGCTGCAGATTCTTTTTTTACCTTTACGTTTTTCTTTACGCATATTTACAAAGCCCTGCTTAAAGGTTATAAGACAAACCTGAGAGCAGAGTAACATTACCTCCTTTTTCAATTATCGTTCTATATCCAATATCGCCCCTAAGCTCGAGCTAACCAAAAAACTTTTCTTACGCTGATTTTCTCTAAAATACAAACCTTATCTGCAAATTTTACTAAAATGGAACATCTTCATCTTTAACGTCCAAGTCAACATCGCCAAAGGCATCGTAATTGTTCTCTGAACCTGTATAACTATCCTTACGGGAATCAAGAAAACGGACTTCCCTGGCAACTACCTCTGCCGCTATTCGTTTAATCCCCTCTCTGTCTTCATAAGATCGCACCTGCAGCTGCCCATCAACCGCTACAAGCCTTCCTTTGGAGAGATTGTTTGCACAAGTTTCTGCCAATTTTCTCCAGGTTACAATCTTGATAAAATCCGCTTCCCTTTCGCCCTTCTGGTTTACATACGAACGGTCGACCGCCAGCGTAAAATTTGCTACTGCAACTCCCTCCGTAGGAGTATACCTTAATTCAGGATCCCTTACTAACCGGCCAATTAATATGACCTTATTTAACATTTTTCTTCCTCCTCAAAGGACATAGATACTGCATTAAAAGGCCTTACATACCCTTACATATACGTACAAAAAAGATAACTAGGAAGTCTGAACTTCCTCGCTATCTTCCTGTATAACTGTACTATTTTCTTTTTGAGGTTTTTGGGAACTTTTTTCTTGGGAATCTTTTTCTTCGTTCAGTCGTATGATGATATAGCGTAAATAACCTTCGTTTACCTTAAAAAAGTGGTCAAGATTTGGGATTAGTTCTTTACCACACCTGGTATGAATTAGAAAATATGAACCTTCCCTGAAATCATCAATTTCATAGGCAAGCTTCTTTTTCCCTAATTTCTTTACGCTAACGATTTCGCCGCCCTCTTTTTGGATAACATCAGTTACCCGGTTTACAGATTCTTCAAGTAAGTCTCCTTCCAGTTCGGGCTGAACGATAAACATAACTTCATACAGCGGCATTGCTTCACCTCCCTTCGGTCTGTGCGGCCTCCCCTTCGCAGGAGAAGCAGGGATACCTGTAACATATTATCATATCATCATTCTTAAAGCAAGGATTAGTCCTTTAAGCCGACATTTAACCCTTCTCTGAAATATTCTATCAGGCTCCTGACGATTCCAGCAAGAGGTATGGATATAATTATACCCAAAAAACCTGCCAGCTCGCCTCCTATCAGCAGGCAGATAATTACCGTAACAGGTTTGAGCTTAACAGCTCTCCCCAGCAATAAAGGGGCCAGCACAGTGCCATCAATTGTCTGAACAACAAGATATATTAATATTACAACCATGATAGAAGGAGTATTTGGGGAAACGCTGATAAGAATTGCAGGAAAAGCAGCAACATATGGGCCGATATATAAAATAACATTAAGCACTCCTGCAATAATGCCCAAAAGCAGTGCGTATGGCATCCCTGCAATATACAGTGCTATCCCTGTAGCGATACCAACAATTGTACAACGCACAATATTGCCCCTGATATAACCGCCAAAATTTCTATCGATTATTTGAAGAACATCCCTGCCGTATTTTTCATACCGTACGGGTATAATCTTTATAATGTTATCGCGTATATTCTGAAAATCATAGAGCAGGAAAAAAACTATAAAGGCGATAAAAAACATGTCTACGATACTGGCAACCACAGTAATGCTGATGTTTGCCACTTCTTCCAGCACGGTGCGAAGGTTGCTGGAAAGATCCGGAATAATATCACTGAATTCCACATTTAAATCAAAGCTCGTTAAATAATCTGATAGCTCTTCTGCCAAAAGCTGAAATTGTTTAACATAATGGGGCAGATCTCTTATAATGGCCCTTAGCTCTATCTGGACAATGGGGACAATCAAACTAATTAAGATTACAATTAACAGAAGGAACAATAAAAAGGCAACACCGACTGCAGAAAAATGAGAAAATTTTAGATGATTTTTCAGCAGTTCAACAATGGGGAAAAGAATGTAGACGATCAATAAACTAATTACGGTAAGTTCTATTACCCAGGAAATATAGTAAACGAACCAGACAAAACCTATTAAGGCGGCAATTACCGTTACTATTTTCAGGATATAAATTGTATCCTTATCTCTCATTGCTTTTGTCTGCCTTTCCTAACCGGAATTTTATTCTTGATAGGAAATTAGGGAGGTGTTTTTCAGACTTTGAAACGAAAAAGAACGACCTCGCCGTCCTTTAGAAGATAGTCTTTGCCTTCCAATCTTATGCTCCCTTTTTCTTTTGCTTCCGTCAGTGACCCCGCTTTTATTAATTCTTCCCAATCGATTACCTCTGCCGCAATAAAACCTCTTTCCATATCAGTATGAACCTTTCCCGCGCCTTCCCGGGCTACAGTTCCCTTTTTTACAGCCCAAGCCCTGGCCTCCTTACCCTTTACGGTAAAAAAGGTAATTAGTCCTAGATAATCGTAACCTGTTTTTATAAGGCGGTCCAGCCCCGTATCGGGAAGACCGTACTCCTCCATAAAGACGGCCCTTTCATCTTCTTCCATTTCTTCAAACTCCGCTTCCAATGAAGCGCAGATACTTATAACCGGAGTGCTTGTTTTTTTCGACAGCCGTTTGACCGAACGCACAGTTTCCGATTCCCCCACAGACAAGTCCTTCTCATCTATATTTACTACAAATATCTCCGGTTTCATGGTTAACAGCTGCCAGCCTCCGGCAACGGATTTTTCCTCAGCCGAAAGAATCAGGCTCCTGGCTGGCTTTCCATTATTAAGATGTTCATATATTTTCTCTACCAATTCTTTTTCCAGTTGGGCTTCCCGTGATTTGCTTTTTGCATTACGGAATACTTTTTCCCGTTTTCTTTCAAGAAATGCCAAATCCGCCAGGATTAATTCCAGGTTAATAATCTCAATGTCCCTGATAGGGTTAGGTTCACCCGCGAGATGAGGAACATCCGGGGCTTGAAAACCCCTGATAACGTGAAGTAGCAAATCCATTTCCCTGATATGGGCCAAAAAACGGTTTCCCAATCCTTCACCCTTCCCGGCACCCTTTATTAGCCCTGCAATATCAATTATCGTCAGCGTCGCCGGTGTTATCTTTTCTATACCGACCAGTGCGGCTACTTTATATAGGCGTTCATCCCTTACCGGGACAATCCCCATATTTGGTTCTATGGTAGAAAAGGGAAATTTGGCGCGTTCTACCGGCAGGCTTGATAGGGCTGTAAAAAGGGTAGACTTGCCTACGTTGGGCAGCCCGACCAACCCGCATTTAAATCCCATTTATTCAATACCTCCTATAATTTTCAACAGGTTCCTCGATTATTTCCTTTACTTTGCGCTCAAACCTTTGCCGGGGTAAAAGAACGCTCCTCCCGCATTTCAAGCATTTTATACGAAAATCCATGCCTATCCTAATAATGCGCCATATATCGCCGCCGCAAGGATGGCCTTTTCTCATCCTAACTATCTGGCCCACTTTGTACATGGTATAGGTCTTCTCCCCTGTATTTCTCCAGTATACCTGGTACCGTCTTTATGATTTTATGATTTTCACAACTATTATATCTCATCCTCTTTATTCTGCAAATATGCGGCAATATCAGCAAAAACCTGATCAATTTCGCGTGATCCGTCTGCGCTTTTGTACATTCCCTTCCGCTCATAATAATCGACCATAGGCAGAGTTTGTTTGTTGTAAATATTGAGCCTTTCTTTAACCGTATCTATGGTGTCATCGCTTCTTTGATATAGTTCCCCGCTACAATGGTCACAGATATTTCTGACTTTCGGTGGATTAAATTTAATATGATAGGTTGCTCCGCAATTGCGGCAGACCCTTCTCCCTGTGAGTCTTGCGATAAGCTCTTCCTCGCTGACATCGATGTTGATCACCGCATCAATCTTCATCTTTAAGTCTTCCAACACCTCGTCCAGAGCTTCCGCCTGTTCTATTGTCCGGGGAAAACCATCGAGCAGTACTCCAGCCTTACAATCAGGTTTGGACAGCCTTTCTTTTACTATCCCCAACACAATTTCATCAGGGACAAGCTCTCCCTTATCCATATATTCCTTTGCCTTTTTCCCCATTTCCGTACCTTCCTTCACCGCATTACGAAAGATATCACCGGTAGAAACATGGATTAAAGCAAATTCCTTTGTTAATTTTTCCGCTTGAGTTCCTTTTCCGGCTCCGGGAGGTCCCATTAAAATAATAAACATTTTATTCTCTCCTCCATTTCGGATACAATTATAAATTCTCTCAACTTAAAGCCTGTTTAATACGTTGCCAAAAACCTTCTACTAAATTATAATATCGCTGTTCTTGCTTATTATTATTGACACCTTTTCAAGTATTCTCCTTCTATGTGAAATATTCCTGCAGCCGCAAAGCATATTTTCACCGCCCTTGGCTATACTGTAGGTAGAAATGAACTCTTGAAAGGAAATAACAGGGAAATGCACCCTCCATCCACAAAAAATGTTTCTACGGCGCCCAGCCTTCCCGTAGTTGCCATCAATCCTCAAGAAAAAGGTTCTTTGACCGCTTTTGTAGATATTTTATGTTCTTTTTTGGATGAACTGAGCAGTGAGTATACCCACCTGATCGTGCTATGTATCGGCAGCGACCGTTCAACCGGTGATTGTCTCGGACCGCTGGTGGGAAGTATGCTAAACGATCTGCAGCATGACAGCGTTACAGTTATGGGAAACCTGAGCAAACCCGTTCATGCCCTTAACATCAGAGACACCAAGCAGCTTATCGAAGAAAAATATCAATCACCGGCTATTTTAGCAGTAGATGCCTGTCTGGGTCAAAAACAGATGATAGGTCATCTCGAAATCGGTAAGGGAAGCCTTTTACCAGGGGCAGCTGTAAAAAAAAGAATCCCTCCGATTGGAAATATATTTGTTACCGGCATTGTAAATGTGGGAGGTTTCATGGAACTTATGGTCCTTCAAAGCACACGCCTCAGCGTTGTCATCCCCCTTGCCCGTTTTATCGCACTGGGTATTTTTCTAGCCGTATCGGATTGGACAAATAATCTTTCGTAAAGTGTCTATTATCTTCTAAATGGTTGCTTTTTCTTTCAACTTAGTGTACTTGGAACCCCCTTAGGTGTATCTCTTTTTTTAATCCATAGCTTTCCTCGCAGATTTTCTTTAAATTTTCTACAAAACAATTTTTTTATAATATCTGGGAGTTAATTCTATATTTATTGCAACATTCCTGCTTCTATACAGATATTTCTATTTTTATATGTTTAACTAGAATATTTTTTTGTTTATTGTCAAGCCAATGTTTCACGTGAAACATTGGCTTGACAATAACATCCGCCGTAAATTTACTTTTAATAAAAAATACCTTTTTTTAAATTGTAACCAAACAGAACAAAACATAAACAGGGTATAGGCAACAGCAGGTGTGAAAAGTCACCGTAAAAAAAATGACTTAGCATCTTGCACATAAACATTAAATTTATTCTTTTTCAAGCAATAAAGATGTAAGCCGTTCCAGGTCCTCATCTCCATAATAATACAAGATAACCTTACCTTCGCCGACACCGGATTTAATAATAACTTTTGTTCCATAGATTTTTCTTAAATTATCTTCAAGATCTTTAATAAAAAATTCTTTTGTCCGTTCCTTTTCATCCGCTAACCGCTCTTCTTCCCCTCCCCTATCCCGTTTACCTTTCTTTTTGTTGCTCTTATATTTCTTTACCAAATCCTCGACCCGTCTGGCAGTTAGTTTATCAGAAATAATTTTTTGAGCAAAATTTATTTGATCAAGATCATTCTCGAGTGTTAATAGAGGCCTGGCCTGCCCGGCAGAAAGATCGCCTTGCACAATAAAATTTTTAACTTCTTCGCAAAGTGACAGCAGTCTTACCGAATTAGCTATCGCAGATCGGCTTTTCCCCAATTTACCTGCCAGTTCTTCTTGGCTAAATCCAAACTCATCAATAAGTTTCTTATAAGCAGCAGCCTCTTCAATTGGATTAAGATCTTCCCTTTGCAAATTTTCTACAAGGGTGATTTCCATCACTTGATTTTTATTATAATTCTTAATCAATGCAGGAATCTTTTTTAGACCTGCAATTTTTGCCGCCCTGAAACGCCTTTCCCCTGCAACAAGGACAAAACCATCATCTTTTTTCTGTACAATAACCGGCTGTATAACTCCATATGAACTGATCGTTTCCGCCAACTCATTTAATTTATTAGGATCAAAATTACTCCTGGGTTGCAGAGGATTTGGTTTAATTTTATCCAGAGCTATTTCAACAACTCCCTCCTCATCACCAATGATATCATCTTTAGGTATTAGCGCTTCCAGCCCCCTGCCGAGTCTTTGTCTGTTCATAGCGAAACAACCTCCTTAGCTAGTTGTTTATATACTTCTGCACCTTTACTGCGAGGATCATAATCTATAATAGATTTTCCGTAGCTTGGTGCCTCACTGAGCCGAACGTTTCGTGGAATAACAGTTTTAAATACTATGTCACCAAAATAATTCTTAACTTCTTCTGCCACCTGTGCGGAGAGATTTGTTCTTACATCAAACATTGTTAACAAAACTCCGCAAATTATTAACCGCTGATTAAGGTGTTTTTTAACTAAGTTAATTGTATTGACAAGCTGACCAAGTCCTTCTAAAGCATAATATTCACACTGAATCGGGACAAGAACAGAATCGGCCGCAGTCAAAGAATTAACAGTGAGCAATCCCAGCGATGGAGGACAATCAATTATAATATAATCGAATTTATCTTTTATAGGCTTTAGAACCCTTTTTAAGCGAACTTCTCTGGATAACGTCGGAACGAGCTCTATTTCAGCCCCGGCAAGTTGAATAGTTGCTGGAATAACATAAAGATAATCTTGATCGCAGCTGTAGATAACCTTTTCAACAGGAAAATCATTAATTAAAGCATCATAAATACAGGCCTTTATTTTATTTTTATCCAATCCGATACCGCTGGTAGCATTTCCCTGCGGATCAATATCGAGCAACAATACATTTTTACCTAAGCCTGCCAAACAAGCGCTAAGATTTACAGCGGTAGTAGTTTTGCCAACACCACCCTTTTGATTTGCAACAGCAATAATCTGTACACCCATTTTTTCACCTCGGATAAGCAACACAATGATGCGATTTTTATTGTTTTATGTTATATATTCTTGAAAATGAATTTAGTTCCTTCAAAGAAAACACTTGGAAATAAAAAAGCCGGTCCAATACCGGCAATAATAAAAACTAAAGCTCAGAAATTTTACAAATAAATGTAATTAGATTAGCGCTATTTAGCTGCATATTCCTTATCTTTATTTTTCTTAGGCAACCTGATACGAATTTCCCAATAATCTTTCATATCATTTTCTTCCACCACAGGTTCCAATCCAGCCTTACGTATAATGCTAACAGCCTGTCTAATTGTATTCAAAAATATTCTTAGATCCCTGATAATTACCCTGCGTTGATGCTTTTTCAGGCTTTCTTCCTTTGGGCCTCTGTTTAATTGCTGCACCAGTTCTTCCGCTTCTTTAACATTTAAATCCATATTAATCATTATTTCAACAGCTTCTTGTTGTTTTTTTGAGGAATCCAGCTTCAATAAAGCCCGCGCATGTCTTTCAGTGAGCTTTTCTTCCTGCAGTAATTTCTTAACGTTATCTGGAAGCTTTAATAGCCTCAGCTTATTGGCAATTGTAGACTGACTCTTTCCCAATCGCTGAGCCAGAACTTCCTGTGTTAAATTAAATTCCTCAATTAGCCTTTTATAACCATAAGCCTCTTCAATAAAATTTAAATTTTCCCTTTGTAAATTTTCAATTAAAGCAACAGCTGCAAGAGAACTACCGTGATATTCACGCACCAGCGCAGGAATTTCTTTCCACCCCAGACGTTGACAGGCAAGATATCTGCGCTCGCCTGCCACTATCTGATAACCATTATCATCCTCAGTTACGATAATCGGCTGCAACAACCCGTATGTTTTAATAGACTGTGCAAGTTCCTGAATTTTTATATCTTCAAATGTCTTTCTTGGCTGAAATGGATTGACTGTTATTTTGTCGATGCTGATCATTTTAATTTCCTCTTTATTCAAATCTTTATTGGATAGCCCCAGCTTTTTACTCCAAATTTCATTCATAAACACACCCCGTTTTTTGATGTATAAAAAATCATTATAGTGAAATTATATAGATTAATGTAATTATTCGACATCAGGAGGAATTATTCCTGCATCCTGTAAATTATTTTTTCCAGGGGCCTCTTTTGCGGAATGCCAGCCCTGCGAGGAAATATTTTTTCTGTCTCGTTTTCTTTACTAAAAATTAAAACAATGCGCTTTTTTTTAGACCTCGGCAAACTATAAGTAATTGTATCAATATGTTTCCCACCACAGCGCCTGACAATTTCTTTCGCCCGATTTAATTCACTTAAAGCAGAGGGTCCCTTAAAAGCCCAAAATAACCCGCCCTTCTTTAATAATGGCAGTGCCAGTTCCACAGCCACGGGAAGGGGAGCAAGTGCCCTGGCCGTAACATGGGAATATGTTTCCCTCCCAGGCCCTCTTCCCAGGTCTTCCGCCCTTTTATGCATGAGATTTATACCGTTTAGATCTAATTTATTAATAAGAAAGCGCAGAAAACTTATTTTTTTTTGAGAAGCATCGACGACAGTCAATTTCAAATCGGGAAAATATATCTTTAGCGGAATACCGGGAAAACCGGCACCGCTGCCAAGATCAACTAAATCTTCTACCGTTTTATTTTTTGCTTTAAGAAAACCCGCCAGCGAATCAAAAAAAAGCTCTTCCAAGACACTTTCAGGCATGGTTATTCGCGTTAAATTATATTTTTGATTCTCCTGAAGCAGAATTTCATAATACTTCACAAACAGCTTTGCTTTCTGTTCATCTAAAGAAAATCCCCACCGGCTAGCTTCTTGGAGTATATCATTTACTAATATTTTTTCCATTAATTATCCATCCAAGATTATTTACCTATGCAAAATCTGCTAAAAATAATACCAAGAACATCATCATCTAAATTTTCACCTGTGATCTCTCCCAACGAATCCAATGCTCCGCGCAAATCAATGCTGATGATATCCAATGGCATCCCGTTATTAAGAGCATTCAGAGCATCCTTGATATGAGCAGCTGCTTTCTTGATCAACTCACCCTGCCTTGCCTCGAGAACAAGAACTCCTTCTTCCCCGTATAAATCACCAGAAAAAAACATCTCTACAATTATTCCTTCCAGCTCCTCCAGCCCATCTCCGCTTAGTAAAGATATTTCAACAACCTTATCGCAAGGAAAAATATCTCCTATTTCATTCTCCATTACCTGATTTGCAAGATCAATTTTATTAAGGATAATAATTATTCTTTGATCTTCTTTGAAGTTAAATTTATTATAGATCCAGCGATCCTCGTCCGTTACACCTGTTGAAGCATCAAGCATAAACAGGAGCAAATCCGCATCCTCAACAGCTTTTTGAGAATATTGCATCCCTATCTTTTCAACCTTATCCCCTTCCTTACGAAATCCGGCCGTATCCGTTAATTTTAAGGGGACGCCTTTTAAATTGACATATTCGATAAGAAGATCTCTGGTTGTACCGGGAATCTCAGTTACTATAGCCCTTTCCTCTCTTAACAAATAATTATAGAGCGAGGACTTACCGACATTGGGTTTACCCAAAATGACTGTTTTTAAACCGTCCTGCAAAATTTTACCCTGCTTTCGCTTCTTTAAAAGCCGGGCCATACTATTATTTATATTAATTAAACGTTGCCGGATATCATTAACGGATCCGACATCTAAATCAAGGTCTTCATGGGCAAAGTCAACATCCACTTCAATATCAGAAAGAATAAGAGCCAGTTCATGACGAAGCCTTTTGACCTCACCGGATAATTTTCCTTCCAAACCGTGCATCGCTGCCCTTAAACCCTTTTCTGTTTTTGCCCTGATCAGAGAAAGCACGCTTTCCGCCTGTACCAGATCAATTCTGCCATTAATAAATGCCCTTTTAGTAAATTCACCCGGCTCGGCAAGGCGAGCACCCTTTTTCAATATCAAATTTAAAATATTATTTAAACATACAATGCCTCCGTGGGCGTTGATCTCCACAATATCTTCCCTGGTATAAGTAAAAGGTGCCTTCATATAACTAAAGAGCACTTCGTCGACTTTTTTTCCCTCTTCATCAAAAATAAATCCATAATAAAGTTTCTTTGAAACGGGAACGAAAGATATCTTTTTACCAACCTCGTATTTTTTTAAATAAGTTGAAGGAACAAATATTTGAGAACAAATATTTAAAGAATCACTGCCGCTTAAGCGAATAATTCCAATTCCTCCTTCACCGGGAGGCGTAGATATAGCTACTATTGTATCGTTATCCACATCCACAGAAACCACCTTCCTATAAAAAAAGTCGCACTGCCATAAAAAAATAGACCAATGCGACTCAGCCAAAAAGAAAGTTAACGCGGGGAAATAATAACTTTACGGTGAGGATCATCCCCGTAACTGTAGGTAACAACATGTTTATTATTTTTTAACGCAAGATGAATAATACGCCTTTCCTGAGGCGTCATCGGTTCCAGAACAACCTCTTTATTTGTTCTCATTGCTTTTAATGCTAAATTTTTTGCCAGCTGCTCAAGAGTGATCCTTCTTTTCTCGCGATAATTTTCAATATCTATAATTACTCTATCCTCCGTAGAGGTAAATTGCCTGTGTAAAATCACATTTATAAGATACTGCAACGCGTTAAGCGTATTTCCACGCTTACCGATTAACAATCCTAAGTCCTTTCCGCTAATATTATAAAACAGTATTCCCCCGTTTTCACGCTTAAAGTTAACATTTCCTTTAATATTAATAATATGCAGGAGCTTTTCTAAAAAATCTTTAATATAATCTTCCGGTCCTTTTAGCACCGTCAACTTTATTTTAGCATTCTTTGAACTAAGAAATTTAAATAATCCCTGTGACGGCTCATTGATTATTTCCAATTTTACATTATCCCTTTTTACCCCTAACTCTTTGATCCCTGCCTCAAAAGCTTCTTCGACCGTTTTGGCACTTATCTCTATAGTTTTCAATGCTATTTAGCCCCCTTCTTTTTTTTCTTAGCTTTTTTCTTTTTGGTCCTGGGGCTCCCCGTTTGCACCTTATTATAATCCTTTTTAATTAAATCACTTGCACCTTTATTATCGCTTACACCTGTGCTCTTTTTTATATTGGTGTCTTCCTTACTTATTTTACCTTGCCCAGTTCTTTTATTCTTATCATCCTTATCTTTCTTATCAACCTTATCTTTCTGAAAACCGGTCATAATAAAATGATTACCAATAGAAAACAAAGAGTTTGTTAGCCAATACAAAACAAGTCCGGATGGAAAACCAACACTTATAACTAAAATCATGATAGGAAAAATATACAGCATCATTTTTTGCTTGGGATCTGTTAGGAGTAGTTTTTGATGGAAAAAAGTGCCGGCGGCGGCCAGTATTGGCAAAATATAATATGGATTAAAAAATCCATATACTTCTTTTACATCATTGGGAGATAGCATTAAATTAAGCCCTAAAAAATTAGGATTAAAAAATTGTATACTATTTTCTATCATTTCGGGGCTCCGAAGCAATGTAAATACGGCAATAATTATAGGAAATTGAATTAAAAGAGGAAGACAACCGCCGAGAGGATTTACTTGGTTTTCCCTCATAAATTCCATCGTAGCTTGATTGTATTTTTCTTTATCGTGCTTATATTTTTCTTGGATCCTCTTCAGTTCCGGTTGAATTTCCTGTAACTTTTTAGAAGACTGAAGCTGTTTTCTGGTTAATGGAAAGGTTATAATATTTACTAGTGCTGTAAGCAAAATTATTGCCAATCCGTAATTCCCTGTTAAATTATAAAAAAAAGTAAGCACTATATTTATATATTCTGCCAATACCTGCATCCACGGACCTCCTTAATATAACTTCGCCTAAATAAAAAAAATAGGGTTATTCTTTGGGAGGGGGAACCGGGTCATATCCTCCCGCATTAAAGGGATGGCAGCGTAATATTCTTTTAAAGCCTAAAAATAATCCTTCAATTAATCCGTACTGCTCCACTGCATCATAACAATACTGGGAACAGGATGGATAAAAGCGGCACCTTGGAACCAAAAGGGGAGAAATAAAACTTTTATATAGTACTATTAGTTTTAAAAAAATCATCTTTAGTATCATTTCAATAATTTACCCCAGGACATCAATCCCTTAATTTCTGAAAATACTTCGCTATAGGTCATGCTGCCAGCACCTTTTCTCCCTATAATAACAATATCGAATCCACTTTTAACTATATTCGCTTTTAAATTCCGGAAGGCCTCAATGTATAACCTTTTCAAACGATGCCTTACTACACTTTTACCAACCTTTTTACTGATCGAAACGCCCAATCTGTTACAGCCTTTAAAATTTTTTCTAATAAACATAACTGTGTTTTTTGTAGCTAAAGATTTCCCCTGCTTATAAACCTTTTGAAACTGATAATTCTTTCTTAGCTTTTCTGTTTTTCGAAAAGACTTATCCCCGTTACTCTTTTTGCTGTTCATCTTTTTCAAGCGGATAATTTATTTCTTTCTTTTTTTCTCCTTCTTTTAATTATTTTACGCCCTGCCGAAGTCCTCATTCTTTTTCTAAACCCGTGATTTTTACTGCGTTTTCTTACTTTTGGTTGATATGTCATCTTCATAAACATAACCTCTCTTAATAGATATCAATATATACAGTAAAACTCTGGAATTCATTATAACTTATATTTTTATAACATGCAACATTTCAAAACAGGGCGATTAAACCAGATTAAGAAATTCTTTAAGTTTGAGCAAGAAAGAGTTATTAAAAGCCCGGAGCATTATATCTAAAAGGACAGGCTGTTTAAGCATAATATTTTTCATTGCAGCGCCTAAATTATTCTGATATTATAATGCTGTAATATAAAAAATGATATCTATTCATCTTCCAAGACAGTTTTCCACAGTAATTGTGGAAAACTTTACGGTATATGTGGATAACTATTGGGGGTTTTAAATTATGAAAGAGCTTATGAAAGAGCGTTTAACGGATATCTGGCGCTCAGTTCTCTCAGAGATGGAAAAAATCCTAAGCAAACCCAGTTTTGAGACCTGGTTAAAATCAACTGCACCGGTATCAATAAAGGACGATACCTTTATAGTAGAGGTACCCAATGATTTTACTAAGGAATGGCTCCAAAACCACTATTTCAATACTTTATCCAAAATCCTGTATAAAAATACAAACCATAAATACCAGTTACAATTTGTCACCCCGCAGAATATAGATTTTCCACAGCCTTTCCACAATTACAAACCAAATCACAGTCCCAAAATTAAAACAGAGGATAGAGGCAGCACTCTAAAAAAAAATTCGGGATTATGTAACTGGCTGAATCCCAAATACACATTCGATAGTTTCGTCGTAGGAGGAAGTAACCGCCTGGCTCATGCAGCATCACTTGCAGTGGCTGAAACACCTTCCAGAGCATATAACCCGCTCTTTATATACGGCGGTGTCGGCCTTGGTAAAACACACCTAATGCATGCTATCGGCCATTTTGTCATCTTCCATAACACCTGTGAGAAAGTAGACTATCTTTCTTCCGAAAAATTCACCAACCAGTTTATTAATGCTATTAGGGACAATAAAACCGAAGAATTTCGCAACAAATACCGCAATATAGATATTCTGCTAATTGATGATATACAATTTCTTGCCGGAAAAGAACAAACACAGGAGGAATTTTTTCATACATTTAACGCACTTCATGAGAATAACAAGCAAATAGTTATTTCCAGCGATCGCCCACCAAAAGAAATTCCAACCCTTGAAGATCGCCTGCGCTCACGATTTGAATGGGGGTTGATTACCGACATCCATCCTCCTGATTTGGAAACAAGAGTCGCCATTCTCCGCAAAAAAAGTTTTCTCGAAGGGATATTTATCCCCGATGATGTTTTAATGTTCATTGCCCAAAAAAATGAAAACAACATCAGGGAATTAGAGGGTGCGCTAACACGTATCATCGCCTACGCCTCACTTGAGGACAAGCAAATTACATTAAAACTTGCAGAAGAGGCTTTAAAAGAATTCCTCTCCCAGAAACATAAAAATGTCAATATAGAACAGATTATCTCTACTACGGCATCATATTTTAACATATCCCTACAGGATATCAAATCAAAGAAAAGAACACAAAACATCTCTTTACCCCGTCAAATAGCCATGTATCTCATCCGCGAACTTACAGATTGCTCGCTGCTTAAGATCGGTGAAGAGTTTGGGGGTAAAGACCATACTACAGTAATTCATGCCCATAAAAAAATATCTTCCGCAATTTCAAAAGACGAAAATTTACAACGCCATATTAAAGAAATTAAATCTTCGCTTTTTAATTATTAAGTTGTGGACAAGTCTTGGTATCAAATGTTGATAACCCACTTTTTTTGTTGATAAAAAATATTTTTAAAGGAAATATTCCCATTCTGTTGATGTTGTTAATATTTCTTAAAGATCTATTCACAAAATAAAACCTTCAAAACACCCTTGCATGCGTTGTTCACATGATTTTATCCACAAATCCACAACCCCTATTACTAAGACTTGTTTCTATATATAATAATTACAATAATAGCCATGTGCAAAACGGAGAGATTAAGATGCATATTTTAGCGAAAAAAAATACCCTTCTAGAAAATTTAAGTATTGTACAAAAAAGCATTCCCTTAAAAACCACCATGACAGTAATAAAAGGTATATTTTTAGAAGCAAAATCAGGGCAATTAACTATGGTCGGAAATAATCTAGAGATGAGCATAAAGGCAGTCTGTAATGATTTACAGATTAAGGATGAAGGTGAAATAGTTTTACCTGTAGAATTTATTGAAATACTGAAACAAGCTCCCGAAGAAAGTATAGAAATAAAGATTAATCAGGAAGAACTGCGGGCAGAAGTAAAAAGTGGGCAAGCCGTTTTTATCCTATACGGCATGAATCCCGAAGAATTTCCCCTGAACAACTATGAAATAACCCCGGATAGAGATAAGATTAGCTATTCTTCTCGAGAATTAAAAAACATATTAAAAAAGATTACTTTTGCCGTATCGCAGGATGAAAGTAAACCTTCATTTAAAGGAGTTTTATTAGAAATCGATGAGGATAATATTTGTTTTATTGCGTCGGATACATACCGCCTGGCTTATTTAAAAACAACCCGGAATATCAAAAAAGTACAACCTCTTCGCATACTTATTCCTGGAAAAGCCTTAAATGAAATTATGAGAATGATAGATGATAGCGATGAAATTATCGAATGCACCTGTTCAGATAAAGATATTATTTTTTATTACAGACAGTTTATGATATATTGTAGATTGTTGGATGATAAGTTTCCTAACCTGAAAAATATTTTTCCCGCGGATTACGTCTCAAAAATAAAGCTTAACACTCGCCTTCTCGAAAAAGCCATTGCCAGGGCTTCACTTCTAGCCGGGGGTTACAATCATATGATTTCACTGCAGATCAATAATACAAGCCTAAAAATTGAGTCCGGTTCGGAAGTGGGAAGGATGAACGAAATATTAGAAATAAAGGATAAAGAGGGAGATGATTTGCAGGAAATACTACTAAACGTTCGCTATTTTTTGGACCCCCTGAAAGTTTTAGATGAAGAATACATTGAAATTGAATTTAATGGAGCCTATGGCCCCTGTATTTTTAACTGCCAGGAAACATTGGATAATGGTGCATTGGATTATCGCTATTTAGTTTTGCCGATCAAAATAGATAAAAGAGAAATGTAAAAACCGGTTTGGAGGCTTTTATTGGGTGTATGTTAGTAATATCTATCTTAACAATTACCGCAATTACAAAAAGCTAGATTTGCAGCTGTCACCGGGGATAAGTGTATTTCAGGGAGCCAACGGCCAGGGGAAAAGCAACTTTTTAGAATCTATTTATAATCTGTGTTTTGGCCGGCCTTTCAGAAACCTCAAAGAAAGTGATCTGGTTTACCGCGATGCCCCTTATTATTATCTTCGAGGTTCAATTTATTTACAGCAACGCAGTTATAAAGTCGAAGTAGGTTATGAAAAAAAGAAAAAAAGAAAAATAATAAAAATAGACGGTAGAATTGATAGGAGTAATACATTTTCGGGACGGTGTCCCATTGTTTTTTTTGTTCCTGAGGATTTAGAACTAATCAGGAGAGGACCGGAAGAAAGAAGGAAATTTCTAGATCGCGAGATTAGTCAGATATCCCCTTTATACGGGGACTATTTAAGCCGTTATAAACGCGTGATTTACCAAAAAAACCGAGCGCTTAAACAGAAGCGCTTATCAAAAGAAACATTGAAAAACTTAATTAAGGCCTGGAATGCACAGATAGTTTACTTTGGAAGTCGAATTTTACAAACAAGGGCACATTTTATTTCTATCTGGAATAAGTTTGCAAGCCATAATTTTGGCTTGCTTTTTGAAAACGAGCATCAAATAGAGATAAGTTATAACAATTTTTTACGAAAAAAACCCCTGCCTGAAAAACTTAGCGAAATTGAATCGCTTTTCGGATTTGAAATAACTGCAAAAGAAGATGAGGAGTATAGCAGGGGATTCTCTTTGGTAGGGCCGCACAGAGACGACCTTTCCTTTTTAATCGATGGATATGATGCAAAGCGTTTTGCTTCACATGGCCAACAAAGAAGTGCAATTATTGCCCTGAAAGCGGCGCAAATCCAATATTACCATCAAAAAAATGAAAAACCTTTATTTATTCTCGATGATATTTTCTCGGAGCTTGATGAAAGTAGAAGACAGCAGTGTTTTGCGCTATTTAGCAATGCTGAGCAAATATTATTATCCATAACCAAAAAAGAAAAATATCTCGATCCCATATTTGATAATTTTTCTTGCTCTTCCTTTTTTCATGTAAATAACGGTATAATAACGGAGATAAGAGAAAATGGAGACAATAGGACCTGCTATTGATAATTTTTTAGAAAAATACGGGCTTAAAAAACAACTGCAAGCGAGAAAATACCTTTCAGCATGGGATAAAATAGTTGGGCCAAAGATTTCCCGGCATGCAAGACCTCTTACCATTAATAAAAAAAAGCTTATAGTTGAAGTGAATGATAGCAACTGGCTGTACCATTTAACAATGCTTAAGGGTAGAATAATAAAAGATTTTAATCAGGAGTTCCATGAGGAGATAATTTCAGAAATAAAGTTTATCAATGCAGACTTTATTTCTCGAGAGATCTATAATAATAAATGAACAAAATAAATGAACTTTTTAAAGGAGGAAAACGCATTGTTTTTACATATTGGCAATTCACGCGTTGTATCTTTAGGTGACCTTATCGGCATATTCAATATGGAAATAAAAAATAACCAGGTAAATACCCAATTTTTGGAGAGTAATGTGCGCGATGATGATGATATTGGTAAAAAAGAGGAGCAAACGGCGAACTCTTTTGTAATTACTGAGAAAAAAATTTATTATTCTCCAATTTCACCGTTGACTTTACAAAAAAGAATTGGGAAGATATGGGAATAATAGAGCCTAGAATTGAAGACGTTTTTGGAGATGATGAAGATGAACGAAAAAATATCCGGTGTTTATGATGCACAACAGATCCAGGTATTAGAGGGCCTGGATGCGGTAAGAAAACGGCCCAGCATGTATATCGGCTCTACGGGAAGCCGGGGGCTGCACCACCTTGTTTTTGAAGTGGTTGATAACAGTATTGACGAGGCAATGGCCGGATACTGCGATAATATTCGAGTTGTTATAAACAGCGATAATAGTATTACTGTAAAGGATAACGGACGGGGAATACCCGTAAAGGAACATCCGCAGCAGAAAAAATCTGCCCTTGAAGTAGTTATGACCATACTTCATGCTGGAGGAAAATTTGGCGGAGCCGGTTACAAAGTTGCGGGAGGACTTCATGGAGTTGGACTTTCGGTAGTAAACGCCCTGTCAGCATGGTTGGAGGTTAGTGTAAGCAGGGAAGGAGAAAAATTTTTCCAGCGCTATGAGAGAGGGACTCCCGTTACAGCCCTGCAGAAAAAAGGAAAATCATCTAAAGCAGGAACAGTGATTACTTTTTATCCTGATCCGGAAATTTTTAATGAAATAAATTTTGATTTTCAAATTCTTACTCAAAGGTTGCGGGAATTAGCCTTTTTGAATAAGGGAATTAAGATCATACTTCAGGATCGCCGCCATGAGGAAATTAAAGAAGAAGTCTTTAAATATGACGGCGGAATAAGTTCTTTTGTCTCCTTTTTAAATAAAAATAAAGAAGTATACCCGAAAAAACCGATATATCTGGAAAAAGAAGTAAATAACTGCATGGTGGAAACATCTTTGCAATATAATACGGGTTATAATGAAACTATCTTTTCTTATGCCAACAATATCCACACCAAAGAAGGCGGTACTCATGAGTTGGCTTTTAAAAGTGCCCTGACACGGTTAATTAATGACCACGCCCGCAGGCTGGGTGTATTAAAGGAGAATCAGGACAATTTTCTGGGCGAAGATATTCGTGAAGGGTTAACAGGAATAATCAGTATTAAAATACTCAACCCACAGTTTGAAGGGCAAACAAAAACGCGCCTGGGCAATTCTGAAGTAAGAGGGATAGTAGAAAGCATTTTAATGGATGGGTTAGGGGCTTATCTGGAGCAAAATCCGCCTGTAACGAGAAAGATTTGCGAAAAAGCCCTTCAATCTTCCCGGGCAAGGGATGCGGCGCGAAAGGCCAGGGAGCTTACAAGGCGCAAAAATGCGCTTGAAATTAATAACCTGCCGGGAAAATTGGCCGATTGTGCTACCAAGGATCCTGCGGAAAGCGAGCTGTTTCTGGTTGAGGGCGATTCTGCGGGCGGTTCTGCCAAACAGGGCAGAAGCAGGCATTACCAGGCAATTTTACCCCTGCGCGGTAAAATATTGAATGTCGAAAAAGCTCGCCTGGATAGAATACTTGCCAACGAGGAAATACGCACGCTGATCACCGCTCTCGGTACGGGAATAGGTGACGATTTTAATATACAAAAACTTCGTTACCACAAGGTTATCATTATGACCGATGCCGATGTGGACGGCTCTCATATCAGAACACTTCTGCTGACTTTTTTCTTTCGCTATATGGAACCGCTTATTGCCATGGGTAATATATATATCGCTCAGCCGCCGCTTTTTAAGGTGACAAAGAACAAAAAAAATTATTATCTCTACCGGGAAGAAGAGCTGGAAAAGTTGATGTCCGAGATTGGTCGCCAGGGAACAAGTGTCCAAAGATATAAAGGCCTGGGGGAGATGAACCCCGAACAGCTCTGGGAGACAACGCTTAATCCGGAAACCCGCACCCTTATTAAGGTTGATCTACAGGATGCGATTAAGGCACACGAGGTTTTTAACTTACTTATGGGGGAAAAGGTAGAACCACGGCGACAGTTTATCGAGGAACATGCGCGGGAAGTTCGCAATCTCGATATTTAACCGGAGTAAGCGCTTGCCTCCATCCGGGGGTTTTATTATTTCACAATGTTACTGTGATAATTGATAAAAAATGCTAAAAGTGATTACCATATGATAAAATTATTAGGTATGGATAGACCATTTTGAGGAGGCTAGAACAATAATAAATGCAACAGGATGAAAGAATCAGAACCGTCCCCCTGCATGAAGAGGTTAAGAGTTCTTTTCTGGATTATGCAATGAGCGTAATTGTTAGCAGGGCATTACCGGACGTTAGAGACGGCCTTAAGCCGGTTCACAGAAGAATTTTATTTGCAATGCAGGAACTGGGGATGGGCCCGGACAAACCCCATAAAAAATCGGCCAGGCTGGTTGGAGAGGTGCTGGGAAAATATCATCCCCACGGAGACCAGGCTGTTTATGATGCCATGGTGCGTTTGGCGCAGGATTTTTCCATTCGCTATCCTCTGGTGAACGGTCAGGGTAATTTTGGTTCTATGGATGGCGATAGCGCCGCGGCTATGCGCTATACAGAGGCCAGGTTATCCCATCTAGCGTTGGAAATGCTCCGCGATATGGATAAAGAAACCGTGGATTTCAGGCTTAATTTTGATGAAACCCTTGAAGAACCCGAGGTGCTACCGGCGCATTTTCCTAACCTATTGGTTAACGGTTCTTCCGGGATCGCTGTGGGAATGGCTACCAATATTCCCCCGCACAATCTCTCCGAAGCTATTGATGCCCTTATTCTCCTGATCGATAATCCAGCAGTATCGGATAAAGAAATATTTAAAACAATTAAGGGGCCCGATTTTCCAACAGGCGGTATTATACTCGGTAAAAAGGGAATTGAGCAGGCTTACCGGACCGGCAGGGGAAAGATACAGATTCGCGGTAAAACGATCATTGAAAAAATAAGCGGTGATAAAGAAAGGTTGCTTATCACCGAAATGCCCTACCAGCAGAACAAAGCAAAGCTGATCGAAAAAATTGCCGAGTTGGTCAGGGATAAAAAGATTAATGGTATTGCTGAACTCAGGGATGAATCCGATCGCAATGGGGTGCGTATTGTGATCGAGTTTAAAAAGGGTACCAATGCCCGGGTAGTATTAAATCAGCTCTTTAAGTTTACCCCCCTCCAGCAGAGTTTTGGCATTATCATGTTGGCGCTGGTCGCCGGGCGGCCAAAAGTTCTTACCCTGCGGGAACTACTACAGAACTATTTGGAACACCAAAAAGTAATTGTTACCAGGCGGTCCCAATTCTTATTGCGCCGGGCACGGGAAAGAAGCCATATAGTTGAAGGATTGCGTATTGCCCTGGATAATATTGACCGGGTTATTGCCCTGATCAGGGGTTCTGCGGACACCTCTGCAGCAAAAGAAGGTTTAATGAGCGAGTTTGGTTTGAGCGAAAAACAGGCCCAGGCAATTTTGGAGATGCGCTTGCAGAGGCTTACAGCTCTGGAAAGGCATAAGCTGGATGAAGAATATCGCTCACTTCAAGAGGAGATAGCTTACCTTGAAGCGCTGCTGGCCGACGAGAAACTGGTTTTACGGGAAATAAAAGTCGAACTTCAAGAAATAAAGAAAAAATATGGCGACGAGAGGCTTACGAAAATTGTACCAAATGAGGAGGAAATTGATCTGGAAGATCTGATACCCGAGGAAGAAATGCTGATTACGCTTACCCATCAGGGTTATATTAAGCGTTTGCCGCTGGATACCTATCATAGCCAGGGCCGCGGAGGAAAGGGTGTAATTGGCCATACCACCAGGGAAAATGACTTCATAGAACAGGTTTTTATTTCTTCCACCAGGGATAAACTCCTCTTTTTCAGCACTAGCGGAAAAGTTTATCCCCTCAAAGTATATGAGATACCGGAAGCCAGCCGCCAGGCCAAGGGAACCGCTATTGTTAACCTGTTGCCTCTGGGGAGCGGTGAACGGATTACCTCGGTTTTCTCACTTGCGGAATATGGTGAAAATGACTATATCGTTATGGCTACAGAGAAAGGTATTGTTAAAAAATCCCGCTTAAGTGAATATGCGGAAGCCAGGCGCTCCGGCTTGATAGCCCTGGGCCTTGTAGAAGGTGATGAACTTATTTCCGTGAGACGCTTGTGCTGTGATGCCGAAGATAATGGTGATGCCGATAGCGATGACGGCATTGCCGGCGATTATCATATTTTGCTGGCTACCTCAAAAGGGTTTTTAATTCGCTTTCCTTCAGAGCAGTTGCGTACCCTTGGCCGTACCGCCAGGGGAGTCAAGGGCATTGCCCTGGATGAAGGTGATAAGGTTGTCGGAATGAATATTGTAGCCAGGGAAAAAATGGACTTGCTGTTTGTTACCGAAAAGGGATATGCCAAGCGAACAAAGCTAAAAAATTTCCGCGCGCAGAACAGGGGTGGTAAAGGAGTCATAGCGACCAAATCCGGAAAACACTGGGGGTCTTTGGTAAACTTTATACCTGTGTTAAAAAAAGAGGAATTAATAACCATCTCAGCCCGGGGGCAGATAATTAGGGCAAAAATAGCGGAAGTTCCCGTTCAGGGACGGTATGCCGGGGGTGTTACCATGATCCGTCTTTCCCCTAGCGACAAAGTTGTTAATATAGCGCTGGTAACCGAATAAGGTGACTGGAGGAGTACGTGATGTCTCAGCCTCAATTAAGAGTAAACTCTCCTATTGTAACCTTGCTGCTGTTTTTGGCCGTCATCTTTTTTTTTATCTTACAGATAAGCCTGAACCCGAAGCCCCGTCAGGGAACGACCGTTTACGAATTCCCTGAAGGGGCGGATGTGGCGGTTGTAGGTGGCACTACTGCTGCCCTGCTGGCATCTCTGGAAGCGGCGGAAAACGGGGCGCAGGTTTTTCTGTTTCCTAACGGGCAGGAACTTGGAGAAGATGCTGCGTTTCTGTTTCAGGAAGGGTTGGCTGCAGCCCTTACCCCTCCTCAGGAAGAGTTAGGAATAGAGCTGACACCCGAAATATTTGGCGAAATAATTGCTGAAAACGGAGGATGGTTAAATAATCCTCCTATATTGGAATCTTTTCAAGAGGCATCCCCGTTATTTTATCATCGCTTTGAGAAAATTTGCGGATTGACTTTAGAAAGTCTTCCCGATCCTGCGCAGAAACCCTACCTGCATTTCAGCGGCGATCCGCTAAATGGCTCATTATTCAAACAGCAATTATTGCTAAATTTAAGTAAATCACCTGTCATTGTAAAAAAGGAAAAGGTAAGAGAAATATTATATTCACCTGAGGAGGCTATAGAATCCCTGTTGGTAGAAAAGGCGCCGGAGGAGACATATCCCATCTATTTTCGGGCTGTTATCCTTGCCGATGGAGGATACAGCGGCGATCTTCAGCGCTGGCATGATTATATGCCTCCTGCAAACCTTATAGTTTTACGCCCTTCTCAAAAAGGAGAAGGCCTCAAACTTGCAGAAAAAATGGGCGTAGATCTGGCACAAATGGGCTTCTTCGGGAAAAAATGTCTCCTCTACAATTCTGACAATAAGGAACACGGTGTTTTACCGTCAGAACCGTGGGATAATACCTATTTACTGAACAAAAACGGCACTTTTCTGAAATGGAGCGAGTCTACCCCGGATGAGGTTTTTAACTTTATTACGCATTCACCTCCGGCGGGTGTTTATCTTTTTTTCTCCGGAGAAAATATTTATATAGAAAAAGCTTCGGCATATGATGCTTTTTTTCATCGTTTTGAAGATCCGGAACAGCTGGCAAGTGCCCTTTCTCTGGAGGATATGTCACTTATAAGCGGTGAGCGTTTATTTCCGCCTTATTATGCAGCTCATTTAAGAGCGGGTATAGATTATACGCTGGGGGGTATTCTAACAACTCCCAATGGAGAAGTAAAAAAAGATGGGAAGATAATCAAGGGTTTATATGCAGCCGGTGAAATAATCGGCGGCCTTCATGGAAAGGCCATGCTGCCGGGTATGCCCCTTAGCGAAACATTATATTCTGCCGAAAATTCCGGTAAAGCGGCAGCTGAATACGCGCAGCGTTAGCTAATAAATAAGCTGTCGGCAGCGCACAGTGCAGTTATTTAAATTTTTTTGTAACTGCTCAGCTATGCAAGATTGTCATCTTGGCACGGGATCGCCACCTGGCGCAACAGGATTGTTATCCTGGTACAGGATTGCCACCCCGGCGCAATAATTGTCATCCTGAGCTTTAGCGAAGGATCCTTTGTCCTGAACTTTAGCGAATGAACTTTAGCGAAGGATCTTCACTGCGTTCAGAGTGACAAATATGTTCAGAGGGACAAGTCATTTTTTATACGCGATTTTACTCACCTGCCGATGCCCTATTATGTTTTGCTCTGAGCAGTTACAACTTTTTTGTTTGGGTGTTTCCTGCCCGCAGTGCATATGATAAATTATACTAAAGGAGGAATGGAAATTATATTAAGGGAGGAATTTGCTTGGTTCAAAAGAAAAAAATCGGTATTACCGATACTACTTTAAGAGATGCACACCAATCACTGATGGCTACCCGCATGCGCATTGACGATATGCTCCCCATAGCAGCCGAAATTGACGAAGTGGGATACCATTCCCTGGAGGTTTGGGGAGGGGCCACGTTCGATACGTGCATGCGCTTTCTGGGTGAAGATCCCTGGGAAAGGCTGCGTCTGCTAAGGGAACATTTTAAAAAAACAAAGCTGCAGATGCTCTTACGGGGCCAAAACCTGGTGGGATACCGCCATTACCCTGATGACGTGGTGGAATCTTTTGTGAAACACGCCGTAAAAAACGGTATCGATATCATTCGCATTTTTGATGCACTGAACGATCTCCGCAATCTGGATACGGCAATTAAGGCGACAAAAAAAGCCGGAGCCCATGTCCAGGCCACAATAAGCTATACAATCAGCCCGCTGCACAATATTGACCATTTTGTAGAACTGGCCGGGAAGATGGAAAATATGGGGGCCGATTCGGTCTGTATCAAGGATATGGCCGGCCTAATTTCACCGTACGACGCTGCCGAGCTGGTTGCAAAACTTAAAGAGAGGCTGAAGATCCCCGTCCAGCTGCACTGCCATTTTACAAGCGGGATGGCCGATATGTCTTATTTGAAGGCTATTGAAGCGGGATGCGATGTAATCGATACCGCCATCTCATCCCTTTCCCTGGGTTCTTCGCAGCCGGCAACCGACAGCATGGTAGCTGCCCTGAAGGGAACTCCTTATGATACCGGTCTGGATCTGGAACGTATTGCCCGTATAGGCGATTACTTTAAAAAAGTCCGCGCCAATTATGAAATTCCCCTACATGTGGTCATGGGTGTAGATACCGCTGTTTTAAACTACCAGATCCCCGGGGGGATGATCTCCAACCTTACCTCACAGCTGGCAAGCCAGAATGCCTCCCACCTGCTGGGTGAAGTTTTACAGGAAGTTCCCCGCGTGAGGGCGGAGCTGGGCTATCCTCCTCTAGTGACACCTTCAAGCCAGATTGTAGGCACACAGGCGGTAATGAACGTCA
The DNA here is from genome assembly GCA_012837615.1 of Bacillota bacterium. Lineage (GTDB taxonomy): Bacteria > Bacillota > Dethiobacteria > DTU022 > UBA8154 > DUQX01. The sequence continues at coordinate 4,970 of DUQX01000030.1, read as the reverse complement.
TTACCGGCGAACGCTACAAGGTTATTCTGACAGAGGTAAAGAACTATCTCAAAGGGCTTTACGGCAAGCCCCCGGGAGAGGTAGACCCCGACCTGTTGAAAAAAGTCTTAAAAGATGAAGAACCCTTCAAGGGCAGGCCTGCAGACTTGCTTGAGCCGCAGCTGGAAAAAACGAGGCAGGAGATGAAGGGTTTTTTGGAGAAGGAAGAAGATCTGCTTTCATATATTATTTTTCCCCAGGTGGCGGAAGCCTTCTTTAAAGAGAGAAAGGGAAACGCTCCTTCTTCCGGAAATAATCCGGGACTGCGGGGAAATAGTCAAAGCCGGCAGGCGGGAAACATTGCGCGTGCTTCCCAAAGGGGCGAATTGCACCTGGATAAACTCTACACCATAGATGAGACCCTGGTGTATTATAATGATGAAAACAAAGGTGTGGTATACCCCACCGCCTGAGAGTTTTTGAAAGAAATGGTGAGACAATGAAAATAAAGTCATTTGAGTTTAACCTGCGGGAGCTTTCCGGCGCCATGGGGGATATGGGAACGCTCCTCCCCCTGGCGGTGGGTTATTTTGCCGTCTGTGGCCTTAATCCCGCCGGGCTACTGGTGATGATGGGCCTGGCCAATATTGCTACCGGGTTGGTGTACAGGCTTCCCATGCCTATTGAGCCGATGAAAGTGCTGGCCGTGGTAGCCATCGCCCAGCAGTGGTCTCCCTCCATGGTTTATGCTTCCGGCTTTGCCATGGGGATTGTCTGGCTGCTTTTTGCTATTACCGGAGTTATGAACTGGATAGCCAAATTCACTCCCCATGCCGTTATCCGCGGCATCCAGGTATCCCTGGGCGTCCTGCTGGCCGTGGAAGCCCTAAAAATGCTTTCTTCCTGGTGGCTGCTGGGGCTTATTTCCCTTGCTGTAGTGCTGCTTCTGCGGCAAAATCGCTATGCCCCCGGGGCTATTGTCGTATTGCTCCTGGGGCTGGCGATTATGATTTGCCGGGGGGATCTGCAGGGGTTAAAAATATTGGAATTGCAGCTTCCGGAGATTACTCTTTTTACTCCCCGGCAGGCCTGGCAAGCGATGCTGCTGGCGGGATTTGCCCAGATACCGCTTACCGCTACCAACGCTGTTATTTCCACTTCTTCCCTGATCAGCACTTATTGGCCCGACCGTCATGTGAGCGAAAGAAAGCTTTCCTTAAACATGGGTATCATGAACCTGGTTTTCCCCTTTTTCGGAGGTATGCCACTCTGCCATGGTTCTGGGGGGTTGGCCGGACAGTATTATTTTGGAGCGAGAACGGGCGGCGCCAACATCCTGGAGGGGCTAATCGAAATTGCCCTGGGGCTTTTTTTCGCCTCCTCCATCGCTTATATCTTCGCCTCTTTCCCCATGGCTGTCATCGGTGCGATGATGTTCCTGGTGGGGGTCGAGCTGATCAAATTCACCAGGGATATCAAGATGAAAACCGATCTGCTCCCCCTGGGGGCAACCGTTATAGTTTCGCTTTTGAGCAATATGGCTTTCGGCTTTCTGGCCGGTATGGCGGTTTATTATACGATGAAAAAATTTTTTAAAAAGGAGCAGTCGCCTTCGTAATTTCTTCAAGTTGGATATTCTCCGGGCATATTTTTGCGGTGTTTTGAATATTTGTATTTTGAATAACGAATAACACCCTGATAATCCCTGCTCTTTATATTTTTTAATAGTGAAGCGCACAACTGCTAATGGAATGTTGTTAACAGTGTTATGATATTTAGAAGCAGTAGATTTAGGCAGCCATTATTGACAGGCGCTATGCATAGCCATACATAATACTTGATACAGGCATAAAAATTATAATGCCTGGGCTTCGTATTACCGGATTATTATGCAAAGGAGGGGCGAAATGGTAGAATGCAATATTTGCCCGCGGCGTTGCTTCCTGGATGAAAAGGGGGGCGGCGCATGCGGCGCATATTATGCGGAAAATAATGAGGTAAAAGAAAAATATTCCCACCGCTGGACGACGATGAATGCCGTTCATATAGAATCCATACCCTTCTACCACGCCTACCCGGGCAGCCGCAGCCTTTTGCTGGGCAGCAGCGGCTGCAACCTGGACTGTGCTTATTGTTCCAATGCTTACCTGGCCAAAGGAGATCCTTCCAAATTGTTCATGTTCAACCTGCCCCCGGAAAAAATGATTGACTATGCCCGGAAAACAGGTTGCCACAACATTGTCTTCGGCATTAACGAACCGACAGTATCGCTGCACTCACTGGAGGATATTGCCCGGGAGGCTGCAGCCGAGGGGATCCCTATGGGCTGCCTGACCAACGGATATATGACCGAAGAGACGGCTGAAAGAATATCCCGCATTTTTTCCTTCATTAATGTGAGCCTGAAATCAATTTCCGATTCTTTTTACAGAAAATACGCCAGCGTGCATTCGGTTCAGCCGGTACTGGAAAACATAAAATATTTCTCCGGCAAAAACCATCTGGAAATTACTACCCCAATCGTTCAGAATATTAACAATGATGAGATAGAGGAAATGGCGGATTTTATCTACAGTATCAATCCCTTAACCCCGTGGCATGTATTCAGGCTTCTTCCGGAATACAAAATGAAAAACTGGGATTATCCTGCTATCGACGCCATCAACAGGACATTGGAAACCGCCAGAGACAAACTGCCTTTTATATATTTTAGCAATTTTGTCGGTTCGCGATGGGTGAGCACTCTCTGCCCGGGTTGTGGAAAAGCGGTCATTGAACGGATTAACTTCAGCGGTTGTGGGGGGAAGCTCACAGGCTTCTTTTTAAAAGACAATATCTGCTCTTCTTGCGGCAAAGAGATTCCGTTATATGGGGAAAGGGTTTCTTGGCATGAAATGGAGGCTGCGGAATGAAACAGGTACTTTTAGATGTGGTGGAATGGCAGGCGGCTTTTGACTTTGAAACAGGTAAAGAGGTGAAAAAAGGAGATCCTCTGGTAAAGTTGGCCGCGGAAGTGCTGAAAAAGCATCGCTATCCGGGGGATACCAGCCTGCAAAGTATTCCCTGGGTGATAGATGTAGCCCTGGAGCTGTACGACAGTTACCGCCCCGGGTTCATGTTCTTAAATTTTGCACAACCTTACTTAATGTCCGCTTTTGTAGAAGATAATCCACAACAATGGGAAAGCTTGATGGCGCTGATATTTGCGCAGATCGAGCGGTTTGCCGGGGCAACGGGCATGACGCCTGTAGTGGTAGGTACGGGGGATATGGTTCCCTTGAAAGGTTATATTGATTTGAGCCCTCTGGATGGCTTTGCCTGCGGCGGAGGCATGGCGCCGCGGTATGCGGGGCTGTTCAAACCTTCCATTGACGATTTGAACTGCGTATCAAAGCACAAGGACATAGAACTGATTGTCGAGAAAGAAAGGCTCATTGCTTTATTTGGCGAAGTGCAGAAATTTGTCCAGCGCTTGCCCGATTTTATGCTGGTAGCCAAAGAGGGATTTATTTTTAAGACTTTTGGCAGCGCCCCCAGGCCGTTTTGTAAAGTTCAGGCCAGGAATAAAACGATACCGGCTTATACAACGCTGGGAAATGTATCTTCGATAACGGATATCTGCCCGCTTATTTTAACGCATCTTCAAGATTATAAAATAGCCCTGATTATTGTAGAGGGAATCGGTACGAAGGACTTTCCGAGGCCCTGCATTTCTTGTTCCAACACCCTGGATTGGTACACGTATGCTCCCGGGGAGGGGCAGTACCTGAGCATTGCTACCGGGGAACACCTGGCCAATCATTCCTATCCGCCGGGATTTAAGTACTACCTGGAAGACACCGAGGAAAAGAAATATCCCTTCTCGGGATATTTCGGCAGACACCTGCCGTTCACCATCGGACACCGTTTCAGAGGTAAAAGTGCCGCCGTGGGAACCCGGAGCATACTGACGCATATGGCAGGCGGGACGGATATCTCCATCGAGTGCTTTGCCCGCGGGCTCTACAATTACGGCACCATGGCAGTTATAAAGTCGGGAGACGGTCGACAGGCGGATCCAGTACCTCCAAAATAATAAATCGTGCAAACACAATGAGCAAAAATTTGAGGAATATGCAGAAATACTGGTTATTAAAGATTATATTTCCGAATGTTATGGAAAAGGGGCAGTAAACAAAAGGCACAGTATATTTCCAATCATTTTTTTAGTTGACACTTCCTCTAAGATTAGCTATAATTTACGTAAAATATGGTAATAAGAAAGGAAATATTTGGGTTTTAAGGGACAAGCTAACTGATAATTTAACTTAAAGCTAACCCGAAAATTAATAAATGTTGTTGTGGAGGCGATGAATTCTCGGCATATATTGGACGCTTGTGCCGGAATGAGCTGGAGCGTAACCGGCCACACTTGCAGTGGCCGGTTTTTTGGTGGTGTGTAAGATAATTATGGTAGAAAGCTATCCTACAAAGTATCAGTGTTCTTTATATCCGTTAATGGCGAAGCGGGGCCTTATGATCATGCACGATCGTGAATGTTGAATGTGTTGAATGTAATGTTTAATTACAAATTTAGGCTTTGTAAGAGCCATTATTCTACAATAACTTGCTTCCTGGTTTTTACCCCCGTTATGAATATATGTACATAACGGGAGTTTACCGCATCTGCAGTTTTAAGCGCGATATTGAGAGACGCTTCCGTTAATCACAAATTAAGATTTTAAGTGCTACCTTAACCTCGTTATGCATGTTTAGGAATGGCAACATGATAAGCATGGCGAATAATGTAGATGCGAGGTTGGTTGTTGAGCGGGAAGATTAATTTCGGATACTTTTTCTGTATCTATCATGTATCTGCAGTGTATCCAAGGACGGTGTATATTTGCCAAAGAAAAATATATGTAAAACCGATATGCCAATTTAGACATATCGGTTGCTGATACATACTGGTTGCCGATCTTGAATATAGTTAAGAGGTGATGTTTTATGCT